>CAYTGC010000201.1:0-9264 GCA_964437195.1 uncultured Myxococcales bacterium | reverse complement strand
CCTTTGCCACCAAAGTGATCGACTTTGGCCTCGCTGATCAGCATCAGCTCTCGCGCAACTGGTACGAGGAACCCGCATCTTTTCTGTTTGCCGCGAATGAGAAGCTTCCCTATTTGTCCAGTGAGTCGCGCAATCGCAAGATCAAGCTCAACCAGCGAATCGAGTTCGAGCCGAATGGCTACCGCTTCCGCGTTCCTGACAATCTGATTCCCCCAAAGGCTGGCGAGCTGGCGCTGATGAAGGGAGACATCTTGGCTGACGAGCGAGATCCGCATCATCACTACTATGTGATGGTTCAGGAAGTCGTCGAGGAGCCCGTAGGAAGCGAGCAGTACTGGGCCAAGTTTGAGGACAGTCCACCGCCTCACGCGCACACCCGGCAGTATGACTTGATTCGCCCACTCGGAGAGGCGCATGACATTTACGCCCTAGGTGCCATCTTCTACTTCATCCTCACGGGCGAGCATACCGAAGTTGAAAAGATCGGGCACTTGGCTGGCTCTCTTCAGTACACACCGCAGCGCCTGGAGGCAGAGTCGCTCAGTGCAAATCAGCCTCTTTACAAGATCTGCCGAGATAGGATTCCCGAGCCTTTTTATCGAGACGAACTGCTGATTCTGATTCTGCGCGCGATGGTTCGTGGTCTTGCCGACTCCTTTGTGAGCAGCCGCATCGAGAGAGGGCCGGAGCCCGCCAAGAGACTCCTTCACGAGTCACGGCGGATCTACAACCAGCTCCTTTCGGACATTCTGTCCGACTCTATTCTGCTCCGAGAGCGCGAGACGAAGAACCAGCTCCTTCAGATGCAGGACAAGCTTCGTCGCGCTGGTGATTATCATCGCATTGCCTTGGGCGTTATCTGCGCAGGGATTCCTTTCTCGGCTGCTGCAGGCTGGGTTCTGTCTCACCTCGGTCACTAGAAAAAACATCACTGTGCTCAGAAGGGAAGCCCATGGGCACAGTGGTGAATTTTCGACTCCGAACCAGTTGCTAGCCGACTTCAGATCTCGACTTCAGATGACTTCCTCCATCCTTTCAGCGACTTGACGCTTTGACAAAGCTGGATCAGGAGTTGCAAGTCTGCGATACCGAACGAACCAACCACTAAGCCATCTGGTGAGCGCTTAGGGGGTTCACATCTTGATCGATTGGGGGGTCCACATGTCCAGCCGTTCTCATCTGCGTTTTTCGTCCCGAGTCCGCTATGCGTATTCGCTATGTGCTGCGTTCCTTGCGATGTCCTTCTGTTCTTCGCAAAGTGAAGGCAAGCCGCGTCGTTCCCACCCGGTAGAAACACCCGGTTTGTCGGTACAGCGGAAGCAAGTCGACCCGCGTACATCCCATCTGCAGCTGCGGCGGGTGGCCAAGTCGCGGGCCGAGCGGCGGGACTGGCAGAGACAGAGCAACCGTCAGGAACAGAACAGTGCCTATCTTGATCAGCTTCTGTCTCGGGTGAGTCCGGGCCAGCCCAAGCCCGCATCCGCAGGTCAGTTTTCAGAAGAGCCAGCGCCAGCCTTGGTGGCTCAGCAAGACACGGCCCTGCTTCGTCAGCTCCGGCAGCACGCGGTGCAGAGCGCGCAGAGGCTTGTACCCAAGACCACAGCCAAAGAGGTTGGCAAGCCAATGACTGGCTTCGCTCAGGAGGCGGAAGGACGTGCAGCATCGTTTCGGCTGCAAGCTGGAGAGTGCTATCTGATCGCAGCAGTCAGCGAGACGTCGATGCGTTCTCTCACGACATCCCTGTGGACTCCACTGCCCGAACGTCACGTGACGATCACCGGAAGCCAGACGCCGTTTGCCGCGATTCGTCCTCGCGATGCTGGCCTTCATCAGTTAATCGTGCGACCAGCGGGAGGACAAGGAAGGTACGCGGCGGCCATCTTTCAGTTTGAGTGCCCAGACTAAATCATGAAGAGGAACAGAGCCCATGCGCCGCATCAGATGCGGAACGTCCTTTAGGGGGAGCTGGCCGCAGAGCTTGAACCGGATGGTGGCCGGTAGGAATCGGCGCACAGCTTGTGCAGAGCCAGATAACGTCGTACCGATCGACGATCGCAGCGAAGGCTCTGCGCAACGCGAGAGACATTGCCCTGATGCGAAGTCATGTAGCTGTGCAGCTGTTCTTTCGATGGCACCACATGCGGGCGTTCATCCCCGCTGGCAGATCGATCGGCAGAAGGAGTCTTTGCCTTGTCCCCCTCACGGCTCGTCATCGCGTCATCTTGGTCATCTTCAGCATCTTGCTCTAGCTGATGAAGGAGCTTGATCACGTTGGCTGCCGAACGATCGATTCGAAGTTGCTGCGAGATGTTGAACAGCTGACGGACGTTGAGCGGCCAGTCATAGCGGAGCAAGGCATGCACGAACTCTGCATCGAGCAGGTTCACGGCGTCCGGATAGAAATGAAGAAGGAGAGGAACGATGTCCTCTCGACGGTCGCGAAGCGGTGGAATGTCAATTCGGAACTGCGAAATCCGGCCAAAGAGCTCCTTGCGGAAGTTGCTGACTTGTCCCTCGTTCCACAGCGGCTGATTGGTTGCAGCAATCAATCGAAAGTCGACGAAGACCGGCTCTTCGCTTCCGACCGGTGTGATCTCTTTCTCGGACAAGGCTCGAAACAGTCTGGGCTGAAGACTTGCAGACATGTCTCCAATCTCATCCAAGAAAAGCGTTCCACCATGGGCCGCGCGAAAACAACCTTTGCGCGCAACCGCTCCCGTGAAGGCCGACTTGGTGTTTCCGAAGAACTCTGCTTCTGCGAGTGTTTCTGGAACCGCAGCGCAGTTGACCGCCACAAACGGTTCTGCCTTTCGCTTGCCAAGCTGGTGGATCGCTCGCGCCACCACTTCCTTCCCTGTGCCCGTCTCGCCGCGAAGCAAGATACTGACCGAGTCTTCTTCGGCAACTCGTGCGATCGTCGCCCGCAGTTCCTTCATCACCAAGGAGACACCAATCAGGCTCGGGATCTTCGCATCTTCAGGTTTTACGGGTTCGTACCGCATCATGGCAATGGTGTTCCCGAACCGAATCACATCGCCATCCTCGATCGGATGGAAGTTTTCATTCTTGCTGAGCTGCGTCTCGCCCACAGTGGTTCCGTTTTTGCTGTGATCTCGCAAAAATACGTTCCCACTTGAGTCCGTTACCTTGATGCTCGCGTGCAGTTTTGACATTCCACTGTCGTTTGGGAACGCAATCTTCCCATCGCCCTCAGCGCGTCCGATCTCAGTCATTCCTTTGAGCAGTGAATAGATCGGACGACCCTGATACGAAGGCGAGTACAGGATGCGAAGCTGCGGAGCGCCACGTCTCGTAGATTGTTGCGTTCCGTTCTTGGGTAGCGTCTTGGTCTCTGTGTCCTTCATAAAAACAGTATCGCCAAGGTGATCCGCTTGAAACAAGTGGGCACTTGAGCAGGCCCAGCGCCCATGGGCGCCCATGGGCAGGGTGATCCACCCAAGCCAGGTGATTCACACTCAGCGACGACGAAAGCTGCGTCGCTCTTGGCATGGGACATGCTATACCCCGAGGAATAGGGAGCCGCCATGCCCACGCCCATACCGAGCCCATCCAAACCAGGTCCCAAGACACCCCGATTCATCGGCGTGCTGATTTTGTTTTGGACGCTCTTTGTGTCGTGGCTGGGCGGTCCCGCGAGAACCATCGAGCAGCTTGATCGCGTGCGCTGGCTCCTCGCAGGTCGCCCCATGCTTCATCTTCGGCTCGGCCAAAAGGAACGCAATCCAAGCATCCGAAAGTATGAGGTCAGCGTGCGACTGCCGGACAACGAACCTATCCTGATGGAGTTTGGCGCTACCGGGCCGCTCATGCGGACGCTCTCGATGGCGCTGCCCTCCCAGCTGCTTGACGTCTCACTTCCGATCGAGGTGCAGATCGCCGCAATCGATGACAAGGGCTGTATTCTTGAAGGAGGCGAGCAGCAGCTTGACGTGATTCAACCCCAGCAGGCCAAAACGGAGGCAAAAGACATACTGTCCTCCTTTTGGCAAGTGATACAGATTGATATGAAGAGTCTTCCGCGCGCTCTGTGCGTGCTGTAGAAAGAACCTATGGATGTACCGTCGAAGTTCATCGAGATGACAGACGCTACCATGCCGATTTCGGACCCACGGGTGGGCGTGACGGTGGGCAACTACCAACTTGTTCGTCGTCTCGGCGAAGGCGGAATGGGAACCGTCTATGAGGGGGTCCATCGCAAGACCGGAAATCGTCTGGCCGTGAAGCTTCTTCGCCCTGATTCTGATGTGGATTCAGAAAGCGAGCAGATCCGGCGCAGGCGCTTTCACGACGAAGCCAGTGCGCTCGCCAAAGTCCGCCACCCCAACCTTGTGACGTTCTTTGACTCGGGAGATCTTCCCGATGGCCAGCTCTACATCATGATGGAGCTGGTCGAAGGCCAGACCTTGCGCGAGTTCGTTGCGCAGCAAGGTGGTAAGCTCCCGGTGGACCTGGCGAGTGAGCTTCTGCGGCAGACTGCTTCGACTCTATCTCACATTCACAGAGAGGGTATCGTCCATCGCGATCTGAATCTGCGCAACATCATGATCGTGACAGACTCTTCTGGCAAGGGCTGGCAAATCAAGATATTAGACTTCGGAATTGCCAAATTCCTGCATCATCACGAACAGAAGACGCGCAGCCAGTCTCAGCTCGGCACGGTTCACTATATGTCACCGGAGCAGTGCGAGGCGGCAAAGTCCGTCGATGCGAGCACAGACATCTACTCCCTGGGTCTGGTCCTGTTTGAACTTCTGACTGGGGAGTCGCCGTATCAAGTCGCGGAAGACAGCGCGGCCAAGTGGATCGATGCGCACATCAACAGACCACCACGATCGCTAAAGGCACTCTGGCCTGATGCGCCGCCGCCGCTCGTCAAGCTGGTTGCAGAGATGCTGGAGAAACACCCGGAGTTTCGCCCCACCGCGGCAGAGATCGTTGCCTATTTCGAGTCGGGGACAAAGATACCGGATCGGCGGGGTCTTGTCGGACCCAACCAGACGCTGGCTTTCCTGCTTGCGAGTGTGCTGATTCCCAATGGCAGCGCTGTCAGCTATGAGCTTCTTTCGCGATACCGCAAGTCCGCTGATGAGTTAAGTCAGGCGCAGCTGGCCGTACTCGCAAAGAATGCCCCGGTGGGTACGGCGCTGATTCCTCCGACATCACTCTTTATGGGATCGAACCCGGAAGAAATCGCCGCTGCCCAGAGAGACTGCGAGCAGCGAAACACCCGCGCAAGCTGCGATCCCGCGATCATCTTGCGCGAAGCCCAGCCGCAGCTTGTGTCGACGAGCGCGTTTTATCTCGACAAAACCGAAGTCACCAACGAGCTGTTTCTGCGGACGTTGAACAGCATGCAGGAAGAGATCGATCTTCGACCCGTGAATGGCAAACCGCCGCGCCAGCTTTCTTTGCGTGAGGTCGATGGGAAGCGAACCTTGATGCTTGATTTGTTTCAGCGCAATGGGATGGGAAGTGGTCTTGAGTTGGTGGAAAATCGCCTGCAAGTTCGCCCGGGCTTTGAGTCGCGTCCCGTGGTCCAAGTGACGCACATGGCGGCGCAGCGAATCTGTCAGAAGCGCGGGGGCAGACTCCCTACGGAAGTGGAGTGGGAGGCTGCGGCACGAGGACGATCGCGCCGTTTGTATCCTTGGGGCGTGGCACTGCCGGACTGCATGGGGGTGGTCCTCGAGCGCGGGAGAGACGGACTCTGCAAAGAACTTGGAGCACAACCCGCAGCGGTAGGAAGCGCAGCGCTGGACGTGACTCCCGAGGGAATTTCTGACCTCGGCGGCAACGTGATGGAGTGGACGCTCAATCCCTTCATGAATCCGTTTCCTCGCTGTAGTCCGTGCAAGAGTCTTGCGGCAGATGCGCTGAAGACTGAAGCCGCGCCCACCACTGCTTATTCAATCAAAGGGGGGAGCTACAACATGAGCCGTGACGTTGCGCGCGGCGCGAGTCGATCCACGGCTGTGGCCCAGCAGATGACACCCAACCTCGGGTTCCGATGTGCCTTCCCAATCACATCGAAATAGAGGGTGAACAAACGGAGCATTGAGATGTCCTTCCTAAAGACCGAACGTCGCGTGCCTGATCCAATTCATGATGAGCCAACCTTTGGCCATCACCTTCGCCCCACCGTTATCCGTGGGGAGGAAGAAGAGGGCGATAGTCCACCGAAAGACCCGCCGAGCGATCCTCCGGACAGCACAGAGATCAACGGGCGAACTCGTGGACCGGGTGGGGCTAGGGATGCATCGGGCGAGCGGCGCTACGCAGCACTCCGGCAGAGCAACGATCCGCCTGATCCCACCCCGATCACCGGAAACAAGCGAGGCGGAGACGAGGAATCCGCTGATGAAGAAGATCCACCCCCCCCTCGCGAGATCACTGGTCCCAAGCGCGGCGGCTGATGGCATATAGCCTGCGCCAAGACTTGGACGACAGGAATCGCTCGACCTTCTTTTCCTGATCTTCGCCGTATTCTGCTTTTCGCACTCCGCAACGCCCCTTGATTCCGCCCGATTGCAAGCGCTCGCTGGACAGCGTAGGCCCATGGGCATGTCCAGTGGGATACGGAGCATCGCGCCAGCTGGGTTTTCCCAAACATCAGTGCTTTTCAGCACTTGCAGAACAGGAACTCTCCCTTGCGAATGTGGCACGCGACTTGGAATAGAAACCGGACAACGCAGCCAGCGTAAGGAGTTTTACACATGTTGAGTCTGTTTCCGCAAATGTCCCCGAAGACCGATGTTCGTCGTGACCGAGCTGACAACGATCGTGCAACACTGAGCGTTGATTGCAGCAAGCTTGCCGAGCTTTGTCGCCGTGAGCATGCTGAGGAAGAGAGTCAGCAGGAACAGAGCCCGGTGCCAACGCCTGTCGCAGATGAGCCGACCACGCAGCCGTATCCAAGTGAGACGTACGCCAAGATGATGATGAAGGCGGCAACCAGCGCTGCACCTCCCAAACCCGAGCTGCCGCAGGTGGCACCGCGTCCGCTGAGTCTTCCGGGTGTACGGAGCCACCGCAGCAGCAAGATGGAGACCGTGCTGGTCCTGCTCGGCGCCATCGGGCTTCCGAGTGCCACCATTGCAAGCATCCAAGCGATCGGCAAGCCTGCTTCTGCGATGGAACGGACGACGCAAGAACCCATGCCACGATCCGACGCGGCCAGCGAGAAGAACGGTGCGCACGGTTCTGTCTCTCCGCGTCTGCCAGAGGTCAGCCGATCGGGCGGTGAGCCGAGCGGTAGTGGCGCAAGAACCGGGAAGTCGGACGTTCCGGTCTCGCCGAGGAAGGATCAGCATGGTCCTACGACCAAGGCCGCAGTCCGCCCCATGCACGTGAAGCCGACGCTGCCCTCGATCGAGATCGAAGACTAGCCCGCCCCAGCCCTCCGCCCTTCACTTCATTCCTACGTCACCCACTGTCCTCACCAATCCGTGAGCAGTGAATCGGCCATCCTGCTCCGTCCCTCTCACCTTGCTCCATCGATCCTGCGCGCTCTCGCGGGCGCAAAAAGGTCCGCCCATGGGCGTCGGCACAGCGGCTCACTTGCTTTGGGCCATCGCAATGGACCCCAGGTTGACACGG
Source organism: uncultured Myxococcales bacterium (assembly GCA_964437195.1). Lineage (GTDB taxonomy): Bacteria > Myxococcota_A > Polyangia > Palsa-1104 > JAEUJZ01 > JAEUKA01. The sequence goes on along the minus strand of CAYTGC010000201.1, from coordinate 1,647 downwards.
CTCGGTCTAACCGAAGGGAATTGCTGCCAACTTGCCTTCAGGTGGCACAGTCATCGTCCCTCGTCTCCTTGGTCCCATCCTTGCTTTGTACGGACTGCATAGGAGTGTGCCCCATGTCGATTGAACGAAAACAGATTGGTTCCTATCGAGTGATCCGAGTTCTCGGTGTAGGAGGAATGGGCACCGTCTATGAGGCCCAGCACCAGCAGATCGCGCGTCGCGTTGCGATCAAAGTCCTCCACGGAGAGTTTTCCCACAATCGAGAGCTAGTGGAACGATTCCTAAATGAAGCGCGTGCCGTAAATGAAATCAACCATGCGGGGGTAATCAGGATCTTCGATGCGGACAAGCTCGAGGATGGCACCCCCTTTCTGGTCATGGAGCTGCTCGCCGGGCATTCTCTGGCAGAGTATCTTTTGCACAAGCGAACGATGCCAATGAAAGTCATGCTGGACGTTGCTCAGCAGCTCGCCGAGTCCCTCCGTGCGGCCCATTCCCGTCTGATTGTGCACCGCGATCTCAAGCCGGACAACATCATGTTGATTCCTGACCTGAGTCGAAGCTCGTCTTTGCGGACCAAGATTGTCGACTTCGGGATCGCCAAACTGACACTCGCGATGGGAGGTGGAAAGACGGTTGCCGACTACTTGGGAACGCCGACCTATTCGGCCCCGGAACAGTTTCAGAATCCGGCCACAGTTGACGAGAAGGCGGACGTCTATTCTCTCGGCTGTATTCTGTATGAATGTGCCGCGGGTGTTCCACCCTTCGAAGCAGAGTCCCCTTACGAGATGATGGGGAAGCAGATCTACGCAACTCCGCGCCGTCTCAATTCCGTAACCGGCCACATTGGCGTGGAGTTTTCCGATCTCATCGAGAGCATGCTTCTGAAGGAACGGACCCTGCGTCCGAATATGGAGAGAGTGATTTCGATCTTGCGCGAGGTGCGTGAGCGCTGCGATGGGGAAACCGTTTTCACGCTAGACCCTCGCAACTTTTTCCCGCCGCCCCGAAACACGGTCCCAGGGAGTCTGGAACCTATCCTTCCAGAAGATCCTTCTATTGGCTTTGATCGAATGGTCAAGCCGGAGGCTCGCCGTACATCCCGAGAGCTGTTCGCGGTGGTGATTGGTCGAATCGGCCAGCGCTGGCGCTGGATGGGGGTCGGAGCTGCTGTCATGTCTCTGCTGGTACTCCTTGCTGCGGCGCGCAACATTCCCGCAAGTCCGCGTCAGACCACAGCGCCACAGGCTGCAGCCTCGGTGTCGCCTCGTCCTTGTCGGCTCGAAGTCTCTCCTGCCAGTGCAAAGATCCTCTTGCCTGGCGGAGCCGTCATCAGTGCAGCGGATGCGGTCTTGTTGTGGACGGAAGGAAGTCCACCGCTCCGCGTCGAAGTCATGGCCCCGGGCTACCGTCATCGAATCGTTTTGGTGGATGGTGGTTGCGCGGACTCGCTCAAGATTGCACTGACGCCGCTGCCGCTTCAAGACAGCAAGCGCGGCAAGAAATGACCCAGTCCCGCGACGCTGCCATTGTGATTCGTAGATGGACGGACGTGCACCGATAGGGATTGAGTCCGCCCGCGCAGCCGGGCAAGAGGTGCTGTCCCTCAGGCTGTTGAAAAAAGATAGGCGGCGCAAATCGATT
>CAYTGC010000200.1:4740-9274 GCA_964437195.1 uncultured Myxococcales bacterium | reverse complement strand
CGCTCTCTTGGTGTTGGACTAGGTACAAAACAGGGTGGGGGGACCGGAATGTGTACTCCCACCGAGGATCGCTACATTGACGGCGACTATGGCGTCGTAACTGCGCGCGATGGCCAGAAGTTCGCGGTTCCGGGTCCGATTCACAGCGGAGCCACCTGCACCGATCTCCATAACCCCTGTAATGGCGGCCAAAATCCGAACTACCAAAGTCAGCTCCAGACCATCGTCATCGACGACACACCAGGCGCAGTCGAGGTGACGGGCTACATCTATGCCGACAACTACTTTGAGCTGTATGTAAACGGAAAATATGTCTGCAAAGATGCGCTCAACTTCGTACCGTTTAACTCCCATGTGGTGCGCTTCAAGGCAAAGTATCCGATGACGATTGCCCTGCTCGGAATCGACTGGGAACAGAGTCTGGGAGTCGGGGTTGAGCTAAACCGTGGCGCAAATGCGGTGGGTGACGGCGGGATTGCGGCTCGATTTGTCGATGCAAATGGCAAGACCACAGTCACGGCTGCGGACTGGCGCTGTCTTCCGTACTATGTCGCTCCGCTCGACGATCCAAGCTGCATTGCCGGAGGCCGTGACACCTCCTCTTGCCCTGCCGCGGCGGCGTGTGTCGGCAAAGATCTAGCGAGCTGTCAGGCTGCGTTTTGGCCGGTTCCCACAGACTGGAGTACACCCAGTTTTGATGACAGCAGCTGGCCGCTTGCCAGTCGCTACACCAGCGCGCAGGTTGGTCCCAAGACGGCCTACACAGTGAATGCCGCACTGTTTGCGGGGGCCGAGTTTATCTGGTCAAAGAACCTGTTTACCGACAACCTCGTGATGTGTCGGCGGACCGTGGCGCCGTAGCCCTCCTTTTCCGTTCCCCGCTTGGGCGGAGATTTGCGGCTTCGTTCAACGTTTGGCGACCGCTCGGCACTGTACCGAGTATGAACAAACACAATCCCAATCAAGTCCGAAACTCTGTCTGTGCCTTGGTTCTCTCTTCCTCTCTGCTTGGTGGCTGCACCAGCAGTCCTGCGACGGATCAGCCGATCGATATGGGAGCAAACAGCGATGGCGGAACCACAGAAGTTCCGCTCATCAATGCTTCAATCAAGAACACTGTGCTCGGACGTCCGACCGATTCCTCGATTGCCGTGAGCGTCCTTGCCGATGCCGCGGGCGACAAGATGTACATCGAGTACGGAACCCAGCTTGATGCATCAGGAATGACGATCACCGATGCGAAGATGAGCCCGGCAGCTGCGTCGGTAAAAGGCGAGCCGATGGTGATCGATCTCACTGGACTTAGCAAAGACACCAAGTACTACTACCGTGTTCACTACCAAGCTGGGGGCAGCGGCGATGCGAAGGACAACATCCACACCTTCCGCACCCAGCGCGCCAAAGGTAGCTCGTTCCGCTTCGGCGTGCAGGGTGACACCCATCCAGAGCGCTACAACAACAAGATGTTCCACAGTGAGCTGTTTGCGCTGACGATGCAGCAGGTGCGCAACCGCCAGCCCGATCTCTACTTTACGCTTGGCGACGACTTTAGCATCGAGAAGATCATTCAGGACTTCAAGTCGGCAAACTATCCGGCCACTTATTCCTTCACGCGTGCAGTAGACGGAGTCGCTCCCTACAGCACCTATCAGTCGCTGAAGAATCCGTTTTCGAACACGATGCTGATCGACGGAAAGTCGGCCCCGAAGGGCTATGCGGCCTATCTGGAGCTGCGCCAGCAGTACTTTGGGATGATGGCGAACGCTACGTCGCTGATGCTGGTCAATGGCAATCACGAGCAAGCCCATCTGGCCAACATCGGAGGAGTCTTCAACAACGCTTCGGTGTGGGCCGCGGATGGACGACTGAAGTACTATCCGCTGCCTGCGCCTGGTCCATTTTACACTGGTGATCAGGGCAAGCTAACCGCACAGAACGGCTATCCTACGATCAACGCAAGCGATGGGCTTCTGCGTGACTACTATGCGTTCACCTGGGGTGATGCGCTGTTTGTCACCATCGATCCATACTGGCACTCCCAGACGATCTCTCCCGACAGTACGCTGTTTTCCGATCCAGAGCCCAAGTGGGGCGCAACGTTGGGTGACGAGCAGTACTTTTGGCTCAAGAAAACACTGGAGACCAGCGACGCGAAGTGGAAGTTTGTGTTTGCACATCACGTCAATGGCAACAACCGTGGTGGTGCAGCCGTGGTCGGGGTTCAGGAATGGGGTGGCGAGCCGGGATTTTCCACCAACCGTCCAACCTGGCCAAAGTCGATCCATCAGCTCTTTGCGGACACCAAGGTCACCATCTTTTTTCAAGGTCACGACCATATGTACGCGCGTGAAAAGGTCGATGGCGTGATCTATCAGGAAGTTCCCAATCCTGGTGATAACAGCTACTTTGCCTACAATTGTGATGCGTACGCACCAGCATCGATAAGCTGGCAAGGACCGGTCGGTTACGGAGTCTACGATCCTTCGTACAACGTACGGCTCCCGAACACGGGATTTCTGGATGTTACGGTGTCTTCCGACAACGTGCGGGTGGACTACGTGCGCACCTATCGCGCCGTGGATCTTCAGTCCAATCCCAACCGTGCATTCAAGGGCACCGAACAGAATGGCGAGGTCGCATTTTCCTACAGCGTGATTCCGCAGGCAACGGACACAAGGCCCAGTGCCGTGTCGTTTACCTGCATGGGCGCTGCACCGCCCGCCACCTGGGTCTACAATCCGTAGCTTGAAACAAAAGGAGTGGCGGTCCGGCTCCGCTACTTTAGGGGTCCGCGAACGCAGCGAACCGGATACTGCATTGTCTTTAGATCATAGGAGACGATGCCCGGCTGATTGCGGGGTGGATTCGACGTTGCATTGCTACCAAACTCGACCACCCACGCACTTCCCGAGCTTCCTCCCTGTTTGAGTGTGGTCGAAGTCCAGTATGCAGTGGCTTGCGCGGCTGGGAAAAAGGTCTTGTTGATCTGCGGCGTGGTCGTCTTGCTAAGCTCACTGAGCGACTGAAGCTCCTTCGTGTTGGGCATCCGCCAGTCATCAAATCCTGCAAGCGACAGACCTTCGGCATAGCGCAGACCGGCATCCCACGATAGCGCTCCAGAGTCCGCTTGCTGCCAGACAAGGCCGCTGGTCAGATCGGTCACTGTTCCATTTGCACCGTCGACAAACGAGCGAATGGGAGTCACTGCGCCATACACCGCACGGACATGAAAGCGATGTGTTCCGCCTGCGCTCAGCGTTTCGTTTTTGGGATGCGGTCCCAGTCCACCGCCCACGTTTGTGACCCACACGCGGCTCGCATCGCCCACCAAGGTATCGCTGGTCCAGTAGTACTCTGCGCTGCTGGCCGGAAAGAACTTGGTATCCAGCGCCGGATTGTTGGCGTCGTAGTGAAGAAGCTGCACCGCTTCCTGCGGAGTCGGAAGCCGCCAGCCGGTCTTCCCCCCGAGAGAGAGCGTCTTCACATAGGCCTGCGCTGCGTCAAAGGTCATCTCTCCCGCATCGACTTTTTGCCACAGAAGACCGGTGACAGACTCGCTGATCGTACCGTCTCCTTTGTCCACATACAGCGGCGGATTGAGCAGATAATCAGCGTCCTCTCCGGGCGTATTTGTGTAGCTGGTCGTTTGTCCGGTATCAGGAATGAGGTGATAGGTCGCGGTCATGGCCAGGTCGTTATCGATCGGCATGCCGGCATCAGGTTCTGGATTCATGGCCGTACTTCCAGTGCTTGTGCAGCCTGCAAAGAGTGTCGCAGAAAGGCACAACACACCAGGTAGACAGCGAGAGAACACACGTACGCGCTTGGTCCGGTTCATCGGGCACACGTCTCCTTTCGGACTCCCTAGATGGCAGAGCGGTCCAACGGCTGACTAGCGGGTCGGACACTGCACCTGCGACTGCAGGAGGGTCTTTTTGAGGCGCGCAAACCAGAAATCAACCAGGGCTTGAGCGCCACTACAGTTGAGCTGGCTCAGATCGCTTGCGCTCTGTACAAACCAGCTCTCGACACAAGGCACATCGAGCGACTGACAGCAGGGATGATGCTGCTGACAGTCCGCATGAATCTGCCCAAACAGAGACACTCCGCTTGAGCTTGGATATAGCTCTTGCCAGCGTCGGATACCACTCTCATCCCAGCCGCCGCGCTTCCAACTGCAAGCGGCAGGATCGGGAACCCCTGCGGAAATGGGTGGTGGGCGTGGTGCGGAATACCACTCTGTCCGCGGTCCCAGGAGGAGCAGACTGGGATGTCGGGCCGCAACAAACGTCGCGAGTCGGCTCGCCAGGTGATTGGAATACGTCGTCTTGTCATCGGCAAACGGAGAACCAGCGCCGCCGCCATGACAGCCATCATCTTCCCCGGTTGCGAGTAGGAGCACGACGGCCGCCGGGTCGTTTTCACAGCTCTGGGTGTGGACTCCCATGGCAGTCGGTTCAGAGGGAACCCCACAGGCATCGGCGGGCAGCGCAGGGGTTAGGCTGGCGAGTGTCTGACCTGCAAAACCACAAGC
>CAYTGC010000200.1:0-4640 GCA_964437195.1 uncultured Myxococcales bacterium | reverse complement strand
ACACCGCGCAGAAGCTCTGTCGTTTGGGTACATGCAGACAGAGCCAGCAGTGCGACTGCGGCTGTGGCTGCTCGCACATTCCTCCTTCGCACAACACAGAGCGACTGCTTCATGGCTGCTGGGTCCGTTTTTCCGTCTGGCGGTGGAGCTTTTCTTGGGCCTCGCGGACAAAGCGACCGCTCGGATAATTGGTTAGGTAGGACTCAAGCGCTGCGCGGGCCTCGTCCCCACTTCCGCGCTCGGATAGCAGCTGGGCCAGTGCGAAGGCCGCTGTCTCTCCCGATGCATCGGTAGGATACTTGGCCGCAACCTGACGATACGCGAAAATGGCCTCGGCATAGCGCCGCTCTCCAAGCAGACAGTCCGCTTCGAGCAGAGCCAGGGCGGCCTGTTGATTCTTGGTCGGTTCAGACTTCCACGCATCGGCAATTCGCAGCCGCGCCAGGGCCAGATCTCCGTCGGCCAAGGCTGTCCGTGCGAGTGCGAGCTTGGTGCGAACGGACTGCGCCACCGGTCGGATCGGAGTGGGAACAGCAGCGGGTCTAGCCGCTGGCGGTGCGTGCGTTTCCGGGGGCGCTGAAGGAGGCGTGGGCGGAGCCTCTGGCTGCGGGATCTCGATCGACTCTGTATGGGCAGGAGACACCACCTTTTCGGGGAGTGGACCGATGGTGAGAGTTGGTGCTGTCGCGGCATACTGAAAGCGATCGCCTGCGCCCAGTACCGCCAGTTCTTTCCCATCCAGGCCGAGTACTTTCACGCGACCACGCAGCGTGACGACCGCCGTAGGGGTCACTCTGAAGCGCGTGCCAAAGACCTCGACCACAAAGCGATCGGTGCGGACGCGGAACCGCGATCCGGCGGGTTCCTTGGCATGTGTCACATCTACGTCCACTTCCCCCTTTTCGAGCACAACTTCCCGTCTTTCATCGTCAATTCGTAGCGCCGTTCCCGATAGATAGGAAACCCGCGCACCGGACATATGAATGGTTCCATCGGCGCTGGCAGAGAGCTGCACGGGGGCCTGTGCGCTCGTCCCAGACTGCGATGAATGGTTTCGCTCACCGCGCCAGAACAAGAGCACAAACAGCGCTGCTGCGGCAAACGCCAGCGTCGGCCACCGCCAGCTTGACGCACTTGCTGCGCTTGCTTTCGTGACTGCCGTGCTCTGGGCCTGGCGAATCAGTCGCTGTAGCATCAGCCGCTGGGCTTCCGCAGAGAGGCCCGGCGGTGGTTGCTTGCCCAGTCGCTTGAGCAGGAGCCAGTGACTCTGTTCCTTGCGACAGTCGGCGCAGCTACCGATGTGATCTTCAAGGGCGGCCTGCTCGGCTGGACTTGCGGTTCCGCGAGCTGGGTCGAAAATGAGGTTCTTTGCTTGCTGGCAGCGCATTAGGAATCCCTTCCGCAGCGACGACCCAGCAGGGACTCTGCCGCACTGCGTAGCTCGTCATCCGCCTCGATGAGGGAACGCAGCTCACGCCGCGCAAGGAACACGCGTGAGCGCGTCGCGACTTCGGTGGCGCCCATCAGCTTGGCCACTTCTGCCGCAGAAAGACCTTCCACTCCGAACAGGAGCAGAGCGATCCGATTGTTTGCCGAGATCTTGTCGAGTAGCGCGTGGAGCTTGAGGCTCAAACGGCGCTCGTCGATCTCGCGGTCGATGTCGCGCGCGTCGACACCGAGCTGTTCAGAAGGAACAGAGAGCAGCGGGACCATTCTTCTTACCCGACCGGAGCGCAGGTGGTGCTGCGCGGTGTACACCGCAATCTTGGCAATCCAGGTCTTAAAACTGGACTCCCCACGAAAGCGCGGCAGCGACTGAATGGCCGATGCAAACACACTCTGGGCAAGGTCCGGAAGATCAGGCGTCGGACCCACCAAACGAAACAAGACACCCTCGACGGTCGAGAGGTTCTCCTTGAACATGGCGGTGATCGCGCTCGGCTCACCATGGAGACAGCCGGCCAACCAATCAGGTGGCGCTGCTGGCTCAATTTCGGACTTCGCTCGCGAGAGAAACGCACGCATCACAAAGTACAGTGCCGCACAGGCTCATTTCGTTGTGTGAGCTGAAAAAGTGAAGGAATGTAGACCCCTTACAGGATCTCGAACAGGACGCCCAGGGAGGAGCCAAAACGAAAACTGCCGAGATCTGCTGCCGCGACTCCTCCAACGGTAAATTTCTGTCTGGGCACAGTGCCTTCCGCGAGCACCGCCAGCTGTAGTGACATAAAGCGCAGGAGCCGAATCCGACCCTGCGCCGTGGCCCCAAGACCCGCGGAAAAGCGCCAGAACGGACCACTTGGGGTAGCTGCGCCGCCAAGCTCTGCTTGGATGATGTGGAGACTTGTGCGCGGTCCCAGCGCCAGCACAAAGCGCGGACGGACAAGGCGAAGCGACAGCGCGAGCCCGATCGGGGAATCTGCGATGGTGACTTGATAAGGGGAAACGTCCACGGAAGGCTGCGTCGCTACGGCGCCATCAAGCTCCACCGCGATCGGAAACCGCGACAGCACGAGCGCCGTGCGCAGAACCAGTTGATGCCTTAACCAGCTCGGCTCGACGGGCACATCCAGACCGTAACCAAAGCCGACCTCCACATGGATCGGACGCTGCGGCTTGGCGGACGGTAGCTGCGCTGGCGTTGACTCACTGGAAAGCAGGAGTGTGGTGGACTTAGGAAGCGGGCGCGTCGACACGCTGTCTGCTGCCGTCGTCTCGGTCCTGTCTTGCGACGCAGGGCTGGCTCCCTCCGCTTGGTGGGGCGCGATCGCACGATCTTCCTTGGCGGATCGGCGACTGCCTGGCTCGCCATCGATGGAACCTGCTGGCTGGGATGTGCTTGACTGCATCTGCTCGCTGGCTTGCAAAAGAAAGGCGCGCAGCTTGAGCGCCAGCGTTTGGGCCGCTACATCCAGATCATCGCGCGGCTGCACGGCCATGATCTGCAAGTCCATCGTCGCCACCAAGAGGGTATAAAACCGCAGTCCGCCGTCGTCGATAAACCATGCTACCGCCATAGCAGAAGCGTTCTTCCCTTGCTCTGCGACAGAGGGGAGTGCGCGATTCCATCCGGTCTGGGTCTTTTCCCCCGCCGCATCTGCAGAAACGATCGCTCCATCCAGATCGCGCGTGTAGATCCGCAGCGCCTCGAGAAGTGCCGTCTCTTCTTTGCGCCAAGCGGGATGATGCAGGAGCAAGATTCGCTTGGTGTCCGAAAGCGCTGACTGCGAAAAAGACAGCAGCACGCACAACACCAGAAGGAACTTTACAAGTCGCGGAGCGGGTCCTCGCAAGGCTATTACACACACCTCCACAGAGAGGGGCACGCCAAGGAACGGACATCGCATGGCGCCAAGATATCACGAGCTGCGATCGAATCGAAAAAGACTCAACGAAACGAAGGCTCCTGGCACTGCACTAGTATGAACCAAACACGCAGACCACCACGCCTTGCCAAGACGATTGGCCTTGGGGCCGCGATCACCATTCCTCTGCTCGTGGCTTTTCCGCTGATGAGTAGCTGCCTTGACGCCTCAACAGCCGGGAGCGATGGCGGCGATCCCGCAGATGCCTCCGTGTCTGATGAAGGAATGTTGGCCGCAGCGCCGCTCTCCGCGCCCGAGCTACTGGGTCGCCCTACGCAGAGCGCGATCGCAATGAACGTGATTCCCAAAGAAGCCATCGAGGTCTACGCAGAGTTTGGACCGAGCTCTGGTTCCTATCCACAGCGGACCACGGCTGCACTCTATCCGGCGGCTACTCCCTTTGTGATCACGATCGAAGGACTAACCCCGGACACCGGCTACTTCTATCGACTGCGCTGGCGAAGGCCTGGCGCCACCGGTTGGAACTGGCAGGAGGAGCGTACATTTCACACCCAGCGTCGAGCGGGCTCTACGTTTCGCTTCACGATTCAGTCCGACTCACACCTGGACGAAAACTCCGTGCTCGAGATGTACCAGCGCACGCTGAGCAACGTGAAGGCCGATGCACCGGACTTCCACATCGATCTGGGTGATACGTTCATGTGCGAAAAACACACCCAGCCCTTTGATAAGGTCATCCTCACCGCACCAGACTACCCCACTGTCGACACACGCTATCTGTATGAGCGTGGGAACTTCGGAATCATTACGCCGTCCGTTCCTCTCTTTTTGGTAAACGGAAATCACGAAGGCGAGCTGGGATATCTGTTCAAAGGGGGCGGTCAAGACATCGCAACCTGGGCCACCCAAGCCAGGCAGAAGTACTACCTGAATCCGACTCCCAATGGCTTTTACACCGGCAGCTCGGATACGGTTCCGGTCGTTGGACAGCGTGCTGCGTACTATTCCTTTACCTGGGGGGATGCACTGTTTGTCGCGCTTGATCCCTTTTGGAATACGACCGTGCGCAGCAATGTCGATGGCTGGGTCTGGACGCTGGGGCAGGCGCAGTATCAGTGGCTTGCGCAGACCCTTTCGACCAGCAACGCCAAGTTCAAGTTTGTCTTTTTGCACAACCTGGTCGGCGGTCTGGACGGACAGATGCGTGGCGGGATAGAAGCGGCCCCCTATTTTGAGTGGGGTGGCAAAAATGCCGACGGAACAGGTGGTTTTGCCACCAAGCGACCAGGCTTTGGCAAACCCATTCATCAGCTC
>CAYTGC010000199.1:0-9361 GCA_964437195.1 uncultured Myxococcales bacterium | reverse complement strand
AGTATAGGTTGTGATGTGGATAGTACCCGCCGGGATCGTAGGCGACTTGCAGCACGCCAGCGATGTCAGGAATCAGCAGCTTGGACTTCCCTTGCAGCTCGGGATACACGCGATCGATGGTGCGAAACCACGCTTCCTCACACCGCTTGGCAACGTGGCGTTTGCGAAGCTCGGCTTCATGCTTCAACAAGTAGGAACGCAGGCGGGGATGGTCGGAAAGTGAAATTGGCCGACCGTTTGCGTTGAATGTGTTGATGACGTAGTGCCCTCCGTCCCTCACTCCTGCTCCACAGAGGTCCTGGCGCTTGACCAGTGGTAGGACGCGATCCGATTCTAGCTCTGCTGCTTGTGTACGTGAAAGGATGTACACAGAGTCGTTGCCAGTCGCCACACCAATTCCAACACGAATGCCGTGGCATTCCTCCAGTCGTGGAAAAGTCTGCTCTAACTTCCGCAGAAGCTGGCGCTGATCGGATTCACCGAGTACCCAAGGTTCATCACCATTGAACCATGCGTCGTAGAGCTGAAGCTGCGGCTCGGTACTGGATGACTCCTGTGGGAGTGCGCTCGATCGACAGAGGCGGAGTGCGTGCTGGCACTCTGCTTCGGTGGCGTTGTGCATTGTCACAACCGGAATTGCGTCTTCGTGTCGGCTTGGGACGGTCCTTCGGGTCACGACAAAGATCGATGGATAAGCGCTCACCTCGGAATCGAAAGGAGAGGTTTCCGAGAAGTCGAGATAGCATCGGACGGAATAACTTTCGGACAGCATCCGACGCAGCGGTGCGCCATAGCGATTCCTGGTCCAGCGGTCGGCACAGATGAAAGAGAGCACGCCTTGCGGAGACAGCAGGGTGAGAGCTCGTTCAATGAATGCGACATACAGATCGGCGCGATCGTAGAGCGACGCATAGCGCGAGCGATACTCCGTTTGGAGCGCGCTGGGAATCTGTTCGATCCGGACATAGGGAGGATTGCCGACCACAATGTCGATTCCGCTTTCGATCGGCTCAAGCAGCGAATCACCGCGAACGATCCAGCGAGTGACCAGTCGCTGTGCCTGCTGCTGGGAAATACCGCTGTTCACAAGCAGGGCGAGGACCTGCTTGCGTGATTCCGCGACATGGTTTGCATCGACATCAATGGCGAAAATGGCTCGGTCAAGATCGGTCGGACTTCGGTTGTGAGCCAGCGCGGACGCGAGCAGTCTCTGTGCCGCTGGGATCAGGAATGCACCGCGTCCGCAAGCAGGTTCGAAGAGCCGGAGTGCTGCAAGATCTCGGTCTGGCGTGTACTCCACCAAGTCGAGGATGAGCCCGACGATCTGTGGTTTCGTTAGTACCACGCCGTGTGTTCCCCCAGAGGAACGGACACCGTAGTCATAGTCTGACTCTGGATGGTTAAAGGGAACCGCTGTGTAGCTGTGAGACCTGGCCCGTTTCATGACCGCGCCTGCGTTGGATCAGTGGATGCGCACGGATTAGTTTACCTGCCGAGCTCGCCCCTCCCAGTAGGGGGCCCTTAGCTTGAACTTCTGTAGTTTTCCGGTGGCCGTGCGCGCCAGCTCGGTTCGGAACTCGACGCTGGTCGGGCATTTGTAGTGCGCAAGTCGGGCTCGGCAGTGATCGATAAGCTCGCGCTCTGATGCGGACAAACCGGTACGTAGCACGACCAGGGCCTTCACGGTTTCTCCCCATTTGTCGTCGGGAATTCCGATGACTGCGACCTCTGATACGGCAGGATGGGAAAAGAGCGTGTCTTCGACTTCAATCGACGAGACATTTTCTCCACCGGTGATGATCACGTCCTTTTTGCGATCGGAGATGCTGAGATATCCTTCATCATCCATCGTTCCCCCGTCGCCGGTGTGAAACCATCCTCCGCTCAGTGCGGATGCGGATTCCTTTGGCTGTTCCCAGTAGCCTTCCAGCACGACGTTGCTGCGAGCGAGCACTTCACCTTGATCATCCACATGGATGGTCGTTCCCAGGGCCGGAGCACCTGCGCGTCCGAGCTTCATGGCCCGTTCGTGGGGGGACAGCTCGTCCCACTCTTGTCGTGCGCGATTGACTGTCAGGACCGGAGAGGTCTCGGTGAGTCCATATATCTGAAGGAACTCCCAACCGAGCTCTGTTTCCACGCGTTCAATGGTTCGAGTGGGAGGCGGTGCCCCTGCCACGACGATACGAACACGACCGCGACCGGGCACAGGCTTTCCGTAGTGCTGCGCTGCATCGAGGATTCCGTTCACCACCGCCGGAGCTCCGCATAGGAGGGTCACGCCGTGCGTCTCGATCCGCCGGAGAATTTCGGCGCCGACTACCTTGCGCAGGACGATCTGCTTGGCGCCCATCCCAGCGAGAACGAACGGCATTCCCCAGCCATTGCAGTGGAAAGTCGGGAGCGTGTGAAGATACACATCGCGATCACTGACGCCTGTATGCAAGCCGAAGAGGGTTGCATTTAGCCACAGGCTGCGATGCGTGAGCTGCACTCCTTTGGGGCGTGCGGTGGTTCCGCTGGTGTAGTTGATCGTGGCAGTTGCGTTCTCATCGCGTGACCATGGTTGTGGTTCGACAAAAGGGCGAGCAAGGAGGGCATCGGATTCCGGTCCAAGCACTGCCTTTCGCTTACAGGGAATGTCTGCCAGCGTCAGGGAAAGCTCTGGATCGTACAGCAGAAGCGAGGCTCCCGAATGTTCAACGATGTACCGAATTTCAGACGGATGCAGCCGAAAATTCACGGGCACCAGAATTCGTCCAGAACCCGCGACACCGTAGAGGGCGATTAGCAGGCGGGCTGAGTTCTGAGAGACGATCGCCACCCGTTCACCCGGACGAATTCCTAGCGCATCAAGCGCTGCAGCATAGCTTTTCGCCATCTGTCCGATCTGTCGATAGGTAAGCGAGCCCAGAGAGGGCGCGGGCTGATCTGGCTCGTCAATGATGCCGACGCGCTCGCCGTAGACCAGCACCGCACGGTCGAGAAAGTCTGAGATTGTCAGCGGAACGAGCATTGGGGCCTCCGTGATTTGCTGCCAGCATAGCTTTGTTTGCGGTGGTCAGGGGGCGGGAATGATGGTGGTCGGTGCTGCAAGCGCGTGGAGAGCACGGGGACTATCGGACGATGATCTCGCCAATGTCCGGTCCGTCTGCGACGCTCCCATCGCAGAAAAACTGCAGCGTGAGACCGGAGTAGAGTCGATAGCGTCCTGGGTTGGGCGGTGCAGTGAACGAGAAGTTGACCACAGAGGACAACCCTGGATACGGTCCCGAGCCAGTGACGGTGTTGTTGCAACCCACTGCACCAATGGACTCCGCCGAAACCACGTACTGGATGACGCAACCCGGACAGTACCCAGTGGCGGTGCTCTGCCAGGCTTGGTATCGCACGCTTCCGGTGATTTGTTGCCCAGCATTTGCAATGACCACGGAGCTGCCGCTGAGATCAAAAACAGCAGGTTCAGGAATGTATCCCAAATCGGCAGGGTTTGTGTTCGTTGACTTCACGACAAAAGAATGGACAGGCTCCCATGCGTATCCGGCACCGTAGTCGGCAAACCATCGGATCTCTGTCCCGGCGAAGATGGTGCCCAGTTTGAATGGACTCGCTGCCGATTTGGTGTAGGTCGTTCCGGGGATGGGGTTTGAACTGTTTAGCGTGTAGTAGATGGTGGCCGACGCTTGCGCTTCGAGTGAGAAAGTGGAAGCGCGCGGAAAGTCCACCGTTGCGAGCAGTCCCCCAGGAAAGACAAAGCTTGTCGGTGGTGTGGCACCGACGGCCATGTCTGGCGTTGACAAATCCGGCGGCTGATAACTGGCATCCACCTGATCTTCACATGCTTCGGTGACGGGATTGCAAATCTGTCCGGCACCGCAGGCGTCTGGATTGCGAACGCAGTTTGCGGGCTCGGGTTTGGTACTGCCTCCCCAGAGGCTCTGGCATCCTCCCGTTGCAAGCAAGCAGAATCCGATCAAGTGAAGCCGTGTCATGTCGTACTCCTGAATCTAAAAAGAGATTGCGAGCGCGGGAACTGTCTCTGCTGATGGAAATACCGATGGGAGGCTAACTCGACGCATCGGTTCGGCTTTGGGTGGCGGAATTGCAATCAGGATGGCTCCCGCAAGCGATAGCCCCGCACCTGCGCCCAGCAGTCCCGCGCCAGTTCCCAAGGTGTCGAATCGATCGCGGCAGTGCAGAATAGGCGGTTCCGGATCAGTGACACATTGGTTGTCAATGGCGATTCCTGATGCACCAAACCCGGCCAGAGCAAGCCCAAGACCGATCGCAACGCTACCTGTAACCAGTCGCCACAGGGGTCGTGACGGCGAATGGACGGGCGGGGTGGTCGGCTCTCGTCGAAGTGGGGCGGGCGGGGGCTCCTTGCTCACCAGCACCACGGAAGACGAGGCTTTTTTTCCTTCTTCCACCACGAGTTCAATGGTGGCTTGTTCATGGTCTGACAGTTTGATGATGAGCGACTGTCTGCCAACGAACGCCGCATGCTGAAAAGGCGTCTTCCCTAGCACTCTGCTTCCGCGCAGTACCTCTGCGCCTTTGGGTTCCGACGTGATGAGCACCGTACCACGGGAGCGGCTGGCTCCTTCCTTCAGGACCTTGGGAAGGGCTACCGCCAGCTTGGTGAGGAGCTGTTCCTGCGTGCAGTTTCGGCAGTCTTCCCGACTCTCTGCTGCGACGTCTTCGACCTCTCCATCTACGAAGCGAATCGACAGACCGAGATCTGTTCCGTTGGTCTTTCGCTCGACTTGCAAGGACAGCACGTAGTCGGCGTCTGTCTTGACCGCAAGCTGTGCCTGGCAAGCGACGGTGCGCAAGCAGTCTGCGAGCTTCGGTGTGCGGGCAAGCGCCGCCTCTTTGCTATAGATAGCCAAGTGCGCTTTTTGGATGAGCTTTTCGGTCATCTGCTGTATGCGGCGGACGTGTTCGGTTGTCGCCATCGTGTCGGCAAGCTCGGTGACCACGATCACCGCAGGAGGTAGCGTGACCACAACTGCTCCTGACTCGCGGCTGAAACGGACCTCTGCACCGCGTCCGTCCAAGACCTCAACCGTTCCTTTCATCGTTTTGTCAGACATCTCAAGAGCCACTGCATGCTTGCCGGTTGGGACAAGCAGCGGGAGTGACAAGGGGAGGGCGCCAAGGGCACGTCCATCGACCAAGATCAGTCCTTCTGCATCGGCCACGATCGATACTTCGCCACTGGGTTCTCGCGGCAGCGCAAGGACTCGCTCTGCTTCCTGCTGCTCGACGCCACCTGAGACTGTCAGCGGGTCAGCAAGATATCGCCGCATCCTGTCTTGGGCTTCCACTGTGCGGCCACGGAGCTTCGCTACCACTCCCAAACGGAAGAGCAGATCCAAGCTAGGTGTCCGCCGGTACGCGGCCTCGAGTTCCTGGGCCATTGCCTCGTAGTTGATCGCGCCGGGCTCCCCGGTCGGAGGTGGCTCCAGACGCAGTGGATCGGGCAGATCTGCGGAAGCTGGTTTCGAATCGAGCGTCACAGAAGCGTGGCGCCTTTTGTCCGGTCTTGCCGCACGCTCTTTGTGACTCCGGCTGCGATGATGCCTCGCCTCCACACGACTGAGTCCGCAGAAGAGTTGGGCCACGATGCATAGCACAGCGAGAGCTCTGTTGATTCCTGCCGATCGCCCCACAGTCATCGGTCGCCTTTCTCGCTGTCTGCGTTCTGTGCACGTGGCGGTTCTGTTCCTCTGCTACTCGCAGGAGCCCAGTCGAACTGTCTCCTTTGCGCGAACTTTGACCGTCTGGGAGTTCCCCTCAATTTCGATCATGTGGCTTCCTGGCAGCATGTACAACGTCACTTCCTGACAGTGATTTTTCACTTGCTTGGGAATCACCACCTGCCCAAGGTTCGGGAGCAGCTCCGCCATCGCTTTTTGCGCATCGGGACGTCGGTCTTTCTGTCCTCGATTGGGTGTGCCAGACTGAACTACCTTCTGATACGCCGTCACTGCTTCTGCGAAGCGCTCGCTGGCTTCGTGAATTTGGCCAAGATGAAAGTTGATCTCGACAGCAAGATCAGTACAGGGCTGCGGGTGTTTTCGTTCCTTGCTGCACAGCGAGCTGGCTTTCTCGAGCAGCTTCTGTGCCTTGCGAAGGTCTTTTTTCTCATAGGAATCCAGACCGCTTTGGGTGAGCTTTTCTGCTTGCGACTCCGGTATCTTCACCGTGAGTGTCTGTCCATCACTTACTTCGATCCGCTGCGCCCCGGACAGCGCGACGACTTCATGAGATCCGGCAGTGACTGGGATGGGTTGCTTGCCCGCTGTCTGCCACTTGCCATGATCAAGTTGAAACTGCACGATAGGCGCTGCCTCAATCACCACGGACCCGCTTCCATCTGCTGCTCGCTCTGCGGCTTTGACGGCTGGTTCCTCTGCACCAGACTTGGGATTCTCCGGGGGAGTTGCCGTCGGTGAAGGTGATCGGACTTCGCCCTTGGTTTCTGGTTGTGCCTGCGTGGTCGCTTCCGCCGTCGGCTTCGCTGTGGCGTCTGCTGGCTTTGCGACCACCGGAGGTGACGCCGACGCTGCTGTGGCGTCTAGCATTGGGGCGAGGAGTGCCTGGGCGCGCGCTCGGACGGCTGGGTCCGTATCTGTGGCGAGGAGCTGCAAGATCGGCAGTCCTGGTTTGGTCCCCGCGTCGATTGGCAGGTCCGCTGCAACTTCCGCGGTGCGACGCCGGACTTTGGGTTCAAGATCGCGCGCCAAGCGCTTGAGCATGGGAATCCTCTGCTCTAGAGCCACTGCAGAAAAGGAATCGAGTATGCCAAGCCGCTGTTCGAAAGACCCTTCCATCAGTGTGGCAATCAGTCCGTCGGGCATTGTACCTTCAACACCCAGCCGACGCAGAAGCGTGAGCGCAGGAAGGGCCGCAGATGTGTTGCTCGCGACCGCTTCCTTGAGGACCGGAATCGCGCGCCGGTCGCCCGCTTCCGCCAGCTTTTTCGCAGCGGCAAAGCGAACCGAAAACACAGTGTCCTTCAGCATCGCGAGCAGGAGACTGACCTCGCGACCGAGCTGGTCGATGACCAAGCGACGTACGTCTTCGTTTTGCGATTTCAAAAGCTGCTTCAAGCGATCAAGCTGTGCTTCGTCGCCAAGTTGAAGCAGAAGCGCTCGCGCCAGGGTTTGTTCTGATTCCGATCCGCTGCTGGTCAATTCCTTCACCCAACCATTTGCATTGGTGTGAAGCGACTGCCGGAGCTTCCCATCGCGCGGTACTGCTTGCGAAAATTCGATCAGGGCTTTGAGAGACTCCTGTCGCACGGAAGCATCCGAATCGCGCAAGCTCGTTCCCAAGGCCACCAGAGCACGTTCATCATGTCGGCGACGGAGGGCTCGCGCTGCACTGCGTCTTACCGCTGGATGGGAGTCGCTCAGCAGCTTGGTGAGAAGGGGCACCGCCTCTGGTGCAGCAGAGTCGCCAATGACGGCGACAGCAGACTCACGGACAGACCACTCATCATCGGTAAGCGCCGTCTTGGCCCAGGCCAAGCTCTGATCGGACAAGGCACTCGGCTGATTTCGTAAGAGCAGAATGATGGAGGATGCGGCTGCCTGCATGGCCATGGGATCGTGCTTGCTTTGGAGGAGCTGGCCGAGGAGCCTTGCGTCGAGCAGTTGCCCAGACAGACCCAGTCCTTCCGCAGCCAGTACCTGTGCAGAGACGGCCACTTTCCGATCGCGAAGCACTTGACGGAAGAGCTCCGAAACTTGTGGTTCATCTGGTGCGGATAGGAATCGAGCCGCTACGAGCTGTTCGGCCCCTGGTGAGAGGATTCGTTCACGAAGGAATGCGCGTCCATCCTCGTATCCAAGCTGAGCCAGCTTCGCTGCAGCCAGCAGTGCGTCCTGACCGGACCCTATGCGCATTTGGGAGAGCAGTTTCTGTCGGGCTCCATCGTGTCCTACCTGAGTCAAACACGAGAGGGCACTGAGTTTCTGGGACTCCGGTATGCGGTTTTTCTCGATGGCTTCCCCAAGCAGCGTCTTGGCAGCAACGTGTCCCTGTTGACAGAGCTGTAGCGCGCTGCGCAGTCGTGCTTCTTCTGACCCGCCGACCAGCGTCGTTTCTAAGAACTTTTGGCCTTGCGATTCATGAAGCTGGACCATGGCTTGCGCAGCGGCGATCTGGACCTGGGGTACTTTGCTCTGGGCCAGAAGTTCTTGGAGTGGACGGATTCCTCGACGGTCACCGAGTACTCCCATCGCCTCTGCTGCCTTGCTCTGAATGATGGGCTGCGCTTCCCTTGTGTACTCTGCAAGCGGTGCCAGGTACGCTGCATCGTGTGTCTGCGCGAGTCCTTTCATCGCGGCAACGCGCAGCTCTGCGACTTGCTGTGAGGGCTGAGCATCTGCAACAAGGACTCGGCGCGCTTGGGCTTCCAGTTCCGCGAGTTCGCTTGGTGTCAGCGCTTGCGGAACGGAAGAGAGCTGACGAGCAACAAGGACTCCGGCCAATAGCACCACAGCGACCAGTGCGAACGAGGCTGCGAAGATGGTTGATCTGGAGAGCTTGGCCCCGCGGATGATGATGTGCGTTCCTTGCCGTCCACCGAGCATGGCTGCCAGGCCGGATGAGATGGCGACTTTCTCTCCACGCATCACACTGAGCCGCTCGATTTCAACATCAAGCGCAGCAGCAACCGCGGACATGGATGGGAATCGATCGTTTTTGTTCTTGGCCAGCATCCGGAGCACAATCGCGCTGACTGCTTCGGATACCTTCAGGTCTGGATATCGGTCTCGCAGCGACTTCGGTGCCTCGAACAGATGCATGCTGAGGAGCGCCATCGACGTTGGTGCAGAGAACGGTGCCTGCCCACCGATCATCTGATACAGAATGCAGCCCAGTGCGTACTGATCCGCCCGCGCATCGATGGAGTATCCGTCCACCTGTTCGGGGGCCATATAGCGAGGCGTTCCAATCGAATCCCCTACTCGGGTGAGTCCTTGCTGTCCGCCGGAGTCTCCTCCTGATGAATCATTCCCGATGTTGTGCGTGGACTTGTTGGTCTCATCCAGATTTCCACTGGCCTTCTGGGCGAGAAACTCTGCGGCGTGGGCGCTGGGTCGAACACCGGGGTCTGCGGGCGATGCGTCCAGCGCGTTTGTGGATCGGGTGTCCTTCGCAACGCCGAAGTCGACAATTTTGACAAAGTCTTGGCTTCCGCCGTCCCCCATGGCTGGTGCTGCAGGCGTTCCGGTGTTCCCAGGCGCTCCGTCTCGTTTTGCGCCACCAGGTGGCAACACAAAGATGTTTTCTGGCTGAGTGTCACGCGGTACCGATGTCGTTGAAACACTGCTGGGGAATGCGG
>CAYTGC010000198.1:0-9411 GCA_964437195.1 uncultured Myxococcales bacterium | reverse complement strand
AAGCCCGTCGCAGCAAAGCCAGAGCGCAAACCGGAAGAGTCGAGCGCACCCAAAGCTGGAGGAGAAGCGGCGCAGCTCGTGGCGCTTGGGAAGCAGAAACTCGACGACGGAGATGTGGATGCAGCCGTGGCAAGCTTCAAGCGAGCCGTGCAGCTAGAGCCGAAGAACATCGACGCGGTGGCCGGACTCGGGGAAGCCAGCTTCGAGCAAGGGAACTTCGACGTAGCGTCCAAGTACCTTCAGCAGGCGTCCAAGCTGTCGCCCAAGAAAGCATCCTATCTCGAGCTACTGGCCCAGGCGCAGTTCAAGCTGGGTCGCTACAAAGACGCCGCCGACACCTGCCGCAAAATCCTCAAGGACCATCCTGGCTCTGGCCGTGCGAAACAGACCCTCGAACAAGCGGAGAAAAAGCTCGACGACATGTGACGACTCATTCGACAACCCGGCAAAAAACTGCTGTAAGGTTAGTTTTTCCGCGCCGTACAGGCGAGGAACGAAGGAGTGATCATGCGTAGTGTTGTCAAAGGTTCTGGATTTGCCGTCGGGGAACATCTGGTCCCAAACTCACGGTTCGAAAAGATCATGGATACGTCGGACCAGTGGATTCGCGAGCGCTCGGGCATCGAGCAGCGCTACTTTGTCGCCGACGGTACTTCGACCTCTGATCTCGGTGCGCGCGCAAGTCGGATTGCAATGGAGCAGGCCGGTGTATCGCCGCAGGACATCGACTACGTGGTCTTTGCGACGATGACGCCGGACCACTACTTTCCGGGCTGTGGAAGCATCCTGCAAAACAAGCTGGGGCTACGGAACATCCCGGCACTCGACATTCGGCAGCAGTGCAGTGGCTTTGTCTATGCTCTGCAGGTGTCCGACGCACTGCTCAAATCCAAGCTGGCCAAGACCCTGCTGCTCGTCGGTGCCGAGACACACTCGCCTTTCATGCCGTTTTCCGATTGGCCCACCATCTTGGGACTCGCCGATAATGCGCCAACGGAAGAGCAGCGAGCGCTACACACGCAAGTGCGTGACCGGGCCGTGCTCTTCGGTGATGCCGGTGCCGCGATTGTTCTTCAGCGCGAAGACGACGAGACAGAGCGCGGACTCATCGACTTTGAGCTTCACGCCGATGGCAGCGGCTACAACAAGCTCTACGTGCCATCGGGAATGGCGCACCGTCCGTACGTTTCGCCCGAGATGATCAATCGGCTCGATCACGTACCGCACATGGATGGCAAGTACGTGTTCCGGATGGCCGTGACCAAGATGCCGGAAGTGGTCCGATCACTGCTCGGAAAGCATGGCCTGACCATCGACCAAATCGACCACTTCATCTTCCACCAAGCGAACCTGCGGATCAACGAAGCGGTGCAGCAGTCGCTCGGGATCAAGCCCGACCGCATCTATAACAACATCCAGAAGTACGGCAACACCACCGCGGCGACCATTCCGATTGCCTACGACGAGTGCCGCCGGTCTGGACGCATCAAGCGCGGTGACCTTCTCTGCTTTGTCGGACTTGGCGCCGGCTTCCACTGGGGTGCGGCGCTGCTCCGCGACTAGACAGAACGACTGCCCTGCTAACGGTTCGTCGAGCGAAGGGCTGCGTGGGGGAGTCCTTCATCCTGTCCCGCCCGACTCACTTCCATAAACTGCGCCTTGCGCTGAAGGTCTTTCAGATCCTTTGCGCCGCAGTACGTCATTCCTGATCGAATCCCACCCATCACATCGCCGATGACATCGCTGACCGATCCTTTGGCCGGTACTTCGATGCTGATTCCTTCGGCGGTCTTCCAGTCCGCCATCGCCCCCATGAAGTCTTCCTGGGCTTCGCGAGAAGCCATGCCGCGGAACACCTTCACAAAGGTCGACTTGCCGTCACTGCCCTTCTTCTCGATCCGCTCGCCCGGTGTTTCCTCGGTTCCCGACAGCATTCCGCCCAGCATCACGCAACCCGCACCAGCCGCGAGCGCCTTGACCGCATCACCCGGAGTCCGGATTCCGCCATCCGCAATCAGCGGACGATCGACTTTGCGACAGTCCAAGATCGCCGACAGCTGCGGCACACCGAAGCCCGTCTTGATACGCGTCGTGCAGACCGAGCCAGGACCAATTCCGACCTTGATCACATCCGCTCCCGCTGCCGACAGATAGTCAGCGCCCGCGTACGTGGCGACGTTGCCTGCGATGATGCAGATGTTGTCACCGAACTTGTCGCGAAGCTGACGCACGGTCTGGTTGACCATCTTGCTGTGTCCGTGGGCCACGTCGACGCACAGGATGGACGCACCGGCAGCCACCAGCGCTTCCGCTCGCTCCATCGCATCGCCCGAGACCCCAAGCGACACGGCAACCTGACCGAACTCACGGGCCCTGTGGAAGTCTGCAACGTTCTGCTCTATCGACATAAAGCGATGCAAAATTCCCAATCCGCCGAGCTTGGCCATCGCCGCCGCCATCCTCCAGCCCGTGATCGTGTCCATGTTGGACGAAATGACGGGAATCTTGAGCGACAGCGTCTCGGTGATCTGCACCGCCGTCGTCACCGCTTGGCGCGAGCGAATGCCGTTGTAGCCAGGAACCAGGAGTACGTCGTCGAAAGTAATGCCACGCGGGAACATGCGTTAGGCCTCCGCTTCTGCGTTTTCACTGCTGCCTTCTGCGCCCTCTTCTCCGTCTTCAGAGGGACTATCGGCCAGCGCCTGCTGCGCAGCAAGCATGGCATCGGCGATGGTCGATCCACCGTCCGTACCAGCCTCGCCGCTGGGAAAATCAAGGGACAATATCGTCAGCTCACGCGTACCAGCCGCCACCTGTACGGACACCGCATCATCGACATATTTGCCAATCAGCGCCCGCCCAATCGGCGAGCGATAGCTGATGCGCCCGTCCTTCGGATCACTCTCATCCACACCGACGATTTGATACTTGAAGGACTTGCCGTTTTCATCCTCAAGCACGACGAGGCAGCCAAAGGTAACGCGCTCGCCTTTGTGGTGACTCGGATCGATGACCTCGGCAATCGCCATGCGCTTCATCAGGTGACGAATGCGGCTGTCGATCTGCCGGAGCTGGCGCTTGCGGTAGATGTACTCGGCGTTTTCAGACCGATCGCCCTCGGCGGCGGCCTCAGACAGCTTGGCGACGACCTCGCGGCGGGTCGGGCCCCGGAGCATCTCGAACTCACGCTGGAGACGCCGAAATCCTGCAGGCGTGATGTAGTTTTTCTCAGGGGACTTGGATTTTGAATCGGAAGAAGCTGACACAGCGCGGCTAGTGTAACGCGAAGTCTGCGAGGAGTGCGGCGTGATCAGAGCCCGCCAGACCAAACCGTGTCGCATCGTGCTGCGCCGCCGCACTTCCCGATACATAGTCGACGCGCGCATTCTGGACCAGAAACAGGTGGTCGATGGCACTCAGCTCGCCGTTCCAAGAGTAGGTGGCAATGCTCGACAGTGGACGGTCTTTGGCGACGCGCAGAAGACCCGGCGTAGCTTCCAGCGCCACAAGTGGCGGCGACCCTGGTGTGTCGTTCAAGTCTCCGCCGAGCACAATCACGGCGTCAGGAAACTCCTGCGCGGTCTTCTGGATGATGTCCCCCGTCGCTTGCGCTTCCGCCAGCCGCCGTCCCGGATCGTCGGACACCTTGGATCGAAAGTGAGCCGCGAACATCACCAGCCGACGGCCACGCAAGCTGACATGTACTTCAAGCAGCTCACGCGAGAAGGTCGTCGTCGTACCGTCGGGTCGTTTCAAGATTCGATCGCGATGCCGTCGCACCGTCACAAGTGATCCGGTCGACAGCACCGCCACGTCGATCGATCCAGCAGCGCCCGTCTCACCCAAAACTGCCGTCGGATACACATCGCGCAGACCGCCCATGATGGCATCCAGCGAGTTCTGGTTTTCGATCTCTTGCAGTGCCACCAAATCGGCGGAGAGCCGTCGCAGTGCAGACGACACCGAATCGGCCTTGCTGGCAAAGGCCTGTGCCGACGGAACTTGCTCAAAGTCCGACGGCCCGCATCGTCCCGAGTCGCAGACCAAGTCAAAAAACAGGTGGCTGTTGTAGGTGACGGCCCGCAGGTTGCCCAAAGCAGTGGGTCCATCTTGTACCGGCGCAGGCTTTGCCAGGTCCATCGGCGACGCAGCATCGACAGCGGCATCCCGCGCCCAGGACGGCACTTCGGGCCGACAGCCCGCAAGGCCCAGCCAAGCCGGAAGACAGAAGGGAAGAAGGACACGCGCGAGCACAGCCAGCGCTACTTTCCGGCACACTTGCCGCTGCGACACTTTCCTGCCGCGCCGCAGTCCGAATCAAAAGAGCAGCTTCCCTCGGGAGAGTTGGCGCACTTGCCGCTGCGGCACTTGGCACCGCCGCAGTCCGAGTCAAACGAACAGGAGCCGCCCTCCGCCGTCGAGCACTTGCCACTTCGGCAGCGCACACCCGGCCCGCAGTCGGAATCAAACGAACAGGAACCCGCCGCCGCCGAGCACTTGCCACTTCGGCACTTGCCACCGCCGCAGTCGGAATCGAAGCTGCACGACCCATCGGGAGAGTTTGCGCACTTGCCGCTTCGACACTTGCCGCCACCGCAATCGGAATCGAAGCTGCAAGTGCCGCCTGCCGCTGTGGCGCAGCGACCACCGCGACACTTGACGCCGCCACCGCAGTCCGAATCAAAGCTGCACCGACCCGCCTCCGCCGTCACGGCCGCCGGGGCCAAGAAAAGCGAAAGAGCAAACATCAGTCCCGAAAGTGTCCGCATTGTGATTCCTCTTTGGTTGGCTCAACACGTTTTCCGCCAGAGCCGAAAAAAAGTACCACAACCAGACGTTGCGTTTTGGATTCCTATTCGACGCCCAGGATCACGCGAAAATCGATCGGAGCCGCCGTCTCTGGACCGCTCGAAAGCGGTGTCGGGGCACCATACTCTCGGTCGATCCGCTGACGCAGCCGCTGCTCCTTTTCGTACCATTCCAGCTTCTTGGCATCTTCCGGGCAGCTCTTGCCTTCCTCGCTGTTCGCCGTCGCTCCCCAGCGCAGCTCTGGACAGTGATACGGGTCGAAGCTCAGCGCGTAGATGCGCGCAAGGACATCCCCAAGCGCAATGGAAACCGCCCGCCCCTGCGAGTTCTGATACGACAGGCGGCACTCCGGCTTGCGACGTTCTTCTGCCCAGACTTTGCGAAGCTGCGGCACAAGCGGACTGTCTTTGGGAATCGCACTCACGAGATCATACATCTCGCGCACAGCCGCCCGTAGTCTCGCATCTCTCGACGGAGTGGCGTACTGTTCCCACTCACCACTCGCACCATAAATGTTCGGCGGAAGCTCCCCTGGATGCGGTTTCACAGACAGTCCTGCCTGCACCCCTTCCTGCACTGAATCCACCCGCTCCTGCACATCGCGGCAGAGCGCTTGAATCGACTCGCGAAAATCCATCACCGCATCAGGCATCGTCGAAAGAGAGAGTCTCTGTTTGACCAGCGCGTGATAACTTCCCTGCCCTGCCAAAAGAGGCCACAGACTCTTGTCCCACTGCATCTGTCCGTCGAAAAGCGGAAGCTCTTCATTGCGCGCACGGCGAATCTCGCGCCCTTCCAGGTAGATCGGTCGGAAGTTCTTAAACCCACCCCCTTGGCTGCGCCCACCGAGTGCAAAGGCCGCCCCAAAGCGCTTCCAAGTCAGGCTCCCATCCGGGTGTCCGTCCATCAAATAGACGCTGCCATCATTTCGAACGTCTGCGACGGTGAGTACGTGTCCATTCGGATCATAGTAGATGGTCCCGGGCCGAACACCTCTTCGATGGAGCCCGACATGATAGAAGTCTGCTCCTTCGACATCAGGGGCCATCCGGTACATTCCAGAGTGGACCGAGTTGTTCAGCGAGGAAAACACGTCGCGCGGCGTCTGGTAGTTCTGCCAAGCGCAGTGCTTGGTCGGAACCACCTGGGACATGTAGCGAACGTGCGGACCCACACCATCGACGGCGCAGACGAAAGAAAACGGCAGGTGCTTCTTAAACGAAAAGTAGCCCCGCAGTACGTACGGAAGGTCTCCGCAGTCGACATCGAGCACCAGCGACGGATCCGTCTGTGCTTCGTAGAGCAGATTCGCACTCGGGTCGCGCAGACACGCATCTAGCTTCCGACAGCGCCGCTGCGCCACTGCTTGCCCAAGCCGTGCGACAAACTCCGAGTATTCCTCTTCCAGCTTGTCGTTCCAGACCCGCTCGGCAGGCCAGCTCTGTGCAAGCGGGGCTTTCCACTCCGACCCCAGCCAGACACCGGCCCCAGCGACCGCCACCAGCAGAAAATGCGGCACGACCCTTCTCGCGCGCAGAGCCCCCTTCTGCATCATCTACTGTCGTACCTTTTCCGCCGATTCAGGCGTTCACTTTTTTTGCCTGATCGACCTTCCGTTTCCCAGATCGAGAATAACACTGATCCATATGAACAAGCGAAGCTGGCTCGCGATGGTGGGATTGCTTGCGGTTTCCAACTTGTCCACCCCAAACCCAACCTCTGCCCGGCCCCGTCCGGTTCCGACTCTCCAGAACGCAAAGCCAAGCGCACCGGCGCTCACGCTGGCCAGCAGCAAAATCGATACGCCGACAGCCCAGGCGTGGTCTGGACACAACGAGTGGAACGAAGACAAGGAAATCGCGTACAGCCGTTTTATCGCCACGCTTGGTGAGAGGATCGCCGAAAACCGCTGCCGAACCCTCGCGGCGTGTCTCAATGATCCTGCGATAAATCCACTGCCGGAAGCCTTTTCACACGGACTCCGCTTCCGCGCCGACTGCGCCGACGTTCCGTACATCCTGCGCGCCTACTTTTCCTACGTTCATGACCTTCCCTTCCGCTTCACCAAAGAGATGACGGGAAGAGGCCGTGATGCGCGCTACTACCGTGATGCACTGCCCAAAGGAGTCCGCTTCTGGCATGAGTTTGCGACGCCCAGAAAACTCCTGGAGGGACTCAGCAGCGCGGTGCATTCCGGCTTCTTCCGTTCAGCGCACAGCGTCGAGGATTCCGACTTCTACCAGACCACGGTCAGCCGCCAAGCCATCCATCCCGGCACCATGTTTTACGATCCCAACGGACACGTCCTTGTGGTGTACGGACTCCGCGCCGATGGACAAGTGCTGACCTTTGATGGCCACCCAGACGGATTCCTCACCCATGGAACGCTGTCGGAAAAGAACGAGCGTGGCGGAGAAAGTCAGGGCGGAGGTTTTAAGAACTTTCGGCCTCTGCGGAAGGAAAACAACCTTCTCGCGGTGCAGCGCAACCATGCACTGGCCGACTTCGGGGGTGGGATGCAGTTTGAAAAGAGTCGCTACGTAGTCGATGGACAGTCCGTCTCTTATCACCACTGGGTCCGATCCCAGCTGCAAGAAAAGACGGCTCAGCGGACTTCGCTATAACTAGTCCTCGGCAACGGCAGCGGCGACTTTTTCGAAGCGCTTGCGGGTGTTGTGATCCAGGTAGCGCTTGCGCAGACGGATCGACTTGGGAGTCACTTCCACAAGCTCGTCATCGTTGATGAACTCAAGCGCCGCTTCGAGCGACATGATCCGCGGCGGGGTTAGGAACAGCTTTTCATCCGCCGCTGTGGTGCGGATGTTGGTCAGCTTCTTCGTCTTGTTCGGATTCACGATCAGGTCGTTGTCACGCGAGTGCTGACCAACGATCTGTCCGGCGTAGACACGCTCGCCGGTTCCCGTGAACAGAATCCCGCGCTCTTGCAGATAGAACAGCGCATAGGTGTTGGTCTCGCCCGGCTCCTGAACGATCAGCACGCCGTTTGGACGACCCTTGAGCGGCCCTGCGTACGGCGCGTACTCGCGGAAGCTGTGGTTTAGGATTCCGGTGCCGCGCGTATCGGTCAAAAACTCGTTGCGGTAGCCGATAAGACCGCGCGACGGAATCACGAACTCGATCCGCGTCCGCCCAAGTCCCGACGGACCCATGTCCCGCATCCGGCCCGCGCGTCGCCCCAGCTTTTCGATCACCACGCCGACAAATGGATCATCTACATCGACCAGCAGGTCTTCGTAGGGCTCGAGCTTGCCTTCCGGTCCTTCGCGGTAAATGACCTGTGGCTGCGACACACACATCTCGAAGCCTTCGCGCCGCATCGTCTCGATCAGAACCGACAGGTGCAGCTCACCGCGACCCGACACCTTGAAGGTATCCGCCGATTCAGTCTCCTCGACCCGCAGCGCGACGTTCGACTTGAGCTCTTTCCACAATCGCTCACGGATGTTCCGCGTCGTCACGTACTTGCCTTCCGAGCCCGCAAATGGCCCGTTGTTGGCAATAAACTGCATCGTGATCGTCGGCTCATCGACCGTCAGCATCGGCAAAATGTTCGGCGACTCGATCGATGTGATCGTTTCACCGACGTTCAGCTCGCTCATGCCGGTCACTGCGACGATGTCACCGGCGCTGGCCTCGCCAATCTCGAACCGCTTGAGCGCTTGGAAGGCCAAGAGCTTCTGCACCCGGAACTGCTCGTTTTGGTTCTTGTGGCTGAGCAGCACCCGGTCGCCCATGGCGATCTTGCCAGCGGTGATTCGACCGATCGCGACGTAGCCAAGGTAGTCGTCGTAGTCGAGCGTCGCCACCTGCATGCACAGCGCGGCATCGACATCGGCTTCCGGTGCGGGCACGCTCTTGACGATCATGTCGAGCAGCGGCATCAGGTCGGTCTTTTCGTCCGTCAGCTCTTTGATTGCGTAGCCGTTGCGGCCCGACGCGTAAATCACCGGGAAGTCGAGCTGCTCTTCGGTCGCATCCAGCGCACAAAACAGATCAAAGACCGCATTGAGCGTCGCCTGCGGATTGCAGCCATCGCGATCGATCTTGTTGATGACGACGATGGGACGCAGTCCAAGCTGGAACGCTTTCTTGGTCACAAACCGCGTCTGCGGCAGCGGACCTTCAAAGGCGTCGACAAGGAGCAGCACCGAGTCGACCATCATCAGCACGCGCTCCACCTCGCCACCGAAGTCGGCGTGGCCCGGCGTGTCGACGATATTGATCCGCGTGCCTTTGTACGTAATCGCCGTGCACTTCGACAGGATCGTGATGCCGCGCTCGCGCTCTAGTTCATTGTTGTCGAGTGCGCACTCGTGGATGACCTCACCACGACGAAACGAACCGGCCTGCTTGAGGAGGCCATCAACGAGGGTGGTCTTGCCATGGTCGACGTGAGCGACGATGGCGATGTTGCGGACATCAGATCTCTTGGGCATGTTGCAAAGGGCCTCGGATTCAAATCAGCGCAGCGGCGGTCGTTCCTGCGAAGTCGGCCAGCATGATACGATGGCTACCTCGCATTTTGTTTGCGCGGTGCGGCTCTATAGCACAGCCGGGCAAAGCGAAGAGGACAATCACCAC
>CAYTGC010000197.1:0-9482 GCA_964437195.1 uncultured Myxococcales bacterium | reverse complement strand
TGAAACAGATTACGAATAGCTGGACCCTCCCCTGCACTCCGGACCGATACTGGGACTTGTATCTTGATGCAGAGTATACTCGCGCGCTGTATCTTGACGCGCTCGGCTTTGCGTCGTTCCAAGTGCTACACAGCGACAGCAATTCGCGCAAGCTGCTGCTCCAACCCAAGCTCAACTTGCCCGCACCGATCGCCAAGATCGTTGGTGGTGCGTTTTCCTATGAGCAACATGCCACTGTCGATCGCAACACAGGGCTCTGGACATGGAAAATGGTCCAGCCGGGAGACAAAAAAGGCATCGTCTCGAGCAACGGAACCATCCGCATCAGCGATGCCGGGAGCGGTCAGTGCACCCGTCGGGATGAGGTATTTGCGACTGGCAACATCTTTGGGCTCGGTGGGCTGCTGGAAGCAACAATTGAAAAGGAAGTCCGGTCCACATGGGACAAAGAGATTGCGTTCTTCCGGAGCCGTCTCTCGGCCACATAACATCGATTCTTACGGTCCTGCCTCCTTCCCGGCGTCCCAGCTGCGTTCGCACACAACCGTAGATACCCGCCTGCGTTGTCCGACATCCCCTGCCGGGCAGATCAAATTTACGTCTCATCGCAGATCCGACAAAACCAGCACATGCGCTCAGGGACGCCTTATATTAGCCCTGCAAGATGCCGAATCTTTCTGATCGGCGCCCAGGGGCGCCCAAGGAGCACCACATGACCGGAAAAGAACACACTGAAACAGTTGGAACGCTGAAGCTATCGGGAGAAGGCGTCATCACGGCGAAGCCAGACATTGCCGAGCTTGATGTCGGAGTCGTGACCGAATGCAAGACTGCCGGAGAAGCGGTCGCAGCGAATGCGCAGCGAATGAGCGACGTGATCGCGCAGATCAAACAACTCGGCATTCCGAGTTCGTCGCTGCAGACCAGTGGTCTCTCCGTTTCGCCAGTCTACGACAACGACGAAAAGAGCCCGACGCGCGGACAGATCGTGAGCTACCGCGTTGAAGACACCCTGCGGATCCGCAGCGACGTTGGCCTGGCAGGAAAGGTCCTGGACACAGCGGTATCGGCCGGTGCCAATGTGGCATCAGGAATCCGTTTCACCGTGGCAGATGATCACGCGATGCGAGAACAAGCGCTGGCGGCGGCGGTCAAAGCCGCAGACCGTTCCGCGCAGATCGTTGCCGGAGCGCTCGGTGCGCGTCTTGATCCACCGCACCTCATCGAAATCACGTCCGCGGGCGGTGGCTCTGTCTTCCGCAGCAAATCGCTTGAGATGGGAACCCCTGTTGAAGCAGGGACCATCGCCATCCGGGCCACCGTACAGGTCGAGCGTCGCTACCGCGTCGGCTAACACCTGACGCAAAACAGGTCCGTTGTCCACGACCGCCGTCCCGCTCGGGCGAGCTGCGGTCGATGGAGTCTGCGTCTTTTGCTTCGCATCAAACCCGCTGTAGGGGATCCACACGGGTTGCCAGATGCAGGCATCTGTCCGCCCACAACACTCCGATATCCGTAGCACCGTTCTTTACGATTTTCCGTCGATCACACGGAAACAGACTGGCCGATCTAAAACCGGCCAATCTGTTTTTGGTTGAAGGTGATCCGACACGCACCAAGATTCTGGATTTCGGTGTGGCGCGGCTGAAGTCACCTAGCGCGCACACCCGAACGGGTTCAGTGCTCGGAACGCCAGAGTATATGTCTCCCGAACAGCTTCGCGGACTGAAGCAGCTAGATGCTCGATCAGATCTGTTTTCCGTTGGTGTTGTTCTGTTTGAGTGCCTGACTGGAAATTCGCCGTTTCAGAGTTCCCATCCAATGGGCACGCTGGGAAAGATACTCTTTGAAGAGCCCCCCAAGCTCAGCGAACGTCGTCCTGAGCTGCCTCCCGCACTGTGCCAGCTCATTGAATCATTGCTGGCCAAAGAACCTCGGCATAGGCCGCAGAGCGCTCAGGCTGTCCAAGATGCTCTCTCAGCGATCCTCATCGACAGAGACATCCTGGTCGTGGCCGGACCGAGTCAGCCAACCGCGCTAACCCATCGCGAGCTGCGCTGGCTTTCGATGATTGTTCTTCGACCGAATCAGGTCGATCTGGCACTCGAAAAAACCTCGGTCCTGATGCCTTCAGGCGACGCCGAGGACACGATCGCACCCACTGCGCAGGCGTACTCCGCACGTCGTGAAACACTGGCGGACGGAACCCAGATCTTGCTGCTCGATGGGATGGCAACGGCTGCCGAACAAGCAGAGTTGGCAGCACTCTGTGCACTCGAACTCCGCTCCCACAACCCAGGCACTCCGATCGCGATTTGCTTTGGGCAGACAGATCTGGTGCGCAATCGCTTGGACGCACTGGCCCTCGAGCGAGCAGGCGAGCTGCTGGACGCGTGGGCTGAGAAAACTACGCAGCGTGGCGCGACCACTGAATCGACCCCAACACCCATTTTGGTCGATGAATCCCTGCGCCGGATGCTGTTCTCTCGCTTCGAGTTTGAGCGACACGGCGGCGGTTGGGAACTGAAGCCAGAGACGCATCGCGATGAGCTTCGGGTTCTCGGCAGAGTGTCCCCCTTTTCCGGACGGGATACAGAACTGGCACAGCTCGCGTCGGCACTTGCAGCCTGTCAGGAGGACTCCCAAGCAACGGCGGTGCTTATCACCGCTGAGCCTGGCATGGGAAAGTCACGTCTCTGTCACGAGTTTCTGCGGCAAGCGGCACATGCACATCCTGACGTGGAAGTATGGATCGGAGCAGGAGATCCGAGCAGCGCAGGTTCCCCGTTTCAACTCCTCGCGCAAGCGCTTCGCCGCGCAGCAGGACTCACCGACCGGATGTCTGCAGATTCCCAGCGTCAACAGCTGCGCCACTTTGTCAGGACCAAGGTTGCATCAGGTGATCAGTCCCGGATCGAAGAGTTTCTTGGCGAACTGCTAGGAATACCGCCAGGCCAACAACCTTCGCCTGCGCTCGTTGCTGCACGCAGCAATCCCGTGCTCATGGGAGACCAGCTTCGCTTTGCCTTTCTCGACCTGGTCAGCGCATGTTTGGATAAAAATCCGCTGCTCCTGGTCTTTGAGGATCTGCACTGGGGGGACTTCCCAACCGTGCAGCTTATCGACACAGCTTTGCGAACCCACAAAGATCGGTCCTTGATGGTTCTGGCGCTGTCGCGTCCGCACGTACATGAGCTATTCCCGAAGCTGTGGGATCAGATCGGAATCATCAAGATTCCGCTCAAGCTTCTGTCCAAAAGGGCGTGTGAGAAGATCGCACGCGGCATTCTGGGAAACCGGGTCGAGCCTGACAAACTGACGGCTCTTGCGGAACGAGCCGCCGGCAATCCGTTCTTTCTTGAAGAGCTGCTCAGAGCCACGTCTGACGGCCCAGATCCAGAGCTTCCTGAAAGTGTGTTGTCGATGGTCCAGTCCCGCATCTTGAAGCTCGATGCGATGTCACGACGGGTGTTGCGCGCAGGAAGCGTCTTTGGTCGTGCGTTCTATCGCGGCGGCCTGATCAAGATGTTGGGGCTGACGGCCAAGAGTTCCGAGACAGATCAGGGTGAAGCGGACCTGAACCGCGCGCTCGTGACGCTGCAAAACAAGGAGTTTGTTCGCGCCCGCACCCCGTGTCGTTTCTCTGGTGACGAAGAGTTCCTATTCACGCACGCACTGATTCAGGAATCTGCGTACTCGATGCTTACCAGCGACGATCGACTGCTGGGTCACAGACTTGCCGCAGAGTACCTGCTCAGCGCAGGTGAGACGGATGCAATGGTCTTGGCGGAGCACTTTGCAAGCGGTGGATCTGCAGAACAAGCAGTCCACTTTCTGCAACAGGTCGTGAGCGAATCGCTATCGGGAAACGATTTCCGGGCCGCCCTAAAGTACGTGGACCGCGCGCTTCTGCTCGGTGCCCGAGGAACCGCTCGCGGCAATCTGCTTGCCATGCAGGCCGAAGCGCATCAGTGGCTCGGAGAATACCGCCAGGCCATCGATGCCGCAGAAACAGCGACCCAGCTTCTGCAAACAGGAAGCACCGCCTGGCATCGTGCCGTAGATGCCATCTCCATCGGATCGGGAAGACTCCTTCTGCACGATCGATTGAGTCAGCTCGGCAAACAACTGCTGGCCCTTCTCGACTCCCTTCAACCGTCCAGTACGGAGTCACTTCCGCTGGCGGTGGCGAGCACAGTCCGTCTTGGCATGCAGATCTACATCGCCGGACGATATGGAGAAGCGATTGCCTTGCTCGAACGCCTCGAGTCGATCGTGGCGCAAGATCCGAATCCCAAGCCGCCACTGCTGCTGGCATACATGTACGCCATGCGCGCCAATCGGGCAGCGTTCGAGTGGAAAATTGATCTCTGTCCGGACTACTTTGAACAGTCCGCTGACCTGCTGGAACAGATCGGAGATCGTCGCGCAGCATGTTCCCAACGCCTGGATACCGCCCTGTTTTGCTCGGACATTGCTGACTTTGCACGAATGGAACGACTGCTACGGCAAGTGATCCCAGTCGCGTCCACACTCGGACTGCTGCGCGTTCTTGGCGTGTCCCGATCCGCGCTGGCAGTGTCCGTATGGCGCCAGAATCGCAGCGAGGAAGCGCTTCTCCTTTGTCTGGAAGCGCTCAAAGAACTGACGCACCTTGGCGATGCACGACAGGAAGGAGTCTGCCGCATCAACCTGTGCCGCATCCTCTATTCGCTGGGACGATTGGACGATGCACGGACAGCCGCTACCTCTGCGTGCGAGCGACTGGAAGGTCTCGGCCGCTTTCAGCTGCGAGCACTGGCTTGGCTTGCTCAGATCGAACTTGCGCGAGGAGAGATTGCGGCAGCGCAACAGGCAGCAGAGTCGAGTTTTTCGATTCTGCAGAACCTGGGTCGGGCAGGTACAGACGAAGGGCTCGTGTATCAAGCCCTGGCGAAAGTTCGACTGCAGCTAGGACAAACAGAGTCCGCAGTGTCACTCCTGCGTGAAGGACAAGATCGACTGGTACGACAGTCTTCCGCGATCACACGCATCGAAATCAAGAGAGACTTTCTGTACAAGCTACAGGAAAATGCAGAGCTGCTCGCGCTGGCCGCTGCCCACCACATTCCGTCCCCCGTTCTGTAACCACCATGGCACTCACACCCCAAAGTGAAACGCCGACAGGCGGGCTCCCATCATCGATCCTTCGTACGCGAGGACTCCCAGAGAATCACCGGCTGCGCCCGCAATCACCAAAAGCGGCAGCAAGTGCTCCTCTCGTGGATGGGCCTGTCTCGCTGAAGGAGCAGTAGCCCAGCTCAGCAGCCGCGCGTCACGGGTTTCGGGAGGCAGCAGAACCGCCTGCTTTAGCCAGGCATCAAACGGTGCCGATAGCTCGCGGGCCCTCGGCGACCCGAACGCACGCATGTTGTGAAACGACATTCCGCTCCCGATGATGAACACCCCTTCATCGCGCAGTGGAGCCAGCGCCTTCCCAATCGCCACATGCTGCGCCGGATCGAGTCCCTTCTGCAGCGACAGCTGCACGGTCGGAATCTCTGCCTGCGGATAGGTCAGCAGCAGAGGAACAAATGTTCCATGATCAAACCCGCGAGTCTCATCGCGACCACAGGGAATGCCGGAACCGAGAAGGAGAGCCTGCACCCTCGCCGCGAGCTGAGTGTCCCCCAATGCAGGCCAAGACAGCTCATACGACGCAGGAGGAAAACCGTAGTAATCGAACAGGAGCGGCGGCTTTTGCCCCGCCATGACCGTCGGAATCGATTCCTCCCAGTGCGCGGAAATCACGAGCAGTGCTTTCGGCGTCGTTTGCGGCACCGAGCGAACCGAACGAAGATACGCGGCCAGCGACGCAAGCTCTGCCGCATCGAGCCCCATCTCGACAAACGGCCACGGACCGCCTCCGTGGGGCAGGTACACCACCGGCAGACGCGACGCCTGCCCTCCCATCGAGGAATGCTGTGCTCTGGTCATTTTCAACTGCCTCCGTGCCGTTCGGGCCGCGCTGGGGAAGCCGAATCGCTGGCTTCATTACTAGCTGTCAGAATAATTGTCTTCAAAATTTGCACTAGGGGTCATTCAAGCAACGAACTGTTGCGAATCTGATACCAATTGCTGCGCGGGTTCCCGCCGGTTTTTCTGACAAACTTCGAGTTGCCCATTGACCGACCACCAAGATCCTCCTTACACAGAAGCCCACCATTACTCAGCAAATCCTCGGAGGTATTTCTTTGGACCGGCATCCCCCGCGAACCACCAGCGAAGAGATCGATCTTTACATCCGTACGTACTACTCGCTGCTACGAAGCTCTGGGGAAGTCCGGGTCCGGGCATTCGAGGAAGCGCACATTTTTAGCAACTCAAGTTTGCACGAAGGGAGCCGCGATCCTGCCCCGGATGTCGCCGCGTTTGCGTATAGCTCAGCCCGTTTACCGACCTGCATGTTCGTGGTGCGGCGGATTGTGATGGGCCAGTCGCACGAGCACTTTGAAGCCGCAGGGCTTCAGGTGCGAGACTGGCAGCCGGTCACCACCCGCGGACGGCGACGACCACTGCGCTGGAACGGCGGCGATACGCTGGCGGCTTTTGTGACCAGCATCAGCGACATTGATGATCTGGTCCCAATCCTGACTGCATTTCAGATCGAGTGGAACAAGCTGCATCACCTGCTTCATGCAAGTGAATTGGGTCGTCGGCTTGCATCAGCGAGTGATCACCCGGATTCAGATTCAGCCCCAGAGACGGAGGACAGAAAGACTCCCATTCAGATCGACTTTGACGATCTGGCCAAGATCTTGTCTCTCGATGAGAGTGGCATGAAGACCCTGCGCGCTGCGCTGGGCGAGTCACTCTTCGACGGTCTGCGTGAAATGGCACAGCGCGATTTGGATCTGCGGGTGCGACTGCTGGTCGGTTCCTATTCCCAGTATCAACGCGCCGCGCAAAGGTGGTGGAGCGGAATCGAGCCACAGTACCTCCGCCCCAGTCGTCCTCGCCGTCCCGCGGTCTACTTCGTGTCTTCCAACAGCCACTCTGTGGTCAACCTGCTTGGTGGCTACGCTCGTCTGCACCGCGAACAGCTCATGGACTTTGCCACAAGAAGGAATCCGGAACACCTTGCGGAATCCCTCTCCGAAGCCCAGCGCATCGGCAATGAGGCCAAGGTGGACAACCTTCTCTACTACCTCTTGCGGTCATTCCTCCACGATCCGTTTGGAGCCGATCATCGCGATCGGGTGCGGATGTTTGATTCGGAAAGCGGCATTGACTCGGTGGAAAGCCCAGGTCGGATCGATGTGAGTGCGCAGCTTGTTCAGATCGCCAATCTGCGCAAGGAGCGGGTCGATCCGCGCTTGCTCACCGACGGACTTTCTGATTCTTTTGAGCTACTTAGGAACAGTGAAGCGATCATCCTAAACATCGACTACCCACTTGGGATGGCTGCCTACCACCTCCTGTCCCGTTTGGCTCAGGGCGTAGGAGAAGTGCGCGGCATCTACGTCATGGGCAAAGCCGCGACCCTGAACGGTAGAGTCGGCGATGTGATGATATCGTCTGTGGTTCACGACGAACACTCCCTGAATACCTACCTACTCCGCAACTGCTTTGTTTCGTCGGATGTGCAGCCGTATCTCGAACACGGAACGGTGCTCGACAATCAGAAAGCGCTCACGGTGCGAAGCGCATTTTTGCAAAACCGCGCCTACATGGGGAGCTTCTACCATGAGGGATACACGGTGCTCGAGATGGAGGCTGGTCCATATCTTTCGGCCATCTACGAAGTCGTCAACCCCAGTCGCCACCCCAAAAACGAGATCGTGCACCTGTCCAACAGCACCCCGTTTGAGGTTGGACTCCTGCACTACGCATCAGACACGCCTTATTCCCGCCGACAGAGCCTCCTGTCGAAGAGCCTTAGCTACTTTGGTGTGGAGAGTACCTACGGCTGTACGATCGCAATCCTCCAGCGCATCCTTCGCTGCGAAGTCGCACGACTCAGGTAGTGTCTATTTTTGCAACAACCGAGGAATCTGCTTGCTGGATCAGCGACGGTGTAAAATACTGAAAGGATGTCCCTAGATCCTGAATCCCAAGCATTCTTAGACATGCTCCAGGCGGCGAACCTACCTCCGTATGAGAATTCAACCGTCGCGGAGGCGCGCGAGCGCATGAACGCAATCGCGATGCTGGAGCTTCCCGCCGAGCCAGTCACGGAAGTTCACAACCTGACGATTCCCGGTCCACATGGGAACATTCCCATTCGTGTCTACTCGCCCAGTTCCGGGGCCGCACAACCAACCGTCGTGTACTTCCATGGTGGTGGCTGGGTGATTGGGAGTCTTGATTCCCATGACCGACTCTGTCGTTCGCTCGCCAATGCGTCTGGATTCAAAGTGATCTCGGTGGACTATCGCTTGGCACCGGAACACAAATACCCGGCGGCAGTCGATGATGCAGAGGCCGCATTTCACTACATTCGTGCGCATGCGAGTGAGTTTGGAATCGACCCAGCGCAGCTTTATGTTGGAGGAGACAGCGCAGGTGGCAATCTGTCTGCGGTTGTTTGTCAGCGAGCATTTGACAACGGAATGCCGCTTCCGGCAGGTCAAGTTCTGATCTACCCAGCAACGGGTCACCACCATGAAACCGCATCAAAAAAGGAATTTGCGAATGGATTCCTACTGACTGCAGGCGCCATGGATTGGTTCGCTGGTCACTATCTTTCCAGTGGCGCTCAGCTCCGCGATCCCAGTGTGTCTCCCTTCTTCGCGCAGAATACATCTGGGCTTCCTCCTACCTTCGTGCTTACCGCAGAGTATGATCCTCTGCGCGATGAGGGAGAAGCGTACGCAGTGAAGCTTCAGGAATCCGGCGTCTCTGTACTTCTGCGCCGCTACGATGGAATGATCCACGGTTTCATCCAGATCAGTGCCATGATCAGAGCGGCTCGCACGGCGATCCTGGACATCTCAGAATGGCTTCGGAATCGTCGGCTGGAAACAGCATGACGCTGCACGACGTCAGCATCGCGATTCCAGAGACGCGTCTGATTGGCAATCGATTCCGTTTGCAGCGCAAGGTCGGCAGCGGTGGAATGGGAGAGGTGTACCTGGCGCTGGATGAACGGACACAGGAGCCATGTGCACTGAAGCTGTTTGCTCAGTCGGATGAACCGGCGGCTCAGATACGATTTGAACGGGAGGCGGCTGTCCTTGCCACACTGACGCATCCTGGCATCGTGGGCTATCGAGCACACGGATACACCAGCGAGGCGGCCCCGTTTCTGGTCATGGAATGGCTGGATGGCGAAGACCTTAGTCAGCGCCTCGTGCGCAAGCCGCTCACGGTCCAGGAAACGCTATCCCTCGGGAACTCCGTCCTGTCCGCCCTTGCTGCGGCACATCACGAAGGAATCATTCACAGAGATGCCAGGCAAGAACACAGCTCTGGTCTCCACATGAGCGCAACGAACACACAAA
>CAYTGC010000196.1:3234-9547 GCA_964437195.1 uncultured Myxococcales bacterium | reverse complement strand
CCGATGATGCAGCAGCCGATGATGCAGCAGCCGATGATGCAGCAGCCGATGATGCCCTCACCGATGGGCTCGTATGCTGGGGCACCGATGGGCTATCCGCCGCAGTCGGGGTATCCGCAGCAGCAGGGGTTTATGCCGCAGCAGCAGGGCATGCCGCCCGCTCTGTCACCTCCCACGTCAGCGGTCGCGTCACCGCCGATGATGACCGGAACGCCGGCGTCTCTGCAGTCACAGTCGATGTCGATGGGTGGCGAAGGCTCGGCGGGCGGACCGCTCGGATTCCTCGGTGACAGTCGCAAGCGGAGCGTCTATCTTGGGGCGCTCGCGGGCGTGCTGCTGCTGGGCGGCATTGGACTGGGTCTCACTTCGGCATTGCGCTCGTCGGGTGGCGGCAAGGCGCTCGATGCGGTGCTGGACCAATACGTCGCCGGCACGAAGAACTTCACCGCTGGCCATTACGACGACGCCAAAAAAGCATTCCAAGCGGCGGCGGAAAAAGCGCCCGATTCAGCCGTCCTCAAGCGCTACATCGAGCTGTGTGACAGCGAAGCGAAAATGGCGGCGGCTCTCGAGGCAGCCAAACGGGCGCTCGACAAGCGCAGCTATGCCGAAGCGCTCAAAGAGTTTGAGAAAGTGCCGAAGGAATCGACGCTGTATGAGGATGCGCAGCAGCAGGCTCGGTTGGCACGGCGCGAGGCCATCAAGGCGCTGGTGTCCGAGGCCAACTCGCTCGCGAAGAGCGATTCGTCTGGGGCGATGGATCGCGTCCGTCAGGGCCTGGAAATCGATCCGGAAAGCACTGAACTGCTGGAACTCAAGGGACGACTTAGCGGCACGAAGACGGAAGAGCCGACCCAGGTTGCAGCGACAGAGCCGGTGAAGCCCGAAAAGCCCGAAAAGCCCGAAAAGCCCGAAAAGCCCGAAAAAGTGGAACGACCGGAGCCTGTAAAGAAAGCCGAGCCGGTGAAGAAGGCCGAAGCGGCCCCAGCAGCGGCGGGTGGCGATCTCGACTCGAACAAACAGGCAGCATCAGCGTACCGAGGCCGCGACTTTGGAGGTGCGATTTCGGCGCTTCAGGCAAGCAAGAATCCGAAAGCAGCAGCGACGATCAAGGACATTCAAGAAGTCAAAGCGCAGACGGAAAAAGCGGCAAAGTCTGAAGGCAGCAATCCGAAGGACGCGATCGCTGCGTACCAAGCCGCGCAAACGGCAGACAAGCGGCTGGGCGGCGGTCTATCGGGATTCCTCAGCGGCAAGATCTCCGGGCTTCAGTCGAAAGCGGGCGGCAGCGCAACCGCGGCCAAGCCCGCAGCGGGCGGGGGCGATCCAGCCAAGGATGCGCAAGCCGATCAGCTGCTCGCTGCTGCCAAGGGCATGGTCGCCAAGAACCCAGGCCAGGCGCGCAACAACTGCCGCAAGGTCATGCAGATGTTCGGCAACAACCCGAGCCATCCCAAGGTCAAGGCCGCCTACACCCTGCTGCAGTCGATCAAGGGCGGAAAAGACGACGACGACGACTTCTAGCAATGAGTGCGACGACCCCTCCCAAGCTTGTTTACTTTCGACGTGAACTCCCTCCTCTAAGCGACGATGCGGTCGGCGAATATCTCGTCGATGCAACCAGTCCTGCTGTTCCGAACACCAGCCTGGGCCGCGACGAGCTGTGGGCGCACTGTTACGACGACCTGATGGTCCACGCCAGCGAGCGGATCAGGCAGGAAGTGGTTCGACTCCACGGCAGCTGCGCCCACGTCGTCGACGAACACATCGAGCCGAAGGTCAGCTACGAGCGAGGAGAAGCCTGGCTCGCCGGAACCTTCACGTTTGTGCTCTATCGCCATCCGAGTGAGCCGTCCCCGACGTCATAGGCCTGATGCAGAATCAGCCACAGCTCTCGAGAAGCAGTGAGCGTACCGACGTTTTTCCGCCGCGCCGAAGATGGTCTGTTGTAAGGTGGCTTATTCTGCCGTCACCGGGGCGGTGATATCGCCAAACAGGAGGACCCGTGCCGACTCCGCTTTTTCGCACCAAGTCCATTAGCCAAGTCATCGCCGAGGCAGAAAGCTCAGGAAGTCGCTTGCAGCGCTCCCTATCGGCGTTTGACCTGACGATGATTGGTATCGGCGCCATCATCGGGGCCGGTATCTTCGCCCTCACCGGCAATGCCGCCGCGACAAAAGCCGGTCCCGCCGTCGTACTGTCGTTTGTGCTCTCGGGCCTAGGCTGTGCGTTTGCGGGTCTGTGTTATGCGGAAATGGCGGCGATGATTCCCGTCGCTGGAAGCGCGTATACCTATGCCTATGCCACGCTCGGTGAGCTGTTCGCCTGGATCATTGGCTGGGCGCTGGTCCTCGAGTACGCCGTCGGAGCCATCACCGTCGCCATTTCTTGGTCCGGCTATCTTGTGCGGTTCCTCGAGAAAGGCTTCCACATCCAGTTGCCGTTCGAGTGGGTCAACGGCTACATGGTCACGCAGACCGACGCCGCAGGCATCGTCCACCACGGCATCTTCAACATTCCCGCGGTTCTCCTCGTCGCAGTCATTACGGTGCTGCTCATCGTTGGCGTCAAAGAGAGCGCGCGCGCCACATCGGCCATCGTGTTCATCAAAATCATCGCCGTGCTGCTGTTCATCGGCATCGGCGCGACGCACCTCAATACCGCCAACTGGTCGCCATTTGTGCCCTTCGGTCCCTGGGGCATCGTCCAAGGCGCCGGAACCATCTTCTTTGCGTACATCGGCTTTGACGCAGTCACAACGATGTCTGAAGAAGCCAAAAACGCCCAGCGAGACCTACCGATCGGCATCATCGCGTCGCTGGTGGTTTGTACGGTGCTCTACATCTTGGTCGCAGGCGTACTGACGGGCATGGTGCCGTACCTCGAGCTAAAAGACCCCGCGCCGGTGACACTGGCTCTTTCCCGCGTCGGTGTTTCGTGGGGTGTGATGCTCGTCTCGATTGGCGCGCTCGCAGGACTTGGTTCCGTCGTGATGGTGATGATGATGGGTCAGCCCCGCGTGTTCTTCGCGATGAGCCGCGATGGCCTTCTGCCATCGAGCATCAGCGAGGTTCACCCCAAGTATCAGACGCCGTTCCGCTCGACGATTCTGACGGGAGCTGTGGTCGCGGTTTGTTCATCGACGATGTCCACCGAAGTGGCCGGCAACCTGACGTCGATGGGAACGCTGTTTGCCTTCGTGCTTGTCTGCCTCGGTGTTCTGGTGCTGCGCAAGAGCGATCCAACCCGAGAGCGCCCGTTTAAGACACCGCTCGTCCCGGTGGTGCCGATTCTGGGCATGGCGACTTGCCTCGGGATGATGGCCGGCCTCGACAAGGCCACCTGGGTGAACTTCTTTGCATGGCTGGCGATTGGCCTGGTGATTTACTTTAGCTACGGCAAGCGTCACTCGGTGCTGTCGAGAACCTAACTGCCTGATGCCTTCGCTCTCCGCTTCCGACTTCGACTACAACCTTCCCGACGAGCTTATCGCAACCCGGCCAGCCTCACGGCGAGATCGGTCGCGGCTCTTGCTCGTCGAGACGGATGCGCTGTCACATCATACATTTTCGTCGCTGCCCGATCTGATCACAGAAAAAATCGGCCCAAAGACCCTGCTCGTCGTAAATGACAGCAAGGTCCTTTTGGCTCGACTGTTTGCGAAAAAAATCGGGCCTGATGGGCAGCTTGGCGGTCGGGTCGAGCTGCTGCTTCTTGAGCCATTTGTGACCGACGGCAAAAACTCGAGCTGGCGAGCAATGTATCGCGTCAGCAAGCCGCTTCGCGACGGATCCAAGCTTCAGCTTCTGGATCGTGCCGGCGAGCCACTGCCTGGTCGAGCGCTGACGGTCCAAATGGTCGAGGGCGAAGGGCGCGCCATCCTCGATTTCCCGCCGGATGTTCGGTTTGACGACATCCTGGCGCAAGCGGGCGAGCTGCCGCTTCCACCCTACATCGTCCACAAGCGCCAGCAGAGCGGGGAAGCCGATCCCAGCGACGATGAGTCTCGCTATCAAACGGTGTATGCCAAAGCGCTTGGGTCCGTCGCTGCACCGACGGCAGGATTGCACTTTACCGAGGAGCTTTTGGCCCAGCTTGCGCAGCGCGGGATCGAAAAGCACAGCGTGACGCTGCACGTCGGGCCAGGGACGTTTTTGCCGTTGCGCGACGACGACCCGACCAAGCATGTCATGCACGCCGAGCGATACCACATCCCCGACGAGACTTGCGAAGCGATTGCCCGCGCGAAACGAGATGGCAGAAAGGTGCTGGCGATCGGAACGACGGTGGTGAGAACGCTCGAATCAGCGACGGCGGCAGGTCAGGTTGCGCCAAATCCCGGCTGGGGTCAGTCGCGGCTGTTTATTTATCCGCAAGAGCCGTCGGGACGGTACCCGTTTCGCGTCGTCGATGCGCTGCTGACAAACTTTCACCTGCCGCGCTCGACGCTGCTGATGCTCGTCGCAGCGATGGTCGGACGGGAGCGCATCCTGGCTGCATACCAGCACGCGATCGCATCGGGTTATCGCTTTTATAGCTACGGCGACGCGATGCTGCTGCCCTGCCGGATGTAGACTGCGCTGGCCATGAATCCATCGCTTGCAAACGGCTCGGCGAACGCAACCGAGCATGCGCCGCCAACCACAGCGACGACGGAAGGCCCAATCTATCGGCTGGACGGCCAAGACAAAAAAGCGCGGGCTGGACGACTCATCCTGCCCCACGGTGTCGTCGAGACACCGATCTTCATGCCCGTCGGTACCATCGGCAGCGTGAAAGCGATGACCGTCCCCGAACTAGAGCAGCTTGGTGCGCAGATCATCCTCGGCAACACCTATCACCTGTGGCTGCGACCGGGAATGGACGTGATTGCGGCGCACGGCGATCTGCACCGCTTTACGACGTGGCCGAGGCCAATGCTGACCGACTCGGGCGGTTTTCAAGTCTTCAGCCTCGGAGCGGCGATGGCGGCAAGCGGGCAATCGACGCAAGAAGCGGGCTCACGTCCGGCAATGCAAGGCGGTCTGGTCAAAATCTCCGACGAAGGCGTCCGTTTTCGCTCCCACCTCGATGGCTCGCTGCGGCTGCTTTCGCCCGAGGAATCGCTGCGCGTCCAGGCCATCCTCGGTTCCGACATTGCCATGGCGTTCGATCACTGCCCGCCGGGACTTTCGCCTCCCGCCGAAGCGCAGGCTGCGATGCGAAGGACGACGGCGTGGGCTTCGCGCTGTCTCTCAGTCGAAGCGCCGATGCTCACCGATGGCAAGCAATCGCTCGGGAGGCAGAAACGCTTCGGCATCGTCCAAGGCGGCATCCATGTCGATCTGCGACGGCAGCACATGGCAGAGATCTGCTCACTGCCGTTTGATGGCTTTGCGCTTGGTGGTTTTGCCGTCGGTGAGCCGATCCAGACGATGTACGAAGTGCTGGACGTCGTCGCGTGCGAGCTACCAAGTGACAAGCCGCGCTACCTGATGGGCGTCGGCACGCCGCGTGACCTGGTGGTTGCCATCGGGTCTGGCATCGACATGTTTGACTGCGTAATGCCGACGAGAAATGCGCGCAACGGGCAGCTTTTTACCTCGCTTGGCAAGGTCAACATTCGCAATGCCAGGTACCAGAGCGATCTCTCGCCGCTCGACCCCGAGTGCGATTGTGAAACCTGCCGACGCTACACGCGGTCGTATCTGCGCCACCTGTTTATCGCCAAAGAGATCCTGTTTTCTCGTCTGGCAACGCTGCACAACCTGACGTATTACCTAAACTTGGTTCGCCGTGCACGGGCCGCGATTTTGGCGGGCGACTACCAG
Source organism: uncultured Myxococcales bacterium (assembly GCA_964437195.1). Taxonomy (GTDB): domain Bacteria; phylum Myxococcota_A; class Polyangia; order Palsa-1104; family JAEUJZ01; genus JAEUKA01. The sequence continues at coordinate 3,737 of CAYTGC010000196.1, read as the reverse complement.
CGGTTTGCCGAGGCAGAGTGTAGACGCTGGGAATAGACTGTTTGCAGCGGTTGACACTGAGCAGCTAGCTTCTCTATCCTAGAGATTGTCGTGTGGTTTCTTACTAATATCCGTCACGAGCCTGACGTATAGCCTCGCGCGGTACGCCACTGCCCGTGTCTGCGTCGGGGCCGAACCTGGCACTGATGCGATCGCCACGACTTGCACGAAACAGCCCGCGTCCTCTGGACGCAAGAAGGCTCAGACGGTGTTTCCATGCAGAACGACAATGAGACGACCCACAAGCTGCCCGTGATTTCTCCTTCGGATGTGCCACATGCGCTTCGGCCTGCCGTCGGACCGGAACAGCTTCAGCACCGCAACCTGCGTCGCGACCGCTTCTGGTCGCACATTCCCGCCTACGCCAGCGTCGATGAACAGACCTTCATCGATCACAAGTGGCAGGCCAAGCACACGATCACCAACCCAGACAAGCTCCTTGCGACGGTGCAGTCGCTGGTGTC
>CAYTGC010000196.1:0-3134 GCA_964437195.1 uncultured Myxococcales bacterium | reverse complement strand
GAGCAAGCGCCGATGAGCATTCGGGTGTCGCCGTATCTGCTCAGCCTCATCGACTGGAGCAATCCGTATAGCGACCCGCTGCGCATTCAGTTCATTCCGGTGCGCTCGAAGCTGCTGCCCGACCATCCGAAGCTCGGGCTCGACTCGCTCGGAGAACGGGCCGATGCGCCGACGCCGGGACTGACCCACCGCTACGTCGACAAGGCGCTGTTTTTGGCGCTCGATACCTGCCCGGTCTACTGCCGCTTCTGTACTCGCAGCTATGCCGTCGGTGTCGATACCAAGCAAGTCGAAAAGTTCACGCTCCGAGTCAACGAGGAGCGCTGGGCCAAAGCGTTTGCCTACATCGCGTCGCGCCCCGAGCTCGAGGACATCGTGATTTCGGGTGGTGATGCCTACAATCTGCGACCCCAGCAGCTACGCGAAATTGGCGATGCACTGCTCGGCATCGACCACATCCGTCGGATGCGCTTTGCTACCAAGGGCCCAGCGGTCATGCCGCAGAAGCTGCTCACCGATCACGAGTGGGTCGACGCGCTCACCTACGTCGTCGACAAAGGCCGCAAGCTGGGCAAAGACGTGATGCTCCACACGCACTTCAACCATCCGAACGAGATCACCGGGATCACCCACGACGCGATCCAGGTGCTGTTTGGTCGCGGCGTGTTTGTGCGCAATCAGTCAGTGCTGATCCGCGGCGTGAATGACTCGGTGGCGACGATGGGGCAGCTTCTCAAGCGGCTGGGATACGTCAATGTCCATCCTTACTACGTCTACATCCACGACATGGTGAAGGGCGTCGAGGACATGCGGACGACGCTGCAGGCGGCGCTTGATATCGAAAAGCAGCTCCGCGGCTCGACGGCTGGCTTCAATACGCCGATGTTCGTCGTCGATGCGCCGGGCGGTGGCGGCAAGCGCGATGCCCACTCATTTGAGCACTACGATCGCACAACCGGCGTGTCGGTGTACTCGGCGCCAGCGGTCAAGCCTGGGCAGCTTTTCTTTTACTTCGACCCGATTGACCGGCTGCCGCCCGAGGGACAAGCTCGCTGGGCCGATCCGGCGGAACATCCCAAGATGCTCGAGGAAGCGCGGCAGAAAGTGCGTCTGTGAATCGAACCCCGCTGAAACGCCACGTCTGGACCTGGGCACAAAACCTTCGGCGTCTGCTGGTTCCTCGGCCCGCGTGGCGCGCTGAAGCGGAGTTCGATTACTACCGGGTCGATCCCTCGCAGCTTGCAGCTCAGCTCGCGCGGCAAGCTGCGTGGCGAAGGCAAGGACAGTTCGCTGGGCTGGGCCTCGTTTCCGCGCTTGGGCTGCTCGACCGACAAGACCTGGCAGGCAAACGAGTCCTTGAGATTGGGGCCGGCGAATGCATGCTGAGCCAAGCGCTGCTCGCCGCGTCTGCGAGTGAGGTCTGGGCCGTTGATGCCGTCCCGAAACAGATGTGGGCGGCGGCAGCGGCAAACCAAGACCCTTCTTCGGGGCTGCGCTGTGCGATTGCTGATGCGCTCAATCTGCCTTTTTCGGACGGCAGCTTCGATCTGGTGGTCGCAAACCTCGCACTTCACCACATCCGCCCACTTGGTGCGCTGCTCAAAGAGGTCTTTCGCGTGCTGACGCCTGGCGGTCGCTTCTGCGCGCTTGAGCCTGCTCCGATCGTTGGGCTTTTGGTTCACGATCAGACCAGCGACAACGAAGCGCCGCTGTGGCCGCATGCGGTGACCTCGGCGCTTTCGGAAGTCGGTTTTGTCGACTCAGCGCATGAGTACAAGTGGATTCGGCTCAACACCACGCGGCTGGGCGTGCTCTCGCCGAGCTATGCCGTGTGGGCGAGGCGTCCCGGTCAACAAGCCGCCTCGCTGGGACTGCGACGTAAGCTTCTGCCCAGCGCCCTGCCCGCCTTGCAAATCGATAGTGGCTGTGGGTTTTTGTCGCTCGTCGATGATCAAATCAAGCAGCTTGCAACCTGCGTCACGACGCAGGGCCTACTCGACAAGCACTGAGGGGATGGGGAAGGAACCGGGCCGACCCGCCGGAAAAGCAGGTCGGCCCCCGAGGTGAGACTAGAGCGAAGCGCGACGGCGACGCAAAAGCAGCGTGCCCGCACCCAGCACGAGGAACAGCAGCGTGCCCGTCGGAGAAGCCGAGCGTCCACCAGCCTGGCAGCCGCTCATATCCTCCATCATCTTTTCCTTCGGCATCGGCAGGCCCGTGCCGTCGAGGTTGATCGAGCCAATCACCAGACCGTCCTTGGTCTTGAGCGTCAGCGTCGTCGTGCGCGGACCGGTTGCCGTCGGCTTGAACGTGATGTTCAGCGTCGCCAGACCTTCTTCCGTCGGAGTACCCGCCGGTAGCTTGTCCATCGCCGGGTCCACAGTCCAGTCATCCGGGTTGTCCGAGAAGCCGGTCACGAAGTCGATGTCGCTCGAGTCGGAGTTGCGGCAGATCACCTTGAGGCTGACCGACTCGCCGATGCGCACCATGCCGAGGTTCTTGTCGTCCGGCGAGCAGCTCACGGTGAGCAGCTTGCCAGTGCCCTCGAGCTTGACCTGCGTCGGAGTCATCAGACCGGCGGCGTTCACCACGAGGATGGCGCTGCGCTGTCCACTGCCCGTCGGCTTGAACGTAACCTTGAACTCGGCCTTGCCGCTTGGTGGCACCGTGACGGTGCGATCGCCGCTGACGACGTAATCGCTGCTCGCGGTACCGCTGACGCTTAGGTCGATGCCGGTGAGTGGGGCCGCGCCGGTGTTGGTCACCGTCACCGTCTGCTCCTGCGAGCGCAGGCCGATGATCGTCAGTGGGAAGGTGATCATCATCGGGTCCACCTTGAGGTCCGCCTGCACGCCCGTCACCGACAGAGGAATGCGGATGTTGCCCATCTTGATCTGGTCGTTGACGATGATGCTGATCTCGCCGCTCTGCTGCATCGCAGTCACCGGACCAGCCTGGACGTCGAGAACCACCGCCGGATCGCCCTTCTTCAGGATCTTTCCTTCCGTCGGGAGACCGGCCACCTTGAACGCGCCCATCGCCGGGGTCAGCACGCTCTTGCCAAACACCAGATCCTTGTCGCCTTCGTTGGTGATCTGGATCTGCTTCGACGTCGACGTGGTCTTGATGTAGAC
>CAYTGC010000195.1:0-9689 GCA_964437195.1 uncultured Myxococcales bacterium | reverse complement strand
GATCGCTCTGGCTCTCGACGCGCTTGCGATAGATGCCAAGCAGCTCGGGATACTTGTCTTGGGCTTGGAAGATCTGCTCGAGAGAGGTCAGCGACTCCTCATCGAGAGCAACCTTGGCCAGCACCTGCTCCCAGTAGCCACGAGCCTCGTCGAGCCGATGCAGCTTGTGCTGGGTCCACTGACCGAGCAGCCGCAGCCGCGCCAGCTTGTGCGCGCCGTCCTCGAGCTGGACCACTTGACGGGCATAGATCGCCACCAGATCGTTCCAGGTATCGGCCTCACCAGCCAGTCGCTTCAGCTCATGTTCGAGCTGGACCCGCGGCTTGCTGTCGAGCGGCTCCGTCTCGCGCAGCGCATACGCTTTGGCCAGCCACGAGAATGCGAGTGGTTTGGCCGACAGCTTCTGCTCGGCAAGCTCGGCGATCTTGTGCATGTGACCGATTCGCTCAGCGTCGGTCTGCGCATGCCCCAGCAGCACTTCGTACATCGACAGAAGCCGAGGCCACTTCTCCGTCGCTTGGTAGAGCGGCAAAAGTGCCGTCGCAGCCTGAAGGTGCGTTGACTCGACGACCAGCACACGCTCAAACGCCTTCTGCGACTTTTCCTGACTCGACAGGTTGGTCTTTGCCACCCGCGCTGCTCGCAGATAGAGGTCGATGCGCGCTTGTGACTGCTCGGCTCGCTCGGCGAGCGCCAACAGGACTTCGTACAGCTCGTCCCACTGCGCCTGCTGACCGTACAGCTTCTCCAGCTCGTCGTACTGACCAGCCTGGCCGTACAGCTCGCGCAGCGTCCGCATCGCCTTCTGATGCGTCGGCTGGAGCCGGACGATCTCGCGATAGATGTCGACCGCCGGAGCCGCTGCCACCAGCTTTTCCGCCAGCAGCGTGCCGATCTTCTCGAGCAGCGCGACCTGCGTCTTGACGTCTTTGCTCTTGCTCTTCTGACGGAGCAGGATCTCGATGAGCGCGGTAAAGCGCTTCTCTTTCTCATACAGGGCCGACAGCGCAGTCAGCGCGCCATCGTCCGTCTCGTCGATCTCGAGCAGGCGATTCCAGATGCCGATCGCTTCGATGCTGTCGCCCAGTCGATCCTGCGCCAGCTTCGCCAGCTCGGTGAGCCGCGTCCGCCGCTCCTTGATCCACGCTTCCGTCGACGACATCCTCTCGGGATGCGCCTCCAGCACGTCGAGCTGCCGCCGCTCCAGATCGAGCAGCGACCGCCACGACCGCCGCTTGTTGTAGATGTCGCGCAGCCGCGTCACCGTCTCGGCATCGTCGGGATCGATCGCGTACAGGTCCTCGAGCGGCTTGACCGCCTGGTTGTGGTTCGAAAACTTGTCGATCCACAGCTGTGCCACCCGCTTGAGCAGCCGCGCCTGCTCCGCCCGCGCCTCGGGCAACTTCGCCAGCAGATCGGCTTTGCGCTGCAGCACACCGATCAGGTCGTTCCAGCGCGCCATCGCCTCGTACTTTTGTCCGAGTGCGTCGAGCGCGCCCAGGTGATCGGGCTTGAGCTGCAAAATCGAGCTGTAGGTGTTGATCACCATCGCGTCGAGCTTGAGTCGATCGCGGTAGATCGCCACCACTTCGAGCAGCCGCTCAATCCGCTGATCGAGCTGCGCCGGGTCGTCCTTCGACAGCGCTTCGGCCTGCTCTTTGAGCATCTCGAGCAGCGCGTTCCATTTTTCGGTCCGCGTATACAGCCGCTTGAGCGCCGCCGTCGCCTCGGCGTGTCCTGGCTGAAGCTTGAGCACCGACTTCCAGATGTCGATCGCCTTGTCCAGACCGCCTGGTGACGACTCAGCGACCTGCGCCATCTCAATGCCGAGCGCGAGCCGACGACCGGCGTCATTTTCGACCTTCTGCGCCTGCGTCAGCACCGCCAAAAGCTTGCTGCTATCGTCGGCGGTCGGCTTGCCCGTGCCCTTGCCACCGTAGTACGAGCGATAAAAGTCGAGCATCTCGGCGTGCGCCGGATCGACCTTGCGGACGCGCTGGTAGTACTCGTTGGCTTGCTCGAAGTTCTTCAGCTTGTGAAAATACAGCCGACCGATCTCGAGCACCGTCGGCAGCTCGCTCTCGGTCCGCTGCCGCACCTTCAGCGCCTGCTCATACAGCTTGATGAGCGACGCAAAGTCCTGCTTTTCCGTGTACAGCGACACCAGCGCCGCGAGCGCCCGACCATTGGCCGGATCGATCAGCAGCGCTTTCTTGTGCGCTTCGACGGCAGAATCGTGGTTTTTGAGCTGCTTGCCGTAGAGATCGGCCAAGCTGAGGAGCGCCAGCACACGATCTTCCTTCGTCGCTGCGCTCTCGGCCCGCTGCTCGTAGGTCTTGATAAGCTCTGGCCACTTCTTCTGGGCGCGGAACAGCCGCTCGAGCTGCAGCGACGCCCGTCGATTGCGTGGCTCGACCGACAGGGCCTTGTACCAGTAACTCTCGGCGTCACCCGTCTGCGAGCTGTACTTGCCGTAGTACTCGCCAATACGCGTGTAAAGGTCGGTGGTCAGCTGGCGCTCCGTCGACCGCTTGGCCTCGTCGAGCCACTTGGTCACGACCTTCTGCCAGTTGCCCTTGACGGCCTGGAGCTGCTCGATGGCGTCCTGCGCCGTCTCATTCTCCGGATCAACCGCCAGCGCTGCCTGATACGCGGCCTCTGCCTGACCTTCCGAGAGCAGCTCGTCGCAGCAAACTCGGCCTTTTTCGATCAGCAGCTCGGCGCGCTCGCTGGCCGCAGTCAGCAGACCAGACTCAAGAAGCACGTCGCACAAAAGGAGCCAAAGCTCTGCGTCCCCGCGCTCACGGTAACGCTTCTGGGCCTCGCGCAGCGCCGTCTTGGCCTGCGAAGCTGCTTCACTCGAGGACTGGGCTGCGGCCTTCGCCTGCGAACTCACCTTGTCTTTGGCTTGAGCTTGCGTCGGGTCGCTATCCAAGGTCGCGAGTGCCTGCACGATATCTGTCATGGGTATGGGCCTTTTGCGTAGGTATCTTTTTGGACCGCCCGATTCTACCTCTTGCGAAGTCAAAAGCACAAGCCAGATAGAGGCCCGTAGCCATAAGGAACCAATGAGGAATTTGTCCAAAAGACAAATTCATTCGAGTTCGTTTTCGGTGGATGCGTAGATGTATGAGCAGGGCTCTTTTTCCTGTAAATTGGTATGACCAATCTATCCGGGGCCGGCGGCAGGAAATAAGTACCGACCGATTCCGTAAGCCTGATCGCTCACCAAAACGTCGAGAAGCGGGCGGCCACGGCACTGCTCAAAATTTAGGCGGCCACAGCAAACTGCTTGCAAATCAATGACTTCGCGCCTGTGCCCACACAGTTATTCACAGGTTTTCCCAGATTGCCTGTGGAGTCCTGTGGCCACAGCAGCGCTGAGCTGGGCACAAGCCGCAGAGCGCCCCAGAAGTAAGGCAAAGCGTGTCAAGGAAGCCAAAACCGTGACTTGTGTAGATAAGAACGATTGAGCCACACAAATCAAACGCCGCACAGCCTCCACATCAAATCAAACCGCATGATTTGATTTGCGTGTGGATTTCCATCACACACCGTAGTCAGATGTCTTGTATTGGATATTTTGACGATATCCTGGAGATATCCTGTGGGTATATCGATTTGCTACGCGATAAAGCGCGTCGGGCCGCCGAGAGAAAACCAGGGCCGGAAGCTGGCTACCGGCACCACGGGCGCGTGCCGCTCCGCCGGGTCCTGGTTGAAAAAGTCCGCGAGCAACCGATACAGCGCCGGGTGATGAATGCGCAGCCGCTGCGAGTCTTGGAAGAAACTCTCGACGGAAACAGCGAATAGCTCGGCTTCATTCTTTAGACCGTAGGGATTGAGCACCGAGTCACCCATCATCAGGCGATCCCGCTCGACGGCAAGCTGCTCGTGCCACTCGGCCTGCACGTTCGGCGGCAAAAGCACCGGAACTCCCGTCGAACGGCCTTGCTGACCGAGAAAGTCTAGGACGTGCGCAAACTCGTGCAGACCGACGTGAGACTGGGCAAACGGCGGCGGCGACTGGAAGAGCAGCCCCGACGACATGAAGCTGTGCCGACGGGGAAAGCTGCGCTCAATCGCATCAATCGCAAACAGGATCGGACCCTGCGCGTGGACCATCCCGATGGTGTGGGCATTGCTTTCCATCGAGTAGGTTTCCTCGGCGAACGACGACGGATACACAACGATGTCGCGATCCATTGGCAGCCGCCAGTCAGGGCGCCCGAGGAGAAGTATCGCCGCGCTGGCCGCAATCAGCACACGGTGCTCGTCGGTGAGCTGCACCTGCGACGCGGCTTCACCGTCGAGCCCACCCAGCGCATAAATACGCTGCTCGGCCAGAAAGACCGCGACTTCGCCTTCAAAGCGCAGCTTTTCATCGTCGGTAAGCTGGGAATACAGCGGCACACGCAGGCGCAGCGTCTCGCGCCACGGCGCAGGGAACGCCTGGCCCAGCACCGCGGCACGCCGTCGCTCTCGCCGGGCAAAGATCAGGTAGTACAGTGCGCCAAACACCATACCGACGGGAGCCGCCCACACCGGCATCGCGGGAACCGCTGCCAGCGCGACGACACCCGCCAGTCCGACCAGGCAGGACAGGATGCGGTAGTCACGCAGCGCCGTGCTCCCGTCCACAGACGACGAACGACGCGACGACAAGGCCGAAAACAGGGCCCATGGGCGGCGCTCCGAAACCTCCCCGGCGGTCTCGGGCTTTCGCGAACTTGACATAGTGCAAATCTAAGCGTGCCCCAGGCTTCCGCAACGGCAGCTTTGCACTTCTTTACAACTGCCGAAAACGACTCGGTACAGCCCGTCTAGTGGCCACCGCGCTGATACTTGTTCACTGCCGCTTGGTGTTCTTCCAGCGTGACCGAAAACTGGTGGGTTCCGTCGTTGCGCGACACGAAATATAGGTAGGGCGTCGTATCTGGAGCCAGCACCGCTGCGAGCGCAGCCCGACCTGGATTGCTGATCGGTGCCGGCGGCAGTCCTTCGTGCGTGTAGGTGTTGTACGGGTTGTCGGGATCTTGCAGATGAATCCGACGGATACGACCTTGGAACTGCTTGCAGGCCTCGCTTTTTTCCGTCGGAACCGTGCAGCCATAAATGATCGTCGGATCAGTCTCGAGCCGATGCGGCTTGAACGTCGGCAGACGGAGACGGTTCAAGAACACGCCAGCGATCCGCGGTCGCTCCTCGGGTCGAGCGGTCTCTTTTTCGACCAGGCTTGCCATGATCACAATCTCGCGATCGCCGAACTTGTACTGACGGTTGAGAATCCGCAGCCCCTCGAAATACTGCGACTTTAATTCGCCGAGCACTTTCTGCGATCGCTTGACCAGCGCCGGAAGCACTCGAGTACACGGCACCCCGGGTGGAAATCGATAGGTGTCTGGATAAAGGTATCCTTCGAGCGAGCCGCCGCTGAGTCCGAGAGACAGCGCATAGTTCGGGTCGCGCATCAGTCGCTCGGCCTCGGCTGCTTTGCAGATGCCGGCTTCCTCGAGAAGGTGGGCGACCTCAATCATGTGCTTGCCTTCAGGGATCGTCACCGGCACTTCCGGCTCTCGGGCACCCGACAGCAGCGTATCGAGGATCTGCCGTGGCGACATGCGCGCCGACAGTGCATACGCACCTGCGCGAATCTTCGACGCGACGCCTCGCTCGCTCGCGTAGAAACGAAACCACTCAGGATGATAGATGAGCTCTTTGTCGGCGAGCAGTCGCGAGATCTCCGACAGGCTCATGCCTTTGACGATGACGATCCGTGCGTCTGCTGGACCCGAACCCGGTCCCGGTCGATCGGGATAGCGAAACGCCTGCCAGACAAAGTGTCCGCCGACACCGACGGCACCACCAACGGTCAGAAACACCACCAGCGCTGCCAACCGCTGCCGCATTGCGAGAGACAGCCGCATCAATAGGACTCCTCTTGGCTCGGTTTCGGACCATGGCTGTCGAGCCAGGCCTGCAAAATCACCGCTGCCGCCAACCGATCCACCACTTCTTTGCGTCGAGTTCTCGACAGATCGGCAGAAAGCAGAATCTCCTCCGCTTCTACTGTAGAGAAGCTCTCGTCTTGATAATCGACGTGAAGACCCGCAGCAGCGAGCGCATCCCCGAGCACACGAACCCGCGAGGCACGATGGCCTTCATTTCCCTCGCAGTCGTAGGGCAGACCGACGATCACCTGCGAGACCTCATGCTGCTTGCAGAGCAAAAGCAAGGTCTCGACATCTTTGCGTGTGCCTTTTCGCATCAGCGTTTTCTGGGGGTGCGCACAGAGAAGTAGTTCGTCGCTGAGCGCGACTCCTATCGTCTTACTCCCCACGTCCAGCCCGAGTATCCGCACCGGGCGACCATGACCCGGTGCCCACGCGCGCGTCAAGTTTCCGCTGCCACACCGCTCGGGAAGGCAGTACAAGAGGCGCATGGAAACTGACACCTTGCCGCTTTCAGTCGAGCCCGGCGCCAAAGAGGCTTACCTGGATGCAGACCTATACGACCACGAATACCACCGTCGCCGACATGATGTGGCGTGGTATCGCCAGCTCGCCGCCGACGTGGCTGCGGCGCAAAGCAAGCAGCGCCCATTCCTCGAGCTAGCTTGTGGAACCGGTCGGCTGCTGCTTCGACTTGCACGCGACGGACATCAGGTGATCGGGGTGGAGCGCTCGGAACAGATGCTGGCTCGCTGCCGCCAGCGTCTACAGAAAATGGGAAAAGCGACGACCGCTCGCGTGCAGCTTGTCGAGGCGGATTTCCGGGCGCTGCCGCTCGAATGCGCGCCGAGCGAGCGCTTTCGGCTCATTGTCTGTCCATTTAATGGACTTCTTCATCTGTATGAGAGGGAAGACCTCGAGCGCTTTCTCAGTGAAGTTCGACGACTGCTTCATCCCGACGGGCTGTTCGCATTTGACGTCTCGAATCCCGATCTGGACTGGCTGACGCGCGACCCGACTCGTCGTTGGTCGAGGACACGCTTTCGGCACCCGCGCACCGGCGAGCCTCTCGTCTATAGCACCAACCACGACTACGACCCGGCGAGCCAACTGATGACGATCCGGTTCTTTTATGAGCCCGATGAAAAAGCGAAATGGTCAAGCCGGAGCGCTCCGCGAACCGTGATTTTGACCCAACGGGTGTACTTTCCAGCCGAAATGGCCGCTCTACTCCACTACAACGGCTTCACTTTGTGGTACCGCGCCGGGGGGTTCGACGGACAGCCACTTAGCCCCGTCAGCGCGGAACAGGTGATCTGCGCTCGCGTGCGCTAAAGAAAACCCCGTCTGAATGGCCGAAAATCGCCCAATTTGGCGATTCAGACGAGAAAACGGCCTCCTCCGACGATAATTGGACTTTTCCCGAAGAGGATCGGGCACATGCAAAAAAGCGCCCGACGAAAAAAAGTGAACCTTTCCGCACAAAACGAATTGACAGCCTCGTCGAGCCTCAAATAGTGTCAATTCAAACCAACCCCTCTGAGAGATGGAGGAAAGTAATGGCCGAGAAAGTTGCGAAGCTGAACATCAAGCGTGAGAACGGTTATCTGTACTTCCTGCGGGGCACCGAAGTGTGGAAGACCCCGATGAAGCGTGCTGGCCAGGCCTCGCCGGCCGGCAAGGCCGAGAAGGTTGCCAACGGCAGCTTCAACCGTGAGGAAGGCTACCTGTACTTCCTCGATTCGCACGGCGACGTTTCGCGCGCCAAGCGTGCGGTCGGCGGTCAGAAGCGCAAGAAGACCAAGACCGACAAGAAGCCGGCCGCCAAGAAGGCTGCTCCGGCGAAGAAGGCTGCTCCGGCCGCCAAGAAGGCTGCTCCGGCCGCCAAGAAGGCTGCTCCGGCCGCCAAGAAGCCAGCGCCTCCGGCCAAGAAGCCGGCGCCCCCGGCCAAGAAGCCGGCCCCGAAGAAGAAGTAACTCGTCGAGAATAAGTAGTACCTAAAGGGTCGACTGCCGAGATGCAGTCGGCCCTTTTTGTTTTTGGGGCGATACTGTCGCGTTCGTTTTTCTACGAAACCGCGTCGGGCGAGCTAGGCCGAGGGTTTGGGTTGGATTTTCCCCGTAGGAGCCGATGACAGATTGCGCACCGGCACTCCGTCGACTTTCGAGGCCGAGTGCTTGGCATTCTTGGGCAGCGGTTCACCGACGAAGCCTGGGTCCCCTTCGTACGCAGCATCGCCAATCACCAGCGAGTTTAGAAACACCTCGCCGCCCATCTGCGCGATCTGGTTGCGGGTCTTCACACGACCTCGTAGGTTCAGCAAATCTCCGCCATCGGACACCGCTTTCTCGACGTAGAAAGCCTCGGTGAGACGAAACATTCGCCCCATTTCCGGCAGTGTCATTTGGTTGCCTTCGATGTGGACTCGGCCTTCTTCCGTCCACTGCTGCACACGCTTCTGAGAAACAAAGATCCGAGGCACGGCGACTCCTAGCAGTAGAAGCGATTATACATGAACCTTCTCGCGATCTTTGCGCACGCCGTAGAGCCAGAGCAGCAGCGCGCCGACAAGACCACACAGCGACAGCACAAATCCGATTCGCAGACCCCGATCGCGATAGCGAAGCTCGATTGTGTGCTCACCGGGAGAAAGCTCAATCCCGCGCAGTGCCAGATTGACCGGCCACAGCGTCGCAGGTTTTCCGTCCACGGTGACCAGCCAATCGGGATGGTAGGTGTCTGCCAGAACAAGCATTCCCGCTGCGAGCGCCGTGGCCTGAATCACGACTTTGTGACGCTGATGCGAGACGATCTGTGCGGTCGAATGAGGTCGCCCTTGGTTTTCCACAAGCGGCACTCGCTGGGTCAAACTCGGATTAGCCGAAGATGGACCGACGATGATCTCGCGATGCGGGTCAAAGTCTGGTTTCGCGACGAGCCGTGCTTCTTCGTCTTGGGATGCGGCGAGTCGAGCCTCATACGCAACGAAGGCGCGCGGCATCACCTGCGTGTTTTCAAACACAGCGAGGACAGGGTCCCAATATGGCTCAAAGCGCGCCGACGGGGCGGAACCCGGCGCGGGACGGAACCGCTCGACCCACTTTGCACTCGGCGCCGAGGTTCCGATCAGGTAGCGAACGTTGAGCATATCGAGGATCGGTGAGTCGAGCCGAAAGAGCATCGCCGCCGCCAAATCCTCTTTGAGTCGCCCGTGCGGATACGGCTGGCCGTGGTTCAGGATGTACAGCAGGTGGGAATAGCGCCAAAGCTGGATCGAGCCGTAGCCACCAGCGCTCGGTCGACCGATGGTCTCACCGATGGCGAGCAGCCGAAACGGCCCCCGAGGGTCGGACACAAAGCGATCGTAAAGTGGTGGCGACGACGGCCCAGCTGCCACCGCAGGCTGTTGATTCTGAAGCAACCAGTTGACCGCCGAGAACCGCTCCGTCCCGTACGCATAGTCAATCGGCTGGGGATGGAGATATCCGCGGTTGATGCGCAGCTGATCCGACGCCGTCAGCAGCCCGAGTAGCAAGAGCGGCCCGGCTCCCGTGGCTCGCCCAATCACGCGCCACAGCACAAGGCCGGACAGCCCAGCGATGAACAGCGCCGCGTGCGCTTTGGCCAAGAGCGCAAGCTGCTTGGCCAGTGGTGCCTTCGCGGCGAGCAAAAGAAGCTGCTCCCGATAGAAGATCCCGACGACACCACACAAGAGCCCAATTCCCAGGCCGACCGCCA
>CAYTGC010000194.1:0-9776 GCA_964437195.1 uncultured Myxococcales bacterium | reverse complement strand
TTAGGTACAGACCCAGTCCTAGCGCAAGCAGCAGCAGGGCCAGGATTCCCAGCGTCGTGCTGAACGCACGCAGCTCGTAGCGGCTTGGGGACAGCACCGCCGCAATGCCTGCCCCGCAAACACCGACCAGCACCAAGATCAGTCCGCCGTTCTTTTCTCCGGAAAAGTAGGTCGCCATCGCCGATGAAAGATCCATGAAGCAATCTTACCGCGAACAAGGATCGATAGGGTCAGCTTGCGGACGGTTTTGACGAGGCACGCAGCTTAAAGCGCTGGATTTTGCCGGTGGCCGTCTTGGGTAGCTCATCGATGAACTCGATCCAGCGCGGATATTTGTAGGGCGCAAGCTGGTCCTTGACGTGCTGCTTGAGGGCCGTCCGAAGCGCATCACTGCCACAGTCCTTGCTCTTGAGCACCACAAACGCCTTGGGTTTGATCAGTCGATGTTCGTCCTCATGGCCAACGACCGCGGCTTCCAGAACGGCTGGATGGGTGAGCAGCGCCGCCTCCACCTCGAAGGGAGAGACAAAGATTCCCGAGACTTTCAGCATGTCGTCCGAACGTCCGGCGTAGGTATAGATTCCCTGTTCATCATAGGAATACTTGTCGCCGCTTCGGACCCAGGCGCCTTGAAAGGTTGCGCGCGTGCTCTCTCGCTGGTTCCAGTAACCAAGTGCGCTGGTGGGACCACTTATGTAGAGATCACCGACCTCGCCGGGCCCGACTTCGCCGCCGCTGTCGTTTACGACCTTGATGCCATAGCCAGGGACGGGGCGACCGGACGTACCGTGCTTCACTTCGCCGGGTCGGTTGGAAATGAAGATGTGCAGCATCTCGGTAGAGCCAATGCCATCGAGAAGTTCAACTCCGGTTCGTTCGGTCCAGCGCCGACCAAGGTCTGCCGACAGGGCTTCTCCTGCTGAAGTGCAGATGCGCAGACCGAGTTCCTCTCGACTGGGAAACACATCGCTGGCGAGCAGCCCGGCATACAGCGTTGGGACTCCGTAAAAGATGCTTGGCTTGTGCTCTACCAAGCGCCGAAACACCGCGTGGGGAGTTGGCCGTTCGGCCATTAGCACCGTGGTTGCACCGACGGACAGAGGAAACGTCAGCGCATTTCCCAATCCGTAGGCAAAGAACAGCTTGGCTGCGGAAAACACCACATCGTCCTCGCGGATCCCAAGCACTGGCTTCGCATACAAATCGGCGGTCTGAATCAGACTCGAGTGGACATGCAGCGTTCCCTTGGGCACTCCGGTCGAACCCGAGGAGTAGAGCCAGAAACAGATGTCATCGGCAACCGTTGGCGCTGGCGCTAGGAGCGGGCTCGCCGCGGCAAGCAGCGCATCGAGTTGTGGACCCGTCACCACCACGTGGCGAAGGAACGGCAGGGTTCCGATGAGTGGCTGAAAAAGCGGTAGCAGCGCTTCGGATACTATCAGCGCCTTGGCGCGACTGTCCGACAGCATGAACCGGTAGTCCTTGGTCGTCAGCAGCGTGTTGACGGCGACCGGAATCAATCCCGCACGGATCGAACCGAGGAACGCAGTCGGCCAGTCGATGCCATCGAGCATCGCCACCATGACTCGGTCTTCCATCGCGAGTCCCAGCCCAAGCAGCGCATTCCCAAAGCGACAGCAGCGCTCGGCAAGATCGGCATAGGTGTACTTCCCCTGATCATCGATGTACGCGAGCCTGCCGCCGCGTCCTGCAAGCAAGTTGCGGTCGATCAGATCGGCGGCTGCGTTGTACTCACGCGCAATCATCACCGCCAGCCAGTCTAAACCATCTCGTCTTCCTCGGTCGAGATCGTTGCAGGACTTCCACGGGAACATTATCCGTCGGAATGGTGCGCGAGCGCGGCACCATTCTTCCTGTTGGCGCGGCGCTCGCTTTGTATTTAGTATCCGGCGCAGGAGGCGATTGACATGCCTGAGCTCAATCCTCAACCCGGAACCCTCGAGACCGATCACGTCGAGGTGCGCAACCTCAAGCCCGAAGACCTGGACTGGGTCGTTCGCATCGACAGCCAACACAGCGGAAAACAGCGCCGTGAATATTACAAGGTGAAGCTCGGCGAGGTAGCCAAAGACACCGGCATCAAGATTTCCCTGGCGGCCTTCGTGAAAGGCGTGCCTGCGGGCTTTCTGATGGGCCGACTCTACTATGGGGAGTTCGGTCAGCCCGAGCCTGTCGCCATCTTGGATTCGATGGGCGTTGGCTCGGCTTTCGTCGGGCAGCATGTCGGCACTGCGCTCATGCGACAGCTCGAGATGAACCTTTCGGGCCTCGGCATTGAGCGCTTGCAGACCCAGGTCGAGTGGGAGCAGATCGAGCTTATCAAGTTTTTTCAGCGCGCAGGTTTTCGTCCCGCCGCAAGACTCTGCTTGGAGAAGACTGTGAAGCGACCCACGTAGCTCCTCACAACGGATGTTGGGAGTCCTACCCGACATTCCGCACCGCGGCAGTTTCGAGCCCCGGTTCGTGCGACTTTACAGATGGAATCGTTACGCAGTACAAGACGCGCGTGTCGAGCACACCGGAAGAAAACAAGACTCGGGAGTCGGTCGGCTGTCGCAACGCGCACATGCGCACAAAGCAATCGAGAAGGGTTCCTTTTCGCCAAGCGGGGACTGGGCTCTGTGCCGCGCCGTGGTTGCTCTTGTTGGCTTGTGCTGCGCCGCCCGCGGATGCGCCCATGAAAGTGGCGGACATTGCGACGCCAGAAAGTGGCTGGCTGCGGGGTGATTTGCACGTCCATAGCAACTACTCCGATGATGCCCGCAAGCAAGGGGGGGATGACCTTCCTGGTGTGCTGGCGGTGGTAGACGCATGGCGGGACGGGGCGTGGATGCAGGCCAATCCGCAGCGGTCCCCGAGCGATCATCTTCAGTTCATGGCGCTCACCGATCACCGCACAGTGCGGGGCGTTTCGGATCCCGCGTTTGCGCACCCCTATCTGGTTCTCCTGCGGGGCGAGGAGTTTGGTTCAGACGGACACGCTGGTATCTGGGGGCTCCGCGACCACGTTCCGCACGAGCCCCAGGCTGGCGAAACCGCGAACCAACGCATCACCGACGCAATTCTGAGCGCGCACGGGCAAGGGGCTCTGTTTTCGGTGAATCATCCCATGAACCCCGGCGACCTGTGGATGTGGGACACGATGGGCATCGATTCCGTCGAGGTCTGGAACGGCCCCTGGTCTCTTATGAGCACCGAGGCGACCCCAGCAGATGTGAATCGTTGGGGCAGCGCGCACGGAGTCGACAGTCCGATCGTGCGCACGGCAACCAAGCGAAGCGGAGCCGGACAGAATGCCCAGGCGCTGCGCTTCTGGCAGGCACTTTTGTCGCGTGGTGTGCATGTTCCTCCGGTTGGTGGCAGTGATCGTCACATGGTCTTTCCTGCCGGTTTCCCGAGCACGTATGTGCTGGCGGCATCGCGCGATGAGGGGGGCATCCTGCAAGGGATACGGTCTGGCCGCACCTTTGTCTCGCGCTCGCCGCAAGGGCCACAGGTCATTCTCTCTGCACATCGGAACGGAATCGACTATCCGATGGGCAGCGAGATTCCGGTTGGCAGCTCCGGTCTGCGCATCCACTTCCAGGTGGCGCGGGCTGCCGCCGGTCAGCTCCTGTTCATACAAGGACGCATCGACCCGACCATGCCGGACCCCGAAGTGGCTGCCACCATCGATATTGGAGGCGATCTCGCAGAGGGGGACTACACCTGGATACCTCCCGTCGGTGGTGGATGGTTACACGCAGTGGTTCGTGACCGCCTTCCGGAAACCCAGCCTTCGCTGCAAGCAGTCTATGACACCGTGACGACCTATCCAGAAGGCAGTGGACTGGGTTCGCTGATTTCAGCGCTCGGCCCCCTGGCCGATGTCAAGCTGCTGACCAATCCTGAGCGCTGCGAACCAGAGAGCTGGGTTCCAAACCGTTTCTGGTGCATGCCCGCCGATCGCGAAACGCTGGGGTCTTTTTACATTCCGATGGATCTTCAGCCGTACCTCGCGGTGGAGTTTGCAGATCGTCGTCCAACTGGATTCACAATGGGAGCCATCAGCGCCGCCTTCCTGGTTCGCTCTCTTCCTTGATGTGGCAGAGAATCGGAGGCAACCGTGCGTGATGCGACCCCTTTTGACGCGGCTTCTGCTGCGCCACTCCTGTTTGCCACCGGTCCGGCTTACTTCACGTATGTACTCGGCGCAGGCCACGGCAAAGATCGTGCGATGCAGTTTGCACAGCAAGCGTTCGCTGCGGATCGAGGCCCGCTAAGCCATGTCTATGCCCGTGTCACCGAGAGAGACGGAGTGCTTGTGGGAATCACGCTCGGCTATCCCATCCGTGACAAAGCAGCCATCGAGCGCGCGATGCTGACAGTGTCTCTGCGTGGCTATTCCGTGGTGGAGTGGTTTCGTTTTGTGGCGCGTGGCCTAAAAGCCCAGCGGCTTCTTGGGTCGGTTCCGCCTGACGGATACTACTTGGGCCAACTCGCCGTTGCGGACTCCGCACGCGGTCAGGGTCTGGGACGCATGTTGCTAGAAGACGTACTGCAGCGCGCCACAGAAGCCGGTCACCGGCAGTGCATGCTCCATGTTTCCATCGACAATGAGCGCGCTGTCGAGCTGTACAAGCGGAGTGGTTTTCTCATCACCGCTGAAATGCGCGATTTTGAGCTAGAGCGTGCCACCGGACTTTGCGGACAATACGCAATGATCCGCAAGCTGTGATGGCGCATCTGTTTTGGGCGCCGCTGACTTCGCTGCACCGATTGCCTTGCGCGTGGGCCACGCTGACTTCCTGCCAAACGCCGAAACCCTGGCGCACTGGCTACCGATAACCTCTGGTGCAGGCGACCCAATGCGGGGAGGTCGCTAGCACGAGAGCACGCCCAAACCCCGCAGTGCCACACCGGGGGGGTCTGATGTCGCTGTTTGAGGCCGTCCAGAATAAGTCAGCATCGAGCAAGCAAGCGCCACCGCCACCGCCCAAGGCCTGCGCCGAACCCCAGCCTGCCCAAAGTCCCGCCCACGGCGTCGCGGCCAACCACCTGATCAACAAGTCAGCGATCCGTGGTGGCGGCGAAGAAGCCAAAGCCGATCTAGGAAAGGTGCAAGAGGCCGGCAAGTCCGATGGCGGTGTGGTGAAGAACGCACTCGGGGATCTTTTTTCGGGTTTTGCGGACACAGCCAAGGGCATAGCCGGGGCCTTCAAAGAGGCTGGTAGCTCGATCAAGAACGCGCTCTTTGGCAACAAGGACAGCGCCCAGGCCATGAGCGGAGGCGATGCCTTTGCTGGTGCGAAGTCCAAGGAGGGCGTTTCAGAAGCCCAAGCTCATGCCAGCGGTGTGGCAGCTCCCGCTGCGGCGCCCGCCAAGTCCGGGGTAGGCGCGGGCAATGGGCTGCTCGGGAAGATCGGCAGTGGCATCGCCAACGCGTTCGGTGGCCTGGCTGGGGCACTGGGCGGTGGCATCGGCAGTCTGTTTGGCGGCGGCAAAGGGACCGAAAACAAGGCCGAGCAGTTCGATGACGCCAAGACTTATGACCCGGCCAAGGCCCCCGACAAGATGCAGGTGCTCGACCCCAACGCTCCGGCCCAGGGGGCGACCAAAGCCGAAAAGGACACGCAGCAGTACAGCCAGTCCGGCCTTCCGCTCACCGCCGAGGCGTGGAAGATGCAGAACACGATCGACGGCGGCAAGCTCTACGACGTCTACAAGGCGCTCGAGAAACAGGTGGCAGACGGCAAGATCCCCAAGGAACAGCTCGAGCAGAAGGCCATCGACAACTACATCAAGATGGCCAACGAGACCAAAGGGGCCAACTTCATCCTGGAGGTCATGCCAACGGAGATGCAGTGGTCCACCGGCGGCGCCAACGACAAGCAGGGCGGTAACACCGGCATTGGCGACTATCGCGTCGGCGGCGATGTGGCGCAGACCCGCCGCATTGCAGAGTCGGTGTCCGACACGCTCGCGGCCAAAGCGGGCCAGGACCCCAACAGCAACGATCCCGAGCAGATTCGCAAGGCCAAAGCACAGGTCTTTGCGCTCATGGTCCCCTACAACAACGGGGCCGAGAACATCGCCGCGCACGATGCAAAACCCATGGACGCGGTCGAGAACCTGCACAACCTCCTTGGTCGAATCGACAACAAAAACGTCAACACCATCGCGACCGGATATAGCCAGGGTGGCGGCGCGGTGCTCGAGTATGCGCACAAATACGGCGGTCAGGACGGGCTCGACAAGGTCATCGCAATGGCCCCGATGGGTGGTGCGGACCGATTCGGTGCCGATGGTGTGTACTCGGGCAACATGAAGGGCCAGGACAACCGTCCTTGGTACGAAAAGATCAACCCGTTTGCGAAGAAGCCGGAAGACCCGGGCGTGGACGTGCTGTCGATCATGAACGCCTCGGATCCGGCCAAACACATCTACGATCCACTGAAGGACAATCCCGTTGGACGCGATGTCCGCAACGGCTTGGTGGACTCGGTGCCTAGCATGATCGGCGGGGGACTGAACGCCCTGGGTTCCATGATTCCGGGGGCCGGTCTGCTTGGTGGGCTGTGGAACGGGGCCAAGAACTTGCTTGGCAACGAGAAAACCCAGGACCAGCTGGCGCAGTGGGGAGGACAAAAGATAAGCAACGGGGCTCAGCCGGGAATCAATGCAGCCCTGAACATGCCGCCCGGTCCCGAGCGTGACGCCGCCCTAGAGGCAGCCCAGAACAACCAGCAGATGGGGCAAGCGCTGCCAGCGATGGTCAACCTGCTCCAGCGCGATGGAACCAAGGCCGGTGACATCGCCGCGCTGCTGCCGTCGATGATCAACTTCATGGGAGGCGGCAACCTCAACAATGCCGTCAAAGATGGGCTCGGTTGGGCTGGTGCCAAGGCATCGGATGCCGCGCCTTGGGTCGGTGGACTCGCCGGGATGGTAAACCCACTGCTCGGCGCCGGGGTCAACGCCGGACTGAGCGGTCTGGGAAGCTGGGCCACAGGCCAGTCCAACAGCATGCACACCGAAAACATGCGCCCAGACGGCACCGTTGCCGATGTCCATGGCGCACCCAAAGATGGTCGCTACGATCTCGGTACGTATGGCTATGGGATGAACACCGCGCTGCCTCTGCTCGACACGTTCCTAGGCGGTCCCAGTGTGACCAACCCCAACATGGCTGGCCCAGACGCCGCCAAAGTTCAGGCCCTGCAAGCCCAGATCGCCGCAAACCAGGGCAAGGACTACAGCCGCGCCGGCGATTGGGAGTTTATCCGCCAAGAAGATGACCCGAACAATCCCCAGCAAGCCCCCCAAGTGACCCCGGTTCACTAAGTTCTCAATTCGCGACATTGCCGCTGCGAAGGCTCGGACTGTATCAACCCAGTGCGGCGCGAACCTTCTCTGCGGCAATGCAGCTATAAGCCATGATGGTCAGGCTTGGATCGACGCTGGGGGCAGTGGGAAACACGCTCGGGTCCGCCACATACAAGTTGTCGGTTCCATGTACGCGATGATCCATTCCGACCACGGAGCGTTTTGGATCTCGTCCCATTCGTGCGCCACCAGCTGGATGCGGCGCGGCCAAGACAAATGCTCCCGGCGTGATCTCGAGCTTGGAGACCGCAGCGGCTCGCTCCCCGTCGTTGCTGATGCGGGTATCGTGCACATCGCCAAAGATCACTTCACGGGCTCCGACCGCGAGCAATAACTTGGCTTGCTTGGCAAATGCATCGCGAATTCGCAGTCCATTGCCTCCATCCAGCGGCACGCGATACGTGGGCCGATCTCCGTCGAGTCGGATGCTTCCTTCCTCCACATCATCGATCCAGCAGATCGTACCGCCCAGCCTGCGCAGGTTTTTCATCAGGAAACGATGGCTGTCACCAAATCCAGGAAGCGTGGCAGAAAGTGTCGCTGGCTGAAGCTGGTTGGCCATGAGCAGATAGCCCCCTTCAACGTATTTTTGTCCGGAATAGGTTGCCAAGCGAAACTGATCCACGCCCCACGCGGCAGGAATGTTTCGGAACTGGATGATCTCCTCATCAAACAGTGCGTGAACCATCGGACAAGGATTGCAGTAGGTGTGTTCTCCTGTGGCCGGTAGCTTTTCCTTGAGCCCGTTGCGGAGCAAGAACACGGGCGTTCCGTAGCCGCCTGCAGCAACGACAAAGATCTTGGCGTGGATACGAACCATCGCTCCCGTGGGTCGACAGGTTCCACGATGGATGACACGCGCCAAAAGTGACTGCACCCGCCTTCCGTTCCACGCAAGCTTCAGTGCTTCACAGTCTGCATAGATGCGAGCATCAGCGGCCAGTGCACGCGGAATGTGCGTCACAAGCTGGCTCTGCTTGAAGTCGTAGGAACAGCCCTGCATGCAGTAGCCGCTCTGTGCGCAGGGCTTCCGTGCAATCGGAACCGGAGCCCCCGACCAGCCGAGCTTGCGTGCGCCTAGCTCCACGAGCTGATTCATCCGGTTGCGAAACTGCGGCTCTGCTTCATGCACATGCAGATCGCGTTCCAGCACGTCAAAGTGAGGGTTCAGATCTGTTTCATCGTGGCCCTCGATTCCGTACTTTTCTGCCCACAGCAAGATCCGATCGCGCGGCGTTCGGTAGGAATCAGCCCAGTAGTGGACGCTGGCACCACCAACGTTGTTGCCGTACGAAAGCTGCACGGACATGTCTTCGGACGTGTCCAACCCGCGTCCTCCATCGATCTTGGCGAGCATGTCATCTTCACGCTGATCGAAGTCTTCCCGGGTATAGGAACCGCCACGCTCCACGAAGATGACTTGCTTGCCTGCTTCCGCCAAACGGACACCCAGTGTGGCCCCACCACAGCCTGTTCCAATGATGCAGACATCACAGGAATCGGTCGCGCCTGCGTCGAGATCACGATATGTCTTGATGATTCCCTTCATCGCGACCTCCGCTTGCGCAGCAGGTCTTGGTACACGACATGGGAATCAGGATAGACAGGTTCCTTGATGAACGGACCATCGTAACCGATGCGCCCCCACACGCTTGGATGCGAGTAGTAAAATAGATGCATCACTTGCTTGATCGCGAGCACCACTTGGCGCAGCGTCGCGTTCCGTCCCGCAAGCAGTTGGTGCAGATACTCGCGCTGCATGGACATGGCCAGCGCAGTGAAGCGGGATCGGTAGCCGCACAACAGGGACGCATGCTCCAAAAGCTGAAGGCCCGCCGCCAGATCGGATCGCACGGAAGAATCCGCCACGTAGAACTCCTCATCAATGCGCTGGGGAATTCCCAAAACGACGCCATCGGGAAAACCATCTTCCGTCGGCAACATCGCACGAACGAGCGCCTTGACGATGGCAAACTCTTTGACGCTCAGTGCGATAGGAATCTCTTCTCGCGAAAGCTGGGTATCATAGCCCAGATGGAAGATACCCAGAACACCTCCGGATACTGCGAGAAGCGCCGCCGAACCCAGACCGAGCTTCAGAAACAACCGACGATTCGGATGGAGCGACATAGATCAGGGGCCAAAGGAATCACAGCAGGGGGAGACCTGCCGTCAGCCAAGCTTAACGACGTTGGCTGCCATCTGTCCTTTCGGGCCACTGACGATATCGAACTCGACCAGTTGTCCCTCCGATAGCGTCCGGAAACCTTCGCTGACGATGGCAGTATGGTGCACGAATACGTCCGGGCCATCCGGTCGCGCGATGAAACCGTATCCTTTTGCATCATTATACCATTTTACGGTACCCGTATGTCCTCCACTCCTCGGTG
>CAYTGC010000193.1:0-9861 GCA_964437195.1 uncultured Myxococcales bacterium | reverse complement strand
CTTGCAGAGCGTGTCCGTGCGGCGTGTCTGGAAAAGATCGCGACGTTCTGCGGAGCGGACGCGATGCGCAAGGATTTGCCGGAACCTCCGACGCTGAGCGAGCCGGTGCTTCAGAATCTCCCACCTCCTCCCACCGATCCACAGGAGTTTGGGAAGTGGGCGCAGAGCTTGTCCGAACTCGCGGAACAGAGGGCGGAGCTGCGGTGGCAGGAAGGAATCCAGGTTGGTGAGGAGAAAGGCAGAGCAGAAGGAATCCACATTGGCGAGGCGAGAGCACTACTGCTCGTACTTCGCTCGCGCGGATTCGACATTCCCAAGGAAGTAGAGCGGCGGATCACAGAATGTACCGATCCGGTGGTGCTGGCTTCGTGGCTCAGTCGGGCGGCGACGATTGTCGAGGTGGCAGAGCTGCTGGCTGGGTGAGTGACCAGCGACTCTCCCCTGCGCTATCTCGACGAGGAAACACACCGGCATCGGGTCTCCACCCAGCAGGTCGCTCGGTGGGCCGAAGCCCCGCTGTCACCGGACGCCCATGCTCGTCTCCCCGCACACGACGGCCATCAATGAGTCCATCTAGGTTCCGATTGGTACTGTGAGGACGCATCGACGAAAGCGGAGTCAACAATCAGGGATCTCGTTCTTGCTGAGCTTGGTCGCGGCCAATTTGCCCATAGGAAGTGCCTGTCGCGAATTCCTGCGTGTTTCCGTCGAGCAATCTCTTTTTCTGACAGTCAACCGGGAGTGACTTCCTCGGACGCTGCCAGTGCTTGAGCTACGTCCGGTGCCTGCTGTGCTCGATACGGGGGCTTGGTTCAACCCGCCGTTTGCAGGAGCCGGGTGGCGCAGCCCTGCTGATGCGCGCCCGGCTCCCGCTGCGCGCCCGGCTCCTGCAAACGCCTCTTAGTTAGAGGCCATGGAAAGGAAGCCTTGAAACTGAACACGAGCGGAGGGACCGGAGTAGGTGAAGACGGAACGGAGGTGCTCCTTGAGCAGGTAGGCGCGAAACAGGGGCTTGTGGTCGCGCTCGATGGTGGAGAGCTTGCTGCTTGAGGAGATGACTAGAGAGACTGTGCGAGATCGCCGTAGCGCAGATGCCAGAGCAGGAAGTCGGCGTACTCGGGCAGCTGCTCATCGCTTGGATTGTCTGGGTCTAGTAGGGCGATGAGTTCTTGACGCTTTTGTTCGGGATCTGGGCTGCTTCTCAGCACGTTTCTTATACCGTCTTCTCCGGCGAGCGCATCGATTCGCTTTCGCAGAACCGGCTTGCGATTGAGTCCGAGGACGTGTTCCAGCTGTGTCTCTACCGCAGGATCGCGACTGTGTATTTCGCCATCGCTGTTGTAGTAGAGCGACCCATTCACAAACTGCACTGGGTCGAGCTGTGGCACAAGCCGGGTGTCGCCCTGCAGAGAGTCGCAGTGCATCAGCTTGGGTCGCACCTTCGGCACGTCGGGGCCTGCGCCACCGAGACAAGCGCCGACGATGTTGGACCATGTCAGTCGTAGGCGTGCTCCATCATCGCTGCCGCTCTGTGGAACAATATGGGCGAGCTTCATGGACGTCTTCTTCCACGCCATGCGGCCTTGGCAGAAGGCGCAGAGTTGGCGCTGTTCCTTCGTGACAGCCTCGCGAGCATCGTTAATCGATGTGAAACTTTCCCATGCGCCTTTCGGTGGCGGCACAGATAACTGTTCTCGGTACTTCTTGAGCGAAGGTGGCTCTTCGGCTTTCTGAATCCGTCGCATGGCCGACCTAGACGGGAGGTTTTTCGCCGTACTCGGGCGGACTGCTCAGCCCTCGTCGTGCCAGCAGGAGGCGGTTGCGAAGACCTACTAGCTCGGTGAGATCGCTGTTTAGCGCCTCAAGCCGCTTGATGCCTGTATCGGCCTCATCGAGCTTGCCTTCGTTCAGCAGCTTCCTGGCCCTGTCGATCAAGTCTTGTACAATGCCATTGCGGAAGGCGGTATCTTGATAGTCTTCCAAGATGTCGGCGACGGTCTTGCCGTAGAGCTGACCAACTTGGGACACCTTGCCGTCTTCCAGCAGCCAGATCTTGGCGTCGGTGCTGCTCACCGAGCTAAGGACGATTGGAGAGTGGGTCGTGACGAAGAACTGCGCTTGCGGAAACGCGGCCAGCAGGCCTTCCAAGACGGTCCATTGCCAACTCGGGTGAAGGTGGGCATCGACCTCGTCAATCAGTACGACCGCGCGGGAGTTGCAGCCGAAGTCTGGCTGCTCGCGCTCGCCTTCGGGATGCGGGTTGCACTCCGTCATTCGCCGCGCCAGGTCCATCACCAGCGCCAGGTGGGTGCGGAAGCCATCGGAGAGCTCATCAATGGCTAGATCCTCTGCCGGCTTGCCCGGCCCATAGAACTCGAACACGAGCTTTCGGGAGATCTTGCTGATGCGCGGCTTCCTGACGCCTTGTCCTTCTGGTGTCACCACGGTGGACTCGATCGTTCGCGATACTTCACGCAGACCAGGCCGCTCATAGCCGGGTCGGTCTTCCCGCTCTTGGAGTTGCAAAATGTACTCATCAGCGAACCACTTGGTGGCTGGCCCAAAGAAGTCCTTCTTTGACTCCAACGCTCCAGCCAGGCCATCTAGGCGGGTACGCTTTACACCCGAGTTGGTCGCAGGCTGCGCGGCTTTTTCGCTGATCACCCGCTCCACTCCGTAGTAGGCAAAGACCGGCAGTAGCACGCGGGGATCGCCGACGCGCAGCCGCTCGTTGAGCGAGTCTAGATAGGGCTGGAAATCGGGGCTCTCCCGAGCCTGATTCTCGGCCCCTCGGGCATAGCTGTACGCGACTTGCCAAGAGAGCGGGGTTCCCCGGACTCGCTGGCCGGATACGGCAATCCCTAGCTGTCGGGCAGGCACTCCAGCAATGCGATGAGGATCTCGCTCTTTGACTGCTGGCCACGTACCGTTCTTTTCCGTTAGCTCCCCCGGTAGCCGGGGTGCGAGATCTCCGAGCGCAATCGCCAGGGCATCGAGCAGCGTTGTTTTGCCGCTGGCGTTGCGTCCATACAGGATGTTGAGGCGCGGATGCAGCTCCGGCAGTGTTGTCTCGGCAATGCCGCGAAAGTTTTTGATCTCCAGCTTGGTCAGCGGAAACAGCGGCCCCAGCATGCTTGGTTCTTGTTTCAAACCGTCTAGTTCGTTCCTCATGTCATTCCGTTCCTGCCAATCTCCCGCCGTCTCTCGATACGACTCTGACAGCTTGTGACATAGCTTTGCTGCTGTCGGCCAGGTCAGAGAGAGCTGCTTGGCGCTCTCCTCGCATTCTGCCGCCAGCTTTTGTTCGGACTGAATGCGCTCTGTGACTTTCCGCATTTGCCGTGAGGGCAAGTCACGCCGTACAGACAGCAGCGCATCGTGTAGCGCCCTGGTGCCAGTCCGCTGTTCGTCTTCCAGGAGCCGCCGCAGTGCTTCACCCGGCCACAGTCCGTCACTCCCTGTGGGTCGCGCCAAGACCATCGCTGGGGCAGAGAGTGCCCGTGGCTGCGGGGAGGACGCAAGCTGCGCAAGGACCGCTCTCGCCCACGAGTACAGCTGCTCCTGTCCCTGTTCCGAAGGCAGACTGTCATAAGGCCAGCCGTTCCAGCAGGAGAGCAGTGCTTCTGCGGTGTCCGTATGCACCAAGTCCACAAAGACGCGCGGATCAGTTGTGACCCACGCGGGAACAAAGCGTGCGCGGTAGTGGGTGTCCCGTAGCGCCAGAAGCCATACCACTTCTTCGCGACGTGCCAGTGCAAGCTCGTCCGGGGTCTGCGGGTTCAAGCGGTTCCAGAACTCGACCCAGCCCACTTGATACGAGGAGCCCCACTGGTTGGGTGGCGTCAGCGCTGCGCGTGCGCACCGTAGGAGGTCGAGCCGCAGCGCGGTGGATACTGGTTCCTTCAAGACGATGGCTGCTGTCTTGGCTGCCTCCCAGCGCTCGACATCCATCAGGTGGCGAATCGCTCGTTCGGTGGATGCCACAGGGGCTGGACTAGAGAGGCCGTGAACCTCAACCTTCTGCCAGTACGCCTCACATGACTGCTCGCCCAGGGAATCCAGGATGTTCCAGAGCTGCGCATCGCGCTCGGCTCCACCGCCGGTCAGAAGCTGCGCCAGGAGCGCTGCATCTGTGGGTCGCTGTTCCGCTGCGAAGCGCCGCAGCCAGCGCTCCACTTCCGCAAAGTCACGGCGGCTCAGCCGCCAGGCGAGGAACCAGATGGCTAGCTGTGGCCCGCATGACTCAAGCTGTGGGAGTTGCTGCTCCAATTCCTCTGCCCAGGTACTCTCCGCGAGCAGGCGTGAAAGCCACGGTAGATAAACTCTGTTACCTAGCCGAGCGAGCAGCGCCCAGCGGTCGGAACGGTTTGCAAGCTCTGTGATGCAGCGGCGCTGCGCATGAGCGAGCAGTTTGGACGGTTCCTCTGGCGATCGGTACCGCACCGGGAATGAGGATCGTGCATCGAACAGCCAGGCGTGCTTGGCAACGAAGTCGGACGGGGTTAGCTGTTCATACAGCCAGCGGGCGAGCGCGTCCGTCCCGTTCTGATGCGGTTGGATCGTCGCGTCCGGCTCATCCTGGTGGTCGGCTGCGTCTTGTGGCGCTGGTTCATAGATGCTGAGCAGCGAACGGAGGGCGCCCCACAATACTTGCTGTTCGTCGTGAAGCGCTGGGACCAGGGTGGCGATTCGGCGCAGCGCGGTCAGCAGCAACTCGGGCGGGAGTTGTTGCCCGACGTCCAGGATCTCGGCCCACTTTTCGCAGTCTGTGCCCGCCAGTTCCATGGCCCAGGACAGGAACTGCTCGAGCTGGCCGTAGATCGCGGCCCCCGAGCTGCCCCTGGTGCGCAGCGCTGGAACGGACAGTGGCAAGATGCGCGGGCGTGGTACATTGAGCGCTAGCATTCCTCGTCCAGGAAGCAGCGTCAGCAGCAGCGCCCACGCCGCCTGTGGTGCCTGCTGCACAAGCGGTGCCAGCGCCGCGAGACGCTCTTCCGATGTGGCGTTGGTCTTGGGGAACTGCGGGTGGAATACCTCGTCGAGCACCTTGAGCGGCTGGGAGTGCTTGCGGTTGGCTTTCGAGACGTTTTCCGACTCGAACAGCTTGGCCAGCACTTGCGTGACCTTTGGCAACAGGTCTACATCGAGCGCGAGCAGCGCCAAGGCACCACTGATTGAGAGCATCATCGCTGGCGAGGGTGGCTCTGGCTCGGCTTGTCGGTCTGGCTCTTGCGCGAGCGCTTGTTCGATGCAGAGCAGGAATGCTTCGGGCGACGCCTCTGCCAGCAGTCCGAGGTGCTCGCGCAGGTTTTCCCACTGCCGCAGGCTCCCAGCGAGCACTTGCTCGACAATCCCGGCAGCGCGGCGGCTTGGGGGGGGCGTAGCCTGAATGTAGCCATCGCTGTTACCCAGAAGGGCGAGTGAAACGCAGAGCCCACGGCGAAGGGTAGGCGAGCCTGGGCCGGCGAGTGCGGCGTGGCAGGCGGTAGCAAAGCGATCCCAGTCCTGCGCGGTCAGTAGTGGTGCCATTTGCCGAAAGGCTTCCCGATGGTTCACCCACGACCAGCTCTGGCCGGACTCACCCACGGGGACCCAGCGCTGGCGTACAAAACGGATGGTGCCGGCCTGCTGTCCGGCTTCACACAGCGCGATGACGGATGTACGATCCGTGCCGAGAAGCTGAATAACGGTCGCATCAGCCTCTACGGGCTGACTTGGGTCCCACGAGCCGACCAGCACCATCGCCGTCAGCGCAGCTTGCGGCAGCGACTGCGCCCATGCAGGCTCAGCAAGCTGGGGCTCAAGGTCTGGCGAGTGGTCCGACACGGCTCATTGCCTCTTTAAGACCAAGTAAGGTGGGTTTCTGGACTCCCAGGCGCGCAAGTCTTGGTACAGCGGGAGAGTGGTGAGCTCGCTTGGGTGCATACCGGCTCGAAGTACCGCTCCGATCTTGGCCGGACCCGGATCATGATGGCCGAGTACATGCCCGAGGCCGATCCCGAGAATGGCTACCAGATCGTGACCGTGGCACACCTGCCAGGGATCATCACAGGTAAGCTTCGCCAGCTCTGCCTGTAGCAGCGGCTGCGCCGGAAGCTTGCCTTGTTTGGCGATTTCGCGCAGCAGTGACTCCTCATCCAGGCGCCACGTCAGCTTGTCTACAAAGTCGAGATGGCGGAGACGCCTAAAGTTACAGTCCGCCCCGAGAACCATGGCGAGCCAGCGCAGTCGCCCGATGGGCAAGGCGAGCTGTAGCAGCGCTTGTTTGACCTGGGTTCCTCTGGCCTCGAATGCAGCGATCTTGGCCCTATCTCCGTACTCTGCCAGCACGTTCGAGAACGCAGCGCTGCGCAGAAGAAGGCCCTCCATGTCGCGAGCATCCGTATAGACGAGATTGGCCGAGGGAGGGGAGACAGACCGCAGACGATCACAGTCATCATCGACTAGGCCCACGATGCCTGGAACGGCGTGGCTGTCTAGTGTCTGAACGGCGTTCACTACCGAGCGCTTGCAGCCGCCGATCACGATCTCACAGCGCTGTTCAAGCACACGCGGTTCCCAGAAACGGCTGTCATCTGGCCCTTCGAGAAGCAGGAAGGAGCCCCGGTGTGCAAGCCGGGTCATCAAGACTTCACTTACCACCTCGCCTGCATCTTTGAGCGCTGCAATCATTCGTCCTCCGAGGAGAGCGAAACCATGAGGCTGTGGTGACTGCCCACAATGAACGGGGAGTGCGTCGCCACCAGCGCATCAAACCGGGCGGTCTTCACGATCTCCAGCAGATCGGGCAGGAACCGCTTCTGCCACAGCACATGCAGCGACAGCTCGGGCTCGTCGATCAGCACCAGAGTATTCGGCTGCACCCGGAACAGCAGATCGTACAGGAGCACCAGCTCATGCTGTTCACCAGAGGAGAGCGCATCCAGGTCGAGCCTCACTCCGTACGCTCCGCTGGCCGTGAACCCGTTGTCGCGGTCGAACTTGATGGACTTGTGCTTGAACTTGCCGTTGACGTTATCCCGAAGCAGCTCCACGCGACGCGATAGATCATCCAGCACGCCCAGCTTTTGTGCGGTGTCCTGGACGTACAGGGTCATCACACTCCGCTGCGTTCCATCCAGGTTGTCGAGGGAAGTGATGTCGAACGGATACGCAGCGTTGTCATCGAGCAGTCCAATGCTCTTCAACTTGGCACGCTTGGCGTCTAGCTCGGCCATGCGAGTCTTAATGTCGGCGATGGACAGCTCTGTCGTTCGTGCCCGCAGCAGGCGCTGCGGAAAGGACTGGTCCAGCGACTGGGACTCACTGGCGTAGCGGGCGAGCGTCTCGGTGACTCGTAGCTGGAGATCCTTGGCATAGTCCCGGACAGTAGGCACCATCGCCGATGCCATCCGTCGTGGGCTGATCGAGTCCGATGGGGCCAGGCGAAGCAGGCGCTGGGTTTCGATGATGTGAACATTGACCTGGGCTCGGATGTTCACAAACCAGTCTGGTTCCCCCAGGATCGCCAGTCGTTTTTGGAGGTTCCCCGTCACAGCACCCGAATAGAGGGAGATCGCTTCGGAAGTCGCGAGGTACTGCATCGACCGCGTGTCGAGCCAGCGATCCTCATCGACTCGTTCCAGCCAGGGAAGCTCCATTTGCAGCCTGCGCGCCCAAAGCTCCCGGTCACGGAGGTCAAACTTCAGGTCTTCTTGAAGCGGCGCTTCACCCAGCTTCTCAACGATCAATCGAAGGGGGACGTGTGGACGCTTGTCCTCGCCTGCTTTCGGTTGCGACCGCTCTTGATGGACCGAGATCGTGGTGCCATCGGTGAGCTGGACTTCAAAGTGTTCCAGGGGCACTCGTCCGAACTCGTGCAGGCGCCCAGAGAACAGCGCGGACAAGAGCTTCAGGATCATGGTCTTGCCCACGCCGTTTGGGCCGTGGATGATCGTCACCCGCTCATCGAGTCGCAGGCTGATCGAGTGATCGTAGAGCCCAAAGAGCTTCTTGACCGTGACGCTCTTGACACGGTGCAGTGCGGAGTCAGACATGCTCTTCATCTACAGGGACCGCTTCGGCTAAGTCAAACAAATGCGCGCTTCAGTGAGTCGGACGGAGGCCGAAAGCGCCTGACCACTCCTCCATCCGAAAACCGCCCGTGATAGCGATGAAGCGTGCAGTATCCATCGGCACGCAGGTGCGAGACGCCTACCGAGATGTTCTGCGTCAGGAATATGCAACCCCGGCGAGCTGCGGTCATCCGGGGTACCGGATGCTGTCCGAAGCTGGGACACCGCACCGTGGCCTACCGCATGCAGACGCGACGCTAGGCCCCCCTTGCCGAAAAGACGCCATGATCGCGAGCTTGCGTACTTTGTGCGACGACGGATTACTGAACGCGCTGTATTTTTCTTGAGGTACCCACAGATTCCGAGGGGGACCCACTTTTAGCATCGTGCCGCCCCCCCTCACTAAGCCAAGTCCGGGGCCCCCCCGGATCGCGAAGCAAGCCCCATCGAAAAGCGCGGGCAACACGAAGACTTGCGACACATCATCGCCTATTCGCGTTGTCCGTTACTCCCGTTCGACTGGTCTTCGCGCTTTGTTTGTCTTGTCTGCGACTTGTCTTCACCTTCTATTCCACCGATCCAATCGCATCCTTGACCTAGTTTCCGTCCCTCAAAACTTCTTATTACGCGGAGGATGAACACACACCGTACCACAAACACCACCAAGACCGCCATCGGCTACGTTCGTGTCAGCACCCAGGAGCAAGTCACCGAGGGAGTCAGCCTAGATGTTCAACGCGATAGACTCACAGCGTACTGCAAGTTCAACGGCATTAAGCTCATAGACATAAAATCCGATGAAGGGATATCGGGTGGGACTCTGGATCGTCCGGGGTTGCGGGAAGCGCTCGGTCTGCTTCGTCGCGGACGTGCGAACACTCTGATTGTTGTCAAACTGGATCGTCTGTCCCGTTCCCTGCGCGATGTCTGTACGCTGATCGAGGATTACTTTGGGAATGAGCGCTATCACCTGCTGTCGCTGTGCGGAATGGTCAACACGCACTCCGCAGCGGGACGGATGGTGCTGATGAACCTCGCGAACTATGCGCAGTTTGAGAGGGAAATGATCTCGGAACGGACGAGAGATGCGCTGCGACATCTGAAATCGCAAGGAGTGCGGCTCGGTCCAGCGCCTTACGGATACGCGCTCAGCGATGATGTGGATGCGACTGGGAGGCGGATTCTGGTTCCGATTCCTGATGAGCAGGAGGTGGTTGCGAAGATCAAGGGAATGCGGGCCGAGGGGCTCAAGCTTCACCAGATCGCGCGGCGATTGAACGAGGCCAAGATTCCTGCGCGGCGGGATGGCGTCTGGCGAGCGCAGCGACTTAGCATCGTGCTGCGTCGGGACGGTACCAAGCCGGTTCTTCCGAAGAAACCGCAGGGCCCTCGGATTCCGCTGCGTCATGACCGCGAGGCGGCGACGGCGCTGGCGCAGAAACTACGGAAAGAGGGGCTCAGTTTGAGTCAAATCGGGGCGCGGCTACGAAAGGCGAAGCTGACTCCGCAGCGCGGAGGGAAGTGGTTTCCGGCGCAGGTTTCGGAGCTGCTGCGCACTGCCAGTCGCGGAGACAGAGAAGCGGCAGCCCGTCGAGCAGCCGAGCTACGGGCAGAGGGCATGCAACTACGCGAAATCGGAATCCGCCTGGTGACAGAGGGCATTCTGCCGAAGGAGGGCGGAATCTGGCACCCGGCGCAGGTGCATGGGCTTCTCGTTCGTCAGGAAGAGCAGGGAGCGCCGTAGTGCGGCTGTAGAGCGCGGCCAGTTCATGCGAAATCGACGGATGGCTTCGCTATCAGCGACGAG
>CAYTGC010000192.1:0-9903 GCA_964437195.1 uncultured Myxococcales bacterium | reverse complement strand
GCCGCCTATGTTCCGCCTGCACATGAACCTTGGTCGTGTCATCGGTACCGTCGTCGCCACCCAGAAGTACGAAGGGCTGGAAGGCAAGAAATTCCTCGTCGTGCAGCCGCTTGATCATGCGCTTCGCACAGTGGGAGATCCCATCGTTGCCGTTGATACCGTGCGAGCTGGTCCCGGCGAGCTGATCTACTTTGTAAACTCTCGCGAGGCGGCGCTGGCCTGCGATCCGTGGTTTGTCCCCGTGGACGCGGCGATTGTCGGCATCGTCGATGATGTCGCTTGTGATTCGGCGGTGTCGGCACCAGGGATCTTCGTCAGCGAGCGCTCGTCGGGAGGTGCGTCGTGAAGCTCTGTTGCGTGCTCGGACCGGTTGTGGCCACTGCGAAGCACAAGACCTACGTGGGGCGGAAGCTTCTCGCCGTGCAGCCGCTTGATGAAAACGGCGGCGCGATCGGTTCGTCATTTCTGGCCGTCGATGACGTCCAAGCAGGTCCGGGTGATGTCGTGCTGGTCATGCAGGAAGGCAACGGCGTCCGGCAACTCCTGCGGGCGAAGGAACTGCCGATCCGCTCGCTCATCGTTGGAATCGTCGACAGGGTGGCGGTGTCGTTATGAATGCGGCGGAGTCGCGGCTCCGCGCCGAGCTTCTGGATTACTGCCATCGCTTGCACACGCGCGGCTGGGTGGCGAACCACGACGGAAACGCTAGTGTCCGGCTGCGTCCAGGGCAGCTCCTTTGTACGCCGACCGCGACCTCGAAGGCCGATGTCCGCGACGAGACGATCCTGACCGTCGATGAGTCCGGGCAAAGGATTTCTGGCAAAGGAAAGCCATTTTCCGAGCTTGGGCTGCATCTGGCGGTATTCAAGGCGCGTCCTGATGTTCAGTCTGTGATCCATGCACACTGTCCGTACGCGACGGCACTTGGCGCGGCCGGTCGCGGTCTTGACCAGCCATTTTTGCCCGAGGCCGTGGTTTCACTTGGGCCGACGATTCCGCTTTTGCCGCTGACGATGCCGGGGAGTCCGCAGGTCGCTGCGCTTTCGCCCCTCATTCCATTTCACGATGTGGTGCTGATTGCTGGCAACGGCGTGCTCGGCTGGGGCGATTCCCTCGAACAGGCGTACCTTCGCGTCGAGCTGGTCGAGCACCTCTGTCGCATGTTTTTGCTCGCGCTGCCTGCTGGTGGAGTGAAGCCACTTCCCGACACGATGCTCGGTCCGCTCTTGGAATCGCGCAAAAAAGCAGGGCTTGGCCCCGAAGCGAGAGGGCTGACGCCTCCGTCGATGAAGCCCACTTCCCTGCCCACATCGTCTGATCGCCTGCTTTCGGTGATTCGCCAAGAAGTCGCATCGGCCCTGCACAAGCCGTAGTTCGTCTGGCGGTCGGCTGGTCCCTGATTTCTCCGTCGGAGAACATACCTGACTGGTTGAGTGCTCTGCTCGTTTTCGCGAAACTAGATGGGCAGATCGTGTTCGATCAGCAAGGACCAGGGGGGAACGATGCGCCAAACCTTACTTCATAGTCTTGTAACTAGCTTCTCACTCGCTTTGGGCGTGCTGCTCGCCAGCAGCTGTGCGACGGGCGGCACCGCTGGCGGCGGTACCGATGTGCCTTCCGATGCACTGTGTCAGCCAGGTCAAAAAACCTGCGTCGGCAATGTCCTCAACACCTGCAATGAGATTGGCGCGTACACACCGACGACCGAGTGTGCCAGCTCGCTGGTCTGCGATGCGCAGCTTGGCTGTGTCGCCTGCGCGCCGGGCACCAACACCTGCGTTCAAAATGAGGTTCACTCGTGCAATCCCGATGGCACGGCTGGGGCGCTCGTGTCTGCTTGCGACTTTGCCCAGACGTGCCGCGGTGGCGCCTGCATCGACTCGTGCGAGCTGGCGGCTAGTGAGTTTATCTATCTGCTCGACTCGAACAACCAGCTTTTGTCCTTTGAGCCGCGGATGGACACGGCGGCAAACGCCGTCAAGGTCGTCGGCAAGGTGTCGTGCCCAACCGCGACCGCTCCCAACTCGATGTCGGTCGATCGGCGGGCGCGCGCCTGGCTAAACTACGACGACGGCAAGCTCTACAAGATCCCGACCAACAATCCGGCTTCGTGTGTCGACAGCGGGTACAAGACCGGTGTTGTTCCGACGCCCAAGGTCGGTATGGGCTTTGTTTCCGATACCCCTGGCTCCAAGGTGGAAACGCTCTATTTGGCTTCGTTCGGCACGGCATCTCAGCTCTGGAAGCTCAATCCGCTCGACGCGGCCCCGATCGTTGCGACAAAGATCGGCAACTTCGCGACCGCCACCACATCTCCTGAGATGACCGGAAATGGAGCTGCCGAGCTTTATGCCTACTTTCCCGCTGCGGACAACACCCACCGCATCATTCGGGTGAACAAAACGTCGGCGCAAGCCGAGCTGACATGGTCTTTGCCGCCGCTGGCATCGAGCCCCGGAGCGTGGGCCTTTGCGCAGTGGGGCGGTCGCTACTACGTCTTTGTCACCGAGAACAACGTGAGCCGCGTCTATCGCTGGGACCCCAATGCAGCCATGGGCTCTCAGTGGGTTCGGGTGCAGAACAACTTGCCGACGTCCATCGTCGGCGCTGGCGTCTCGACCTGCGCGCCAACCACCGTCGGTTAGCTGTTGTCTCGAAAGCTCGCTCCCTGCGCGCGTTCGGGGTGTGGGCAGTGATTGCCACAGCACAAGCCAGCACCGTATCCTAGTCTTTATGTCGGGCGAGTCGGTGTTCTATGCAGACTGTCGGGTCGGACGTTTGATAGAAGCCCGTCTGTTTACCATGCAGTCTCTGTCGGAAGCGTCGCTGTTTCAGGATCAAATGCGTGCGGCGTTCCGACGGGCGGGTAGCGGCGCTCTCATCTGTGCGGACTGGCGACCGGCCAACGTCATGCCTCCCGATGTGGCCGACCGGATTGCCGGGACGTTGCGCGACTCGCGGGCGCTCATTGCTCGATCGGCCATCTTGATCAGCCGCGAGCGGGCGACGTTCAACCTGCAAGTTGAGCGTGTGGTTCGCGAAGCGCAAAATCCTGTGCGACGGACCTTTCGTGAGATGGTTCCGATGCTGGACTGGCTGGGAGAGCTGATGAGCCCCGACGAAGCAAAGCGTGCGGTGACGTTTCTCGCCGAGTGGCGATTGTCGCGGTAGGTTACTTCACGTCGGCGATCAGGATCGGCGGGTGGTGGAGCATCGTGATCTGCGAGCTGCGACCGTGCCGTGCCCGACCCATCGAGATGGCCTCGGCGAGCGTGTCGGCCCGCTTCCAGCCAAACAGATCCGGCACCGTGCGGTTGTCGGCTCCGACGGCAATGACCTCACCGCACCACTCGCGACCAGCCTGGCCCCAGTAGTACATGTAGAACGGGTGCGCGCCGTGGTACGCGTTTCCTCGACGGTACATTTCGATGTAGGTCGGGTTGTACGCGAACTCGTCTTGGTAGCGCTTTTCCAGGTAGTACGCGTCGCGTGACTCCGGCAAAAGTCGGTTGAAGAACTCGATGTAGCTGGGGTGATGGACCGGATCGAACGCGTCGGTGCACGGGTGCGTAAAGATCAGCGTGCCGCCTTTTTTCAGCGGACACTTGTTCCGGTACATGTTGAAGAAGTAGCCCAGCGCCATCACCTGCACGAGCAGGGGATTTAGTGCCTTCGAGTTCACGTTGTATGGCGAGATGTACGGAATCCCGGTGATCAGGATGTCGGCCTGGCCTTCGACGGGAATCGAGTACTGCTCCCACGACTTGGCCAGCGTCTTTTGGTGAACCGGATCGGCCTTGCCGGCGTGTACCGCAATCAGCTCATATGCTGCGGGAACCCGCATGAAGATTTCTCGACGCAGCGCCCGTGGGGTCTTCTTGAGTGACCACTTGATCGCCTGAAACTTCAGCGTGTCAGCCTCGGTGAACTCGTCTTCATTCTTCATCAGGAAGTCGAGCGGTCCCGAAAACATCCGGTTGTTGAGCACCGTCTCGATGTGGAACACCTTCATGTGCTGTTCGCACACTTCGCCGATGCGATTCACCGAGTGATGCAGCGCCGAGTTCTTCGGGTCCATGTACGACTGCGAGTCGACAATCGTCTTCGGCGTGTGGTGTGCCTTCAGGCTCTCGTAGCCGCACAGACCGACGCCGACCGACTTGTGGCCGCCATCCATCGGCACCAAGTTGATGTTGACGTAGATGACCAGGTCGCTTTCGACGGCGCGGCGGTTTGTCTCGACGACTTCGTGGTGGCGGGTCTTGCCGAGCGTGACCATGCGGTCGGGGTCACACGCATCGTGGTTGTAGAGCTGATCGGGCCAGTACGCATCGACGATCTTGTCGCCGAGCATGTAGCGGATCTCTCGCTCGCTCATCCGCCGGTGCAGGCTGGTCGCCACGATGATGTGGATGTCATCGACGCCGTGATCGGCGAGCATCTCGAGGACGATCGAGCAGATCGTCTCGCGGATGTCGGGCTTTTGCATCGGCGGCAGCGGCAGCGAGATGTCATCGACCGCAATCGTCACTTTCATGCCCGGGAAGAGCAGCGCGTGCAGCGGCTCCATTTCTTCGGGATGGTGCAGTGCGTAACGAATCGCGGCGCGGGGGTTCGGCAGACCGCTGATCGGGCGGCGCGGATAAATGACCTTCGTTCCGACGGGAAGATCCTCGCAGAGAAAGTCCTCACCATAGAACAGGATGCGCGGGGCGCTGTCTGAATCGATGGTGATGACGTTTTCGTCGGCGGAATCGGAAGAAAACTGGCGCATGAGAGCGCAAGCTATCGCAGGTTTTTCGTCTGCTGACAAGTAGTTGCCCACACAGATCGGCCTACCTTTCGGGGCAGGCCACACGCGTGGCTACTTCGATTTGTTGAGGATGACGGACACGGTCCCGTCGTTCGAGTTGGCGCTCACAATGTCGGTCGTGCCGTCGCCGTTGAGGTCTGAGGCGGCGATTCCGCGTGGATAGGCTCCGGCGGGCAGCTTGGTCGTCGTACCGAAGAGGCCGTTCGCATTGTAGGTGATGCCAATCATTTGCTCGGCGTAGATGGCCGAGACGATGTCGAGACGACCGTCGCCGTTGATGTCTCCGAGTGTGATATTGGTGGGGAACGAAACCATGGCGGTACCAAGCGAGGTTGCCTTGGGTGGTCCAAACGTCCCATCCCCGACGCCAGTCAAGAGCGCCAGCGTCGCATCACGATAGTTGCAGACGACCAAGTCAGGGTTGCCGTCGGCATTGAAGTCGGTGACAACGACAGTGTACGGCCCTGAACCCGCTTGATAGTCCTTCTTGGCTGCGAAGTTTCCGGCGCCGTCACCGAGCAGGATGCTGACGTTGGCGGTGGACTCGTTGGCGACGACGATGTCTGACTTGCCGTCCTTGTTCACGTCGGCAAACAGGACCGATCGAGGGATGCCACCAGCCGTGAGTGGCAGCGCCGCAGCGTAGGCGCCGGCGGCCTTGCCCATGTGCAGGGTGACGTTGTTGCTGTTGGCGCCGCCGTTGGCGATGACGAGATCGATGTACCCGTCACCGTTTATGTCGCTGGCATCGACAGAAAACGGAATGTCACCCGACACGATGGGGAACCGCGAAGGGAACGTCCCTGTCTTGCTGTTCAGATGAATGCCGATACCCGATGGAGTACTGGTCGCATTGGTCACCAGTACGTCGCTAAATCCGTCGGCATTCAGATCGAGTACTTTGAGCCCAAACGCTGAGGTGCCCGCCGGATACTTCGCCGGGGCGAGAAATGTGCCGTTGCCATTGCCCGACAGCGCGATGAGCTGTCCGGCCGTGCTGTTGTCCGTGACGACGATGTCTGGCTTGGCGTTGTTTTCGAGCTCTGTGACAGCGATGTGGTTCGGGCTACCACCGACGGTCGTTTTCGCCGCCGGGTCAAACGTCAGCGTACCAAAGTAGTACGCGAAGATCGTCGAGCTGGACACATTCTTACCACCGGGATTGGTGACGACCACCGCCACGGGTCCTTTGACTCCGGGTCGGGCTGGCAGTGTCACGACGATGGCGTTTGCGCTGACCGACTTCACCGTCGCAA
Source organism: uncultured Myxococcales bacterium (assembly GCA_964437195.1). Taxonomy (GTDB): domain Bacteria; phylum Myxococcota_A; class Polyangia; order Palsa-1104; family JAEUJZ01; genus JAEUKA01. The sequence continues at coordinate 3,834 of CAYTGC010000192.1, read as the reverse complement.
CCAGTCCGTCGATCGTGACCGATGCGCCATTTAGGAAGCCGGTGCCATTGATGGTGATATCGACGTTTCCGCTGGTTGGACCGGTCGGGGGGCTCGCCGAGGTGAGCGCGAGCGGCATGGCCATGTCGGTGCTGCCGCTCCCTGCGTCGCCCCCTCCATCATCGCTGCCACTGCCACTCATGTCGGCAACGGCGCCCAGGTCCACTCCTCCAAGGTCGCGCGAGTTCGTGTTGTCGTGATTGCAGCTGGCGACCCAAGCCGCGGCGGCCGCAGCCAGGAAGAGGTGATGATGCCAATACTTCATGGATAGGTACTCCTTACAAGTGCAAGTCGATTGCGAGTAAGTATATGGACGAGTTCGCTATCGCCCACCCAAAGTGAAGACAATTCCAAAAGCAAGCTGCGCTGCGGGCTGCTTTGGAAACTCGCTCTGCGAGGTGAACTTACGGCGATGGGCTTCGACGAGGCGGCGTCCAGATAAAGCCGTCTTCAGTGAAAACTGGGTCTTTCGGAAGCTGCCAGCCGTCTTTGGCCCACAGGTAGGCCGTGTACGCACAGATCAGTGCATCGAAGATGTGATCGTTTTCGAGGACCGCTTCTCGCCACTGTCCTGCCCCGAAGGAAAGCTCCCCAAGGGACGTAAGCACTTCCTCTCGGACGCGCGGACCGTGACCGGATCGTTTGTACGTCCGGGCGACGCGAGAGCCTGGATGCAGCGGCTTGCCTTCGAGCGACACCGGTCGACCTTGGGCATCACGATAGCGAATCGCCGATGGTGGTGGCAGCGGACTTGGGTCGGGGAAAAGCTGCGTGAGCGTGGCTTTGGGATAGACCTCGATAAGGTTCTGATTCAGCACGAACCTTGGGCTGAGTGCTTGTTTCAGATACTGCGCGCGGGCGGTGAGCGGCCCCATTCCTTGCCCGAGCGTCTCTCGCGGTAGGATGTGGTGCGCTTCGTGGAGCACGACCTCGGTCGCTCGCTGGGTATACGGGGTGTAGCGCGGCTTGCCTGAACCCGCGTCGTGGGCCGTCCGGTCACGAAACCATCGCACGGTGTCGACGGTGCAGTCAGACAGGCTCGGACACTTGGGCAGCGTGCAGCGAACGCAGACCGGCAGGGTGAGCGGCGCATCAATCGCCAACACCGCGCCTTCTTTGTGTTCCCCGAGCACCGCAAGCAGCCGGTCATCGAAATAGGGCTTCCCTCCGCCACAGTCTTCGACGACGAGTGGGCGGTCGGCAGAGCGTGAAAGGCATAGCCGCACCAGCGCGGTGGTCTTGCCTTTGCCACCACCGAGATCCACGCCGAGGAATGTGCGAAAGGGGCGCCGCATCTATAGAATCCCCAAGACGTAACACCCTAGCATCTTGGGTGCTCGTTTCGGAACATGCTTCAGCGGCCTTTGTCGGCGAGTTTTTCGAGCGTCGTGCGAAAACGCGAGGCGATTTGTTCCTCGGCGACATGGCGGTGATCGCGGACCACCCACTGTCCCCTTGCCATCACGTCGCACACGGTGTCGCGGTCGGGTCCAAACATCGCTGCATCTACAATTTCCGAGCCGCTTCGTCCCCATAGCGCTGGTCGGTTCTCGTCGAGAATTACCAGGTCTGCGCGGCACCCTGGCGCGATGGTTCCCGTCGTCTGCGCGGCCGCTTGGGCACCGCCGCGGGCTGCGGCTTGCCACAGTGCGACCCCGGTCGATCCGCCTTCATGGGTAGCAAGCACGTTTCGCCGTCCATGCCGGAGTCGCTGACTGTATTCCAGCAGACGCAACTCATCGAGCGCCGAGGTTCCGACGTGACTGTCGGTGCCGATGCCAACTCCACCGTTTGCCGACCAATACTCCAGCGCCGCAAAGATTCCGTCGCCAAGGTTTGCCTCGGTGCTTGGACATAGTCCAACAGTGGCGGCGGTGGCCCCAAGTCGACGCAGCTCTTCTTCGGTTGCGTGGGTTGCGTGGATCAAGCAGTAGCGCTCATCCAGCGCGACATGATCGAGCAGCCAGTCAATCGGAGTCCGACCGGACCAGGCAAGGCAGGCGGAGACCTCCGCTGGTTGCTCCGAAATGTGCAGATGGATAGGGGCAGTTGGGTCAAACGAAACGACCAGCTCCGTCGCTCGGGCCAAAGCCAAGGGTGTCACCGCGCGCAGCGAGTGAGGCGCAATGCCAATCCGATCGTGTGGTCGTCGCGTGGCAAACAGATGCGCCAGCACTTGGCCAAACGTGTCGTCCTCTAGGAAAAAGCGCTTTTGCCCTGGCGTGATCGCGGCCCCGCCAAAGCCACCTTGTTGATACAAACTGGCAAGAAGAGTGAGTCCAATGCCGGTTTGCTCAGCGGCGGCGGCGATGCGCATGGCCAGCTCGGCAGGATTTGCGTAGAGCGAGCCACGAGGGTCGCGGTGTAGGTAATGAAACTCGACGACGCCTGTAAATCCACCGCGCAAAAGCTCGACGTAGAGCTGGGCCGCAATCGCTTCAATGTCATCGGGACCAAGGCTGTGCAGGAAGCGATACATGACCTCCCGCCAGGTCCAGAAGCTATCCGTCGCGGGTCCACCTCGCTCGGTCAGTCCGGCCATCGCCCGTTGGAACGCATGCGAGTGCAGGTTGGTCATCCCCGGTAGCAGAAGTCCGCGGAGTTCCGTCGCGCCCTCACTGCTCGCCCCCGACGTTACCTCGGCAAAGGTACCATCGTCAGCGACGGCGATTCGTACGTTTTGGGCAATCCCCAATGGCAACAGCGCCTGTCGAGCGAAGTAGATCCTCGTTGCGGCCTGCGGCTTGGCATCTTGCATACCCATGCAATGCCCAAGCCGGCAGCGTCCGTCAACAGCAAGGCGATCGTCTGCCGGACTTTGATTCCCTGCCCAAGGTCGCTGCGCTTGACATAGTTGCAAGTATCTTGCAGAAAGGAAGGGAGGCAGCGATGTCACACCTTCACGCAGAAATTGGCTCGAAACCGCGCGGCATTCCCGTTTCGTCGCAAAGCGGCTGGGTTTACAAGCTGCTCTCCGTGGTGCCGACCTTGTGCTTCATTCACTGCGTTGGGACGGTGCTGTTGGCACTTCTGTTGCCCGCCGCGGCATCGCTGTGGTCGGCGGGTGAGTGGCTCGAAGCGCCGCTGTGGCTGGTCTCACTGGCAGTCGTCGGGGTGACACTCTTCCGTCGCCAGCAAGCACGAGGAGTGATCGGCGCTGTCTTCGCGATAGGGCTTTTGGTCGGGCTGCTTGGGTTTGTCGTTGATATCGAATCTGCTCGACGGGCCAGTCTGCTGGGCTTGGTTTTGGTGCAAGCCTTGTCTTGGCAGCAAATGCCCAAGCTGGCAGTGGCCAAAGCGTGCGGTTGTCCGCAACACCACCGCCTCGCCTCCTAAAGAGGCGGGCAGGGGTCTTTCACAAGGTCAGCGTTGCTGAGGCGAGCAGGGCTGCCGTCGGCGCACCTTGCGTTGCCCGTCGCTTGGCTCTCTCGGCTGCCAGCGCAGTAAATGCCGCGATCTCCGGCGAGCGAACCGGCGACGGATGCTGCCCTGCGATGAGCACGTAGTCGACCACCTTGGCACCCACACGCCGCGACAGCTTGGCAAACGCCGAAATTGCACCCGCGAGATGGTTGCTCAGCGACGACAGGATGGTGGGCTTGGTGTTCATTGCGGCTCCTTTCGATGGGGGGGGACTGACTGCTTACAGATACCTTTGTAGATCATGGGTCTGACACCGTCGCTGTTCACTCGGAAGAAACCTGGCGGCTTCTGAGCAAGGTCGTGATACGATGTCCTATCCCCCAATAGGAGTGGGGGCCCGGGGTCGATGGCCAAGCGACGCGAGTGTCCTTC
>CAYTGC010000191.1:0-9973 GCA_964437195.1 uncultured Myxococcales bacterium | reverse complement strand
CATCGTTGGCTGCGTCGTTGATCTTGACGTGAAGATGGAACACCACGACGACGCTCGACACACCTTCGAGCGACTGTGAGCTGATCTGTTTTACGCCAGCGACGGTATTGAGTGACTCTTCGATCTTCTTGGTGATGTCGCTTTCGACGGACTCGGGACCAGCACCAGGCCACGCCGTTGTCACGGTCACAACCGGAAGATCGACGTTCGGAAATTCATCGACGGACAGGCGCCGAAACGCAAAGCCGCCGAGGACCACGAAGGCCAGCATGATCATCGTGATGAACACGGGCCGTTTGATTGAAATATCTGAGAGAACCACGGTGTCCTCCACCCCACTTCACGAGTCGACACGTCGTCGGCTCGGATTCATCGCGCGTTACGGATTTTTGTGCTGAGCCGCCGCCGACTGCTGCACCACAATCTTGGCTCCTGGCTTTAGACCCGTCGGTGAAGACACCACCACTTGGTCGTCCGGCTGGACTCCGCCCACCACTTCGGTGATGTCGCCGTCGGTCACACCAGTTCGGACGATCACCTTTTCGACGTTCTCGCCGATGACCCGCCAGACCACGCTCTGCTTGTCTTCTTCGCCATCACCGTCGAGATCAGCCGGTGGAGAGACCGATTCTTCCCGCACCGCCGTCACGGGAACACCTATGCCCTGGCGCTCGCCGCCCGCAATGACGTTTCCCGTCGCATACATGCCGCCCTTGAGCTTTCCATCGACATTCGGGATGCGGACTCGGAGCCGAATGCTCCGGGTGCGTGGATCGACAGTCGGGCTCACCGCGGTCACCTCGCCCTCGAGCGGCTTGGCATCAGGTCCGTTTACCTGAAATTCGACGCGCGCGCCCTTGGTAATCCCCGACGCCAGGTCTGCCGCAAGCTGCGCGACCAGCTCCATCGCGGAGTTGTCGACGATGGTCACAATCTCGCGGTTTTTCATCGTGTCGACGTATTCGTGAAGCGACACGCCACGCCGACTGATCACACCGCTTATCGGCGCGATGTACTTGGTTTCTCCGACGGCATTTTTGGCCAGATCGCGAACCGCGCGGGACTGATCAAGCTGGGCCGTCGCAGCTGAAACAGAAACCTGTGCCAGCTTCATCGCACTCTTGGTGTCATCGAGCGTTTTTTGGTCCGCCGCTCCTGACGCTGCCAGCTTCTCGACGCGCTCGAGGTCACGGTGAACCCGCTCGAAGTCCGCACGGCTGCGCTGAAGTTGTGCTTCGGCAATCGCCACAGCCGCCGCATTCGATCGGAGCTGCGCTTGCTGATTTCCCGAGTCAATCTTTGCAATCAGATCGCCTTTTTTGACCTGATCGCCTTCGTCGAAGTTGAGCACGACAACGGTGCCGCCGACCTTGGACTTGAGCACCACTTCTTGCACCGGCTTCAGCTCGCCGGTAATCGGCAGTCTGCCGCTGAAGGTGTGCTTGACGGCTTTGGCAGTCTCAACGCGAACAATCTTCGGCTGCGTCGCAGCATGGCTTGGCGCCTTGGCTGCATCCTTTTTGCAGCCTGCGACGGCGAGTGTTGACACAAGCAGAAACAGTGTTGCTTTACGCACGGCTCAACCTCTTCTGTGGACGGCCCCCGCCGTCCGAAATCGACTGACGACTCGCCCTCGCTGCTACCGGCTTTGCGGCGGGTCGAAATCCATCCAGCGCAGCTTGCACCAGCGACCGACCATATCCCGTCGGAAGTGGCTCTTGCTCAGGCGAGCGCAGATGGCGAATGATGGAAACTTGGATGCCGCCGAGAATCAGGCTCTCTAGCAAGCGGGGAGCTCCGGCGATTTCCCCAGACGAAATGCCGGCCTGGATGGCCCCAAGGATCAGCGTCTGCGGAACTTGCTCGATTGGCACTGCGCTACACGGAGGCCGATCCGAATCGACGGCGAAAATATGCGACAGGAAAAATCGGACGGACTCGCGATTTTCCCGTGCCAGCGAGAGGATCGTCTCGGCCAGCGTTGACAGCGTGGCCTCCGCGCCGCCTTCAGACATCCCGTGTTGCGTCACCGTCTCGACGTTGAGACCTGCGCCGCGCAGCCCTTGAAGCAGCAGGCCGCGCAGGTGCGTAGCGCTCTCGACGAGCAGCGACTGATACAGATCTTCCTTGTTGGCGAAGTAGTAGTAGAGGATCGACTTTTTGACCGCCGCGGCATCGGCGATGTCCTGAATCGACGTGCACGAATAGCCGCGGGTGCCAAACAGCTGAAAGGCAGCCAGACAGATTCGGTGCCGTGCCTCGCTTGTGCCGCCGCCATCCGAAGCGGTCTCTGCCGATTCGCTCGAAGAGGTGCGCACCTCCGGAACGGTACGCACCTGTTTCTCACTGCGCTTGCCCATTGCTCGTAAATTTGAACGATCGGTCAACCTTCCGCCAGCCCTTTTTTACCGAACGGTCAATATAGGTGGCGGCAGGCGGGACGAATCTCCGAACGCTTGCCCAAACAGGGTCGCAACCGGAAGGTGTGCTTCGGCCAGGGCCGCCAAAGTCGCTGGCTCCTGATGGGCCGAAAACGGCAGCGGGCCGACCAGATCGCCCGCACCGTGCGCCCGCAAAAGTCGCTCGTTGTCGGCTTCTTCCGGTCCGACTGCCTCTATCGTTCGACTCAGCACCACCGACGCGACCGGAATGCCGCGCCAGCGCGCTTCGGCCAGCGTCAAAAGCGTGTGATTTATCGTCCCGAGCCGCGTCCGCGCAACGACGATCAGCCGAGCCCCAAGCGCACGGGCCAGATCGGCAAACACAAAGCCTGGCGCGATCGGCACCAGCAGACCGCCAGCTCCCTCGATCAGGATTCGTTCGCCGGGAAGTGTCAGACAGCGATCAACCAACGTCTGCGGATCGATCTTGCGATCTTCCGCCGCAGCTGCAGCCTCGGGCGCAATCGGAGAACGGAACCGCAGCCACGACGTCTCCGCCCGCGTCAGACCGACAGCCTGCGCCAGCCGATCGGCATCGGAAGACTGGTCCCCGTCTTCGACACCTGTCTCGATTGGCTTGAACGGACGCACGGTAAAGCCGCGCCGCGCCCATGCCGCGAGAAGGGCGACGCTGACGGTGGTTTTTCCGACCCCGGTATCGGTGCCGGTCACGACGACAAAGCGCTTCATCTTGCGTCGGCCTGCGCCGTCGGAAGCTCAGCAATCACCTCATCCAGTGCGCTTCTCATGGCAGACACCAGCAGCGAAAGCTCAGCGTCGGTAATCGAGAGTGGCGGCATCAGCACAATCACATCGCCGAGTGGTCGAAGAATCACGCCATGCCGACGAACCGCCTCGCAGACCCGAACCCCGATCGCTAGATCCGACGGAAACGACCGGCAGCGATCTTGGCCAAGCTCAACGCCCACCATCAGGCCGCAGCGACGTACCTCACGCACATTCGGATGCTTCGCAAGCTGCTCCTCGAGCAGGGTCGCGAGCGCTGCCAGCTTCTCTGGAAGTTGTTCGATGGTTCTTTCTCGCCGGAAGACTTCGAGATTCGCGAGCGCAGCGGCGCAGCCCAGTGGATTGCCGGTAAACGTGTGGCCATGGAAAAACGTCTTTTGCTCACTGCGCTTGCCGAGGAAACGACTGTAGACAGACTCGGTGGTGAGCGTCGCGGCCAGCGGCAGATAGCCACCCGACAAACCTTTGGCGAGGCAGAGAAAATCGGGCGACACAGAAGCCTGCTCGCAAGCAAACATGGTTCCGGTTCGGCCAAATCCCGTCGCAACTTCGTCAGCGATCAGCAGAACCCCGGACCTGTCGCACAGCTCGCGCGCCCGCGCCAAAAAGCCAGGCGGCTGAAGCAGCATCCCGGCGGCCCCTTGAACGAGCGGCTCAACGACAAATGCCGCCAGATCGCGATCGTGTTTGGCAAACGCACTTTCCAGGTCCACAAGCGCGGGCTCGACCCGTTCGGTATGGAACAGAAGCGGCGAAAACAGCCGATGAAACAGATCGATCCCACCAACGGAAACAGACCCAAGCGTGTCACCGTGATAGGCATTGCGAAGCGCCAGAAATCGCTGCCGTCGCGTATCGCCGCCGTGCTGGTGAAATTGGAACGCCATTTTCAGCGCGACTTCGACGGCAGTGCTGCCTGAATCCGAATAGAAAACCCGTGTCAGACCAGGCGGGGCGATCGCGACAAGCTGCTCTGCAAGCTCGATCGCCGGAGGATGGGTCAGCCCGAGCAGCGTCGTGTGGGCGATTTTTCCGAGCTGGGCGCAAACCGCTGCATCGATGTGTGGATGTCGGTGCCCGTGCACATTCGCCCACAGCGAGGAAACACCGTCGAGATATCTTCGTCCTTGCTCGTCTATGAGATAATTGCCTTCGCCAGCGACGATCACGAGCGGCAACCACTCGGCTTGTTGGGTGAATGGATGCCAGACGGCGCGCAAGTCCTTCGTAGCCCAAGAGTCCGGTTGCAAAGCGGTTTCGACGCCTGGATGAGGGGTGTTTGCGGTCATGGTGGGGAAGTCTGATGCCACGATCACGACCCGGCGGGCAAGGCCAGACCACAACGGCAAGGCGGCTCAACCGATAAATGAAATGAAGTAAACTGGCTAATACGCGAGGAGTCTTTATGACCAAGCAAGCAGGCGCTGCTCCCCAGGACAAAGATGAGCAAGCATTTCGCTTGGATCAGGAAATCGCCAAGAAGTACGACCCGGGCATGCTGTCGAGGCTGATCATGCGTGATGCGGGTCGCGGCGAGCCGCTCGATCTGCACACACGGTCGGCCATGGAACGGCGCCTCGGTGGAAACTTCTCGGGAGTCCGCGTCTATCGTGGCCCTCTCGCCGAGGAAGTGACCGCACGATATCGAGCAGATGCAGTCACCGTCGGTGGAACCGAGATGATCTTGGTCCGCGAGGGTTGGCAGAGCAACTTCTCGTCGGTGCAAGGTGGCGCACTCCTCGCGCACGAACTGACGCACGTCAGGCAGCAGCAGCGTGGTCTGCACTTTCACGGCGCAGGCGATACCTCGTCGCCGCTCGAGAAAGAAGCCCACAGTGAGCAAGACTCGTATGCGCAGGACTTTGGCAACCAGGCCGACAACGCTGCACACGAGGAATACGGCAAAGACCTGAAAGCGCACATGACCGAGGTCATGAAAGCGGCGCTGAAGCTCTACGAAAAAGAGAAACAGGAGCAAGACCTACGCTCGAATCCCAACTCACAAAGTGAGTTCGGAGGCGACTAGATCGACGGAGAGGCGGGACATGGCGGACGTGGTCGAGAGCAAAGAGCAGTTGCTGATTCGCTATCGCGACAAAGAACTACGCGGCTGCACCGTAAAAAAGCTGTGGCTCCAGGGCATCTCGCTCATTGGTGCCGACCTGACCGATGTGACGTTTGAAGAGTGCAGCCTCGACGAGGCCAATCTCACAGGCGCTCACATTGTGCGCACCAAGTTCAACCGCATCAGCGCCCGCAGCACCAACATGACGTCCGCGACGCTGAACCGTGCCGTCTTTTCCGATTGCAACCTTACCGAGCTGTGTCTGGAAAAAGCGCTCGTCGAGGGAGTCGAGTTTGGCCGCTGCGACATGGACAACCTGCGCGCCGATCGAGCCTACCTCGGCAACTGCACGCTGTGGCCGAATCGGGCGTATGGCATCAAGTTTCGCGGTGCGACCGTCATCAAGATGAAGGTCAGCGTCGAAAATGGGGCACCAGAGCTCATCCGGGCGCAGTTTTCCGACGCGACAGTGATCGAAAGTGAGCTGCCCCAGGTCAACCTCTTGCGGGCCGATTTTCGACGAGCGCTCCTCGTCAAGTGCAACCTCCATCGAGCGCTTCTGCGCGACGCCGTGGTCGATCAGTGCACACTGATCCAGTGCACCACGATGGGCGCAGAGCTACCGACTGCTCTCGTCGGTGGATCGGCGCTGAATCAGCCGCTGGCATAGCCCGTGGCCGCTTTGTCTTTCCGCTTTGTCACGCAAGGATAACCATGAGCGATCGCATTGACCCCCGCCGCCAGACCCGAGAAATTCGCGAGGCACTGGGCCGTTATGAGCCGGAGCAGCTGCTCGACATCTTGACCCATGTTTTTCGTCAGTATGTCGTCGACGGCAGCGCACCGCCGCCGATGCAGTTACAGGACGAGCTTTCGGGACTGAGCTTTGCGCAGGTCATCGAGCGACTCCAGCTTCGTCTCGATCTGCCAGAGCTGCGTCTGTTTGAAGTTCAAGCAGGCCGGGTGATGGTCCGCGTGGACGGACGGCTGTATCCCCTCGAGACTGCCGAGAGCCGCCCGGAACCCCTTCCAGTCCAGCGTGTCGTCAGCGTTCAGCCAATGCCAGCAGCGGCAGCCCCCGCGGCGGCAGCTCCGGCCAGTCCGGCGCCTGGTCCGTCGGCCGAATCCCGTGATGTGGCCCAGGCACCGGGTGTTCACTCCGTCGGACATGCGAGCGCCGTCCGACCCCAGTCAGCAGCAGCTCCGCCTCGTGCAACCCCGGCGGCAGCTCCGGCAGCGAATCCGACGGCACGACCCGCTCAAACCACGGCTCGACCGGCGGCGGCTCCGACGACCACACCGAGTGCACCTGCGTCGACACCTTCCGCTCCGGCTCGCCCAGAAAAGGCGCAGACGGAAAAGAACGACAGTCCCGGCGGTCGCTTCGGCCTACTGGAGATCGACTAATGAGTGCGCTGATGGCTCGTCGGTATTTCGTTCGCGGCTGCACCGAGCTGCGCAACAACGAGCTCGACGACGCTTGCCAAGACTTGCAGGCGGCTGTTCAGCTGATTCCGTCGTACTACGAAGCCCGGATGGCGTACGCGACCGCGCTGCTACGGCTCAAAGACCCGCCGAGAGCGATCCAGACGCTGCGCGCGGGCCTGCACTACACAACGAGCGGCCCTGGGAGAGCGTTGCTCTGCCGTGCACTTGGTGACGCACTGGTTGCCGGTGGGGATTTTCTCGCGGCGGAGCAAGCTTTCGCCGAATCGCAGGCGGTCAGTCCGCAGGCCAGCGCCGACCTACACGATCGACTCGCTCGACTCCGCGCCCGAACCGGACGGTTCGATGAAGCATTTGCCGAGCTGCTCGCTGCCGCCCGTCTGACCAAACAAGCCTAGGCGCTCGCTAGCCGATCACCACCGGCGCGCAGGTCGAAACGCCAGCGCCCACGATCTTGTAGCTCGCGTTCGTCTTCACTTCGGTCGCTTTTCCCGTCGCCGGATCAAACTCCCAGACCATCGACTTGTCGCCCAAGCCAACCGCCGCAGTGATGAAGATGTAGAAGCGCCCGCCCCAGTGCGCAAAAGCCCAGCCCGACGGTGTTCCACCCATCGACGACAAGTTCCAGCGGCGCAGCGTACCCGCCGATGTCTTGTCGATCTGACCGACGAACGGTGCCCCACCGGGATAGTAGCCGTACAGCTCTCCCTTGCCGGTTCCCGTCAGCTCTGGACTGTTTTGTCCGGAAAGCTGCAGCGCCGCGATCTTCGACAAGGCCAAAGACGCAGGATTGATCGAGCCCAGATCTGCAACCCGCTGGTTTGTGTACGAACCACCAGCGACGAACAGTGTCTCTTTTTCGCTGCCTTCGGCGTCGGACACAAAGCCCATACCGAATGTCTCAAAGCCACTTTGTAGCTTGGCGTAGCCGGACGCTTTGCACGATGCGTCGGTGGTGTTGACCCAGAAGATCTCGCCACTCGAATAGAGGACCCAAGCTCGCGCGGTGCGATCAACCGCCATGGAAAACGGCGTCGCCTTGCCGCCACCGAGAGAGGTGCCCGCCGGGCAAGACAGCGTGCCGATCAGCTTGAACTCGTATTTTCCGTCACGCGGATTGAAGCTGAGCAAGCGGTTCGTCGCATCGACGACGTAAATCAGTTCCGAGCCTGGACTACACACCGTCGAGCATTTGCCACCGCGACAGCTCATTGGCTGGCAGGTTTCTTGTTCGTCGCCGATCGTACCGTTTGGATTGCAGGTATGAACCTTGTCACCGACGCAGGTGGTCGGCAAAACTGGCGAGCACTGTAGGCAACCGCGGATCGGATCGCAGATCTGACCGACAGCGCACGTCTGGTCCTTCACAAATTTGCCGCTCGCACACTTTTGGATCTCGCTGCCAAAACAGCGCGTCTCGCCGGTCTTGCAGCTGTCCACACCGGGTTCGACAGGACCCTTGCCGGTGTCGTACTCACTGTCGGTGCGCTCGGCCTCGCAACCGACGGAACCGACCACAAGGCCTAGCGCTAGTGCCCCTTTAAACCACCGACTCGCAGATGCCTGCCGCATTTGGTGCCTCCGAGAAGAGACTGGTTGGCCAAAAAGTCGGCGCATCGTAGCCAGTGGCACTGTCAGCCACAAGCGAAGTTTGGGCGTTAGACGGCGGCGTCGGCGGGCAGAGTCAGGCGTCCTTCAGGACCAAGATCGTTGGCAATGTGGATGAGTACAACCGTGATGTTGTCGTCTCCACCACGCGCATTTGCCAGATCCACCAGCACCTGCGGCACGTCGCGGTATAGCTGTCGACTTAGCACCTCGATCAGATCCGGTTCCTCGACGAAGTTGGACAGTCCGTCAGAACACAGCAACAGGCAGTCACCGACCCGAATGGGTAGCGTGGCCCCGTCCACCTGAACGTCGCGCTCGAACCCAACCGATCGGGTGATGATGTGACGGAAACGCGACTCGCGTGCCTCTTGTTCGGTCAAAAAACCGGCTCGCACTTGTTCGGCAACCCACGAGTGGTCAAACGTGAGCTGCTGGACCTTGCCGTCGCGATAGAGATAGGCACGCGAGTCACCGACGTGAGCAATAAACGCGCGCCGACCCTGCACCCACAGCGCCGTCAGCGTCGTCCCCATGCCTTCCAGATCGGGATCGGCCTGCGCTGCATCAAAAATATCCGCGCCAACCGTCATCATCGCCCGCGTCAGCGTCAGCAGGTTCTCGCTGCGGGTCGCCGTCTGTTTCGGGACCTTGACCTGCTCGCGCAGCTTCTCGATCGCCAGGCGGCTGGCCATCTCGCCGGCTTGGTGTCCGCCCATCCCATCTGCCACTGCAAACAGGCCCAGGTTTTCCGCCACGAGGAAGTTGTCCTCATTGTGCGCGCGCTTGCGGCCAACGTCGGACAGTGCATAAGGGATGAGTCGCATGCTGTTTGACCAATATCACGAGGTTCTGCGTGCCGCGAACCTGGGCTAGCGCTCGAGGCCCACGACTTTCCAGCCTTTGTCGGTGGGTTCAAGCAGCAGGATCAAATCTTCGCCGCCCTGCTCAACCCACGCAAACGCAACCTCATCACCGTCGGCCCCGCGCGGCGATCGACCGAGCCGAGTCTTGACCTCTGGCAGCGTGTAATAGTGTAGGCGATCGCGCTTCGGGACCCCCTCGGACGCCATTTCATCCAAAAACGCACGCAGCCCGGGTGCATCGCTGGCCACCGTCTTGCCACCAGAAGTAAACGGCAGCGCACTGCCCGCGCTCATCCGCTTGATGTCGTGGTGTTCCAGCGCATCCAGCCAGCGCTCAGCAGCGCCTTTGGCATCATCGGGTACCTTGGCCAGGGCTGTCGCCTTGGACGGCACAGGCGGCTCGCTGGCGTCTATTCCGGTCCCACGGCCAGGCGCCGATCGGGACGCTCCTGGCGCGCTGCGGCTCGGATCTGGACGACTGGGCTCAGGATGACTGTCCGCCATCGCTCGCGCCTCTTCCTTGGGACGACTGGCCGAACCAAAGATTGGCTTGTTTGGCGGAACCAGGCCGGTTGACGCCACGCTCGGTGCCGACTGGGGTGGCGTCGTGAGGATGTGCGCATTGACGAAGTCCGTCGCACACTGCCGCTCATCGCGGTGAAAATGCCAAGTGATGTAGACGTTGCCATCGCGGCTCTTGATCGCGGCAGGCGGTTCACCAAATGGTGCCGCGCTGCCGACGGCATCGATCGCTGCAGCGTCAAACGGCATCACGCCAGACGTCCTCGCAATCACCACTT
>CAYTGC010000190.1:0-10021 GCA_964437195.1 uncultured Myxococcales bacterium | reverse complement strand
CCGATTGAGCTGACGACACGCATCGAGCTGCGGGTATCGGGCAAGCGTCGCGAAGTCAGCTTCGAGCGCGCACTGCCCGACAAGTTCGTGCCGATGTCGATCGACAGCCCGCTTCCGGCCAGACTGGAATCCACCGGCGCCCTGCGCATCCAAGTACGTCCAGGCACGCACGTCGTGACGGTGACGGCGCGCCACCAGGGGCCGGCGCTGGAGATTATGCGACCGCAGCCACCGGCCCGCTGGCCCGCCGATGAAGCCTGGGTGTTCGCTGCCCAGCCCGCGCTGCGCCTGCTCTCGATTGAGGGGGCTCCTGCGCTGGACCCGCAGCAGACGACGCTGCCCGCCGATTGGAAGAAGCTGCCGTGCTACTCGATGAAGCCGGGCGCGACGATGCGGCTGTCGGTGCAGCGCTTGGGCGACAGTCAGCCTCTGCAAGACGAGCTGCGGCTGGACCGTCAGATCTTCCTCGACTTCGATGGCCGGGGCTACACCATCGCGGATCGGCTGACCGGCAAGCTGCATCGGGCGTGGCGACTCGAAGTCGGCGAGGGCACAGAGCTGGGCCGCGTGTCGGTCGAGGGCAAGGACCAGCTTGTCACCATTGGCAAAGAGAGCGGTCGCGCTGGCATCGAGCTGCGCCAAGGCATTCTGTCGATCAGTGCGGACAGCCGGATGCCGTTTAGCTCGGAGTTTTCGGCGGTGGGTTGGAATGCGGACTTCCATGAAGTGCGCAGCACGCTGCATCTCCCGCCGGGATGGCAGCTTTTCCATGCGACCGGCGCTGACGACATCGCCAACACGTGGCCGCGGCGCTATCACCAGATGGGCATCTTCCTGTCGCTGCTGGCCGCGATGGCGGTGTGGAAGCTGTATGGAACACGCTGGTCGGTGCTGACGCTTTTGGGGTTGCTTTTGGCCTGCCCGGTGTCCGAGGAGCCGCACGTTGGCGTGCTGGCAGTGCTGCTGCTCGAAGCCATCTTCCGGGTCCTGCCGGATGGCAAGGCGCGGTCGGTGGTTTCGTTTGGGCGCTTTGTTGCGCGGGTGGTGGCCGTGCTGTTGGTCCTTGGCTTCGCGACCGGACAGCTACGCCGGGGTCTTTATCCGGCTGTCGAGCGATCCACCGCCCAGGTGCTGGTCTTTGACGCCGCAGAAAACGGCACTCCTGTGCAAGTGCAGGAGCAGACCAAGAACACCGCCAGCATTTTTGGCCGGGATTCAGCCCTGGGCAACGACGGTCAAGATGCGATGGGCGGCTTGGTCGGAAGTGGGCCAGGGGGCGGTGGGGTCGGCGAGGAGCTGGCTTTGCAGCGTCAGCAGACGGTGCAGCAGCAGGTCCAGCGGCAAGCCGCCGCCAAGGCGGAGATGATGGATGCGCCCAAGGAAGCCCCAAGTCCAGCCAAGCCGTCCTTCGAGCGGAGTTACAAAAAGAAGGCCAAGGCCGACGACGATGATGATCTCGACTCGCTGCTCGATGCCAAGGAGTCAAGCGGTTCCATCGGACTGGGCAACATCGGCACCATCGGCCATGGAAGCGGCAAGATGGGCGGCAAGGGCTACTACCAGCAGCGGTCGCGCAACGTAAACTTCGAGTTTGATCCCAAGGCAGTCGTACAGACGGGTCCAGGGCGACCGCGTTGGTCGTGGAACCGCCACAGCATTTCGTTTAGCGGTCGGGTGGAAGCGAACCAGATGGTCCACCTGTGGCTGATTCCGCCGTGGCTCAACCTGGTGCTGGTGCTGGTTCAGGTGGCCTTGCTGGGGCTTTTGTCGATTCGCCTGGTCGGCTTCAGCCTGCCTCCGGCAGATGGACTTCGGTCGGCGGCGCGGGCAGCGGTGCTGATCCTGTGCGGCACGCTGCTCGTGACCCCGAATCTGGCGCGGGCCGAGCTGCCCAGCTCGGACATGCTGGGGGAGCTCAAGGAGCGGCTGCTCAAAAATCCCGAGTGTTCACCGCACTGCGCATCAAGCTCGCGGCTGTTCCTGGATGCGCAAGCCAAGGTGTTGCGACTGCGGATGGAGGTCAGCGCGGCGGCGCAAACCGCAGTTCCACTGCCGGGCAGCGCAAGTCAGTGGCTCCCTGAGCAAGTGGTACTCGATGGCGCCCCAGCGACGGCTCTGTCCCAGCGCGACGACGGGAAGCTCTATGTCGTGGTGCCGGCTGGGAATCACCAGATCGTCCTGGAAGGTCGTCTGCCAGCCCGTCCAACGGTCCAGCTTGAACTACCACTTCAGCCACGGCGGGTCGAGGCACACGTCGAAGGCTGGGAGCTGGCTGGCGTGCACGACGACGGGGTTGCGGACAGCAACCTGCAGCTCTCGCGGATCGACAAAAATCGCAGCGAAGGTCCGGCCCAGCTTCAGCCTGGCACGCTCCCGCCGCTGGTTCGTGTCGAGCGGCAGATCCTCATCGGCATGCAGTGGGAGGTCGAGACCAGAGTGCACCGGCTGACGCCCGAGGGAAGCGCCGTGGTGATTGAGGTTCCGCTTTTGCCCGGAGAACAGGTGACGACCGCCGAGGTGCGGGTGCAGAACCGCAAGGCCCTCATCAACATGGCACCAGGGGAGTCGGATTTCTCGTGGCATTCCAGCTTGCAAGAGCAGGAGCGCCTCGATCTGATTGGCACGTCGATTCCCGAGCTGGTCGAGCAGTGGAAGCTGCAAGTCAGTCCGATGTTCCATGTCGAGCTGTCGGGAATTCCGGCCCTTCATCCCGAGCGACCCGAGAGTGCGCGCGAGCCGGTGTGGCAGCCCTGGCCGGGGGAAAAGGTGGGCATCGCCGTGTCGCGTCCGGCGGCCAAGTCGGGCTCGACGATGACAATTGATCAAGCACGGCTGACCCTACGCCCTGGTCTGCGGTCGAGCGATGCAAACCTGCTCTTGCGGCTGCGGTCGAGCCGAGGCGGGCAGCATGCGATCAAGCTCCCAGAAGGCGCGACAGTTGAGGGCGTCAGCGAAGGCGGCAACCAGAGGCCGGTTCAGCAAAACGGTCGCGAGCTGCTGCTGCAGCTTTCGCCGGGCAGCCAGCAGTTTGCCATCAAGTGGCGACAGTCCGGTGGTCACGCACTGCACTTCCTGACCCCAGAAGTCGACCTGGGCGCGCAGACCGTCAACATCGAGATCTGCCTGCATCTTGGTGATGGGCGCTGGGTTCTGCTCTGTAGCGGGCCACGGCTTGGTCCGGCGGTGTTGTTTTGGGGGCAGCTTGTGATCCTGATCCTGCTGTCGCTGGTGCTCGGCCAGGTGCGGTTCACGCCGCTGCGCTCGCATCACTACTTGCTGATCGGGCTGGGCCTTCTGCAGCTGCCGCTTGTCAGTGGGGCGGTGGTGCTTGGCTGGTTTCTGGCGCTCGGCTATCGGCAGAGCGGTCCTGAGGTCAAGCACTGGGCGCTCTTTGACCTGCGACAGATCTTGCTGGTGATCTGGACGCTGTATGCCGCAGACAACCTTCTGACCGCGATTCGTATCGGACTGACCGTCTGCCCGGAGATGGCCATCATGGGCAACGGCAGCCATGGCGGCTCGGACACGGTGCTGAATTGGTACGCAGACCGCGCCGACCACGAGCTACCGCGCGCGGTGGTTTGGTCGCTGCCGGTCATGGCCTACAAGCTGTTCATGCTGCTGTGGTCGCTGGGTCTGGTGGTCAGCTTGGTCGGCTTTATGCCGTGGGCGTACCGGGCGTTTGGTGAGTGGGGCCTGTGGCGTCCGATTCCGAAGCTCTGGCGGCGCAAGAAGGACAAGGCAGAACCAAGCCAGCCCGACGATGACGGGCCGATGCAGAGCATCGAGATAGACCGCACCGCGCCTGTGCCCGTCGAACCAGCCAGCCCGGAACACAAGTAGCCCACCGAGCGTGCCCCACCGGACCTTCTCGGCTTCAACGACCCGCCGAGAGGATCAATCCAGCCGCCGATCGCTCTGACCAGACCCCTTGGGGTTACTGGGCGGCTGGCAGCTCGCGGAGCTTGACTTCGAGGCGGGGACTTTCGCCAGGCTGGGGCATGATGAGCGCGCGGCTCGGCTCGAAGCCGTCTTTGACGATTTCGATGTTGAGCTGGCCCGGCTGGCCGGTGCGGACGATGCGCTTGGGGGTATTGCCCTGCGACTGACCGTTTACGCGGATTTCAGCGCCACGCGGGTCCGAGTCGATGTAGACCGACCACTGCTCGCTGGAGCTGCGGCTGACCCGAACAATCACGGCGATGGCAATCGCCAAGATGCCGGCTATCAGAAGGCCCAAAAACAGCGGTCTTTTGTGGAGCGGAACAGCTACGTCGCCTCGGTCGACTTGGGTGCGCTGCGACAGGTCGAGGCGAATGCTGGTATTGCCGCCAACGAGCTGCCCGCCTGACTGAAGGTTGAGCCGCTGGCTGATCGCGGTCGGCACACGCTGGCTGATGTAGGCGCTTGGGCCACCGACGTTGGTGGTGCCGCTGCGCCACGGGCCTTGGGCTGTCGCGGGTGCGCTGGTCAGGGGCTCGTCTAGCTCGGGCACTTGGTTCAGGTCAATCTGTTGCCAGCGCAGGACCGCCGACTGCCAGCCCTCGATCCGGTGTCCAAGGGTGGTCGAGACAATCTGGCCCAGGCTCGCGGCTGGCATTTCACCTTGCAGGAGGGCCGCAGCTTCGCTTTCGAGTGCGCGACGCATCGCCAGCGCCGTTGGATAGCGCTCTTCACGCCGCGGCGACATCGCCTTGAGCACCACCTTGGTTAGCTGCAAAGGGATGCTGCGCTTGGTGGCAGGGAGCGGCGGTGGATCGTCGTTTTCTGGCACGGGCAGGGTTTCGCCCGACAGCAGTTCCCACAGCAGGGCGCCGAGGCTGTAGATATCGGCGGTGCGGTCGATGTTGGGCAAGAGGCCGCCCTGAATCTGGGCTCTCAGCTCGGGCGCCATGTACGCCATGCGCCGCTGCAGCCGGGCCGGTACCGCGACATTGGTCACGGTCGCGTTGCGAGTGCCCAGGCAGCCAAAGTCGACAATCTTTACCTTGCCCTCCATGTCGACCAGCAAGCTGTCCGCGGAAAACTGGCCGTGCACGACCTCGATGGTCTGACCGGTCATGTCGTAGCGCTCGTGGGCGTAGTGCAGGGCGTCGCAGGCTTCGCGGACCAGATACACCGCTTGCTGAAGCGACAGCATGCCGACCTGCTGCGAGCGGAGGACTTCACGCAGCGGCACTCCGAACACGAACTCGCAGGCCATAAACGGACTGCCATCGGGAAGCACGCCGGCGTCATGCAGCCACGCCACGCTCTGGTGCTGGATGAGGGCCGCGTTGCGCTGTTCATCTAGGAACAGCCGCACAGCGTCAGGGCGCTGCGAAATCGATGCGTCGAGGATACGTACGGCCAGAGGCTGCCAGCCCACCTGTCCTTCCGCCACCTCGCAGCCGATGTACACAGTGCCCAGCGTACCTGCGCCGATTTCAGCAAACAGAACATAGGTGCCAGCGCGGAAGGGAAATTGCGGCATGGGCCGACCCAATTTTCTGTCATTTTTTGAGCAGAAGTCAACTGCTTACGACGGAAAACTACGAAAACTACAGGTGAGATGTATCTCGGTTTTCGCGCAGTTACGGGCCGGAAGGGTCTGGTTGCGAAGGCTCGGCCTTGGGGTCGTCCAGCGCCTGTGCGCCCTCCGCCCCGTGCCCGGTTTCATCGCTGGCGAGCAGGGGCGGCGCAACGTGCCCGCTGTTGGCCATCAGCTTGCGTGCCCCTTTGCTCCACATCGTCGCGGCGATGATCGTGAAGTAGCACAGGCCCGCGGTGGTCAAGATGGCCTGGGTTGGCAGCTTGTTTCCCAAAAGGACAATCACCATGCCCGACAGGATTTGTGGCCCGTACACCGCTTGGTCGAACAGCGCAAAGGTGCGGCCCATGTACTCGCGACGAGCGTAGGTATGTAGATAGCTTGTGTAGCAGGGGATGAGCGCGAAGACCTCGATTCCCCAAATCACCAGCAGCGCGACGCTGAGTGGGTAGTGACTGACGCGTGACCACAGGGTCAAGAGAATCGACTCGGTGAGCGAGCACAGAAGCAGCGTCCATCCGAGTCCGATGGACTGTCCGAGCGCGTGTCCCACAAACGGCCCGACCATGCCGCCGAGGCCAAACCAGAAAATCAGCGACGCGTATTCTTGTTCGGTTCCGTGTAGCACCTCATTCACAAACGGCAGCAGCAGCGGCATGAGCAGTCCGATGGCGGCCCCAGCGGTGACCAAGATGGTGAAGATCTGGCGGAGGTCTGGCTGGCGCACCACGTAGCGGAAGCCGGCGGTGATTTCGGCCAGCATGTTTGTGGCTACGTCGGATTTGGGGGGCGACTGAAGGCGTGGCAAGCGCAAGAGCAGAAGCGCCGAGGT
The DNA here is from genome assembly GCA_964437195.1 of uncultured Myxococcales bacterium. Lineage (GTDB taxonomy): Bacteria > Myxococcota_A > Polyangia > Palsa-1104 > JAEUJZ01 > JAEUKA01. Next base: position 3,659 of record CAYTGC010000190.1, on the reverse strand, counting down.
GAGGTACGCGATGGCTTCCACGATCGCAACGCCCCTCAGTCCTCCCGTTGCGTGGTACAGGAAGACACCGAGTGGCGGCCCGAGCATGTGAACGATTGAGATGACGCCGCTGTTGAGTGAGTTGGCGAGGAGAAGTCGGTCGCTTGGCACGACTTCGGGAATCAGGGACTGACGTGACGGCATAAACAGCGCCGTGCACGCGCAGATGGCCGCATGGAGCAGCAGCAGCACCCACACCGACTGCGTCGTCGCCATCAGCAGGACAAGTGGGATGCGAAGCAGGTCGTTCGCAACCATGACGGTGCGGCGGTCGTACTTTTCCGCCCACACGCCACCAATCGGAGCAGCGATGACCATCGGCAAAAGGGTTGCCACCGAGATCATGCCCATGTAGGCGGCGTTGCCAGAGGTGAGCCGCGAGACGTAGACCTGCAGTGCCGTGACGGTCGAAAAGCCACCGATGTCAGACAGAACGCCCGACAGGAACAGGAGTTGGTAGGGAACTCCAAGCTCGCGCAGCGAGGTTCTGAAGTTGGAGGCGCTCATCGGTGGCCCAAAACAAAGCAACGGCCAGCATAACCGACCAGGCCCTTCCGAGAAAGCTCCCTACATCACCGCCTATCCAGATCGCCCTTCCTCGCTAGCCAGACAGACTCGCAAGCGCTGAACCAAAGGCGGTCAGCGGGAAGATCACTCGTTCTTCCAAGTCGAGCTTTTGCAGCTCTTCTTTGGCGAGCTTGTCACGTAGCAACCGCTCCGCTTGCTGGAAGCGGCGCTCGGCGAAGCTGCGCAGCGGCGACAGAAGCTCGCTCTCCAGAATGTCCACCGCGGTAGGTGAGTCTCGCTCCAGGGCGCGACCGATCGCCGCTTCGCTGAGATCCAGCTTGGGCAGCACCCGCACAAAAAAGTCGTCGACCTTGCCGCCGCGCAGGTAGCCACGCGAAAACGCCAGGTAGCGGCCGTAGACCTGCTCATCGAGGAGCTGAAGCAGATCGCGGTCAGCCAGAGAGAGCCCGAGTGATTCCACCACCCGAGTCCGCGAAGACTGGCACAGCGACGACAGCTTGTCATCGAGGAGGTTTAGCAGAAAGTCGCGATCGGCAGGGGCGGCCTGGTGTTCACCAAAAGGCCAGCGGCGGGGTCGCACAAACGACAGCGTCTCTTGGGCTGCGACCTGATGGGCGTTGCCTGCGTCGGCAATGAGTCGCTTGCGCTCGCTGGGGAGAAAGTCGCGGGAGAAGATCAGACCGTCGGCGGCTAGCAGCCGAATCGCCTGCTCCAGGTCGTGCTTGTGGACCTCGCTGACCAGCGACTCGGCGCGCTGCTGGGCTTTTTCGAGGAGCTGCAAAAGCCGCGTTCGCACCGCCGCATTCTTGATGGCCTGAGAGCGCTGGAAGAAACGCTCCTCCAGCGCCTGTTCCAGTGCGGGCAGGTTGGCCTTTTGCAGCAGCGCGTCGTCCTTTTGCTTCCGGCCTTGCAGTGCCAGCCGTCCCGAAAAGGGCACGACGACTTCAAGGATGTCTTTGAGCCCGGTTTCCGGGTCGTGGAGGTGCGTCAAGATCGCCTCCAGCGAGCCTGGTTCGGCGTCTGTCTGCGGATCGACAGATGGCGCAGTGGTCATCTGCGGCAGTCGGTCGATCTTGTTTAGCACCCCGAGGATCTGCTTGCCCGCGGTGCGAATGCTGTGCAGCGCCTCGCGCTCGCTCGCTTTGCCTGCCTGATCGACGGTGAAGAGCCAGATCACGGCATCGGCCTGGACAATGAACTCGCGCGCCACGGCTTCGTGCTCGGGCAGGATCGAGTTCAGACCGGGCGTATCGACGACATTGACTCGCTGCAGCACTTCCAGTGGATACAGCACCTCGACGACCCGGATGCGGCTTGCCTCGCCTGGGTCGAGTCCACGCAACAGCCCCGGAACTTTGTCCCAGCCGACGGTGCGGCTCTGGCCATCACGGTAGAGCACTCGGCCTTGGCGCTCGCGTCCGTAACGCAAGATGTTGATCGTCGCGGTCGTTGGCGTGATGCCCATCGGGGCGACTTCTTCACCGAGCAGCGCGTTCACGAACGTCGACTTGCCGGAGTTGAACTCGCCCATCACCGTCACCAAAAGCGGTCTGTCGAGCGTCTCGACGAGCTTGCCGGCATCGGGCAACCAGTCGGACAGCTCTGGCGTCTTGGCGAAGTGCTGGTGGACTTTCAGCAGCAGCGCGTAGAGTTCTTTGGGAAGAAGTTCGCGCTCGGTCTCGTAGAGGCTGGCGAGTGACTTGCGTGGGCGTGGATCACTCGGCGAAAGGCTGGCTGCTCGACGGTATTGGCTTGCGGCTCCAGCGGTGTTGCCGCGGCGCTGCTCTAGATCGGCCTGGGCCAGACGGACTTCGACCGAGTCACCGAGTGCTTGGGCGCGGTTGAGCAGCGCTTCGGCGTCGCTTGTGGGCAGGTCGGTATCGAGAGAGCGTCCGACCAGCCCAAGCTGAGTTTCCGAAAGCTCTGGGTGTTTGGCGCTGCGCACCGCTTCGAGGCGGAGGCCCTGACGGAGGCTCAGTTCCAGGGCTTCGCTCAAGATCCGGCGCTTTAGCTCTGTCGCATCTGCGGGGACGACTGCCTCGGCTTCGTGAAGGGCTGCGAGTGCTCGCTCTGGCGCCCCACTGCGCAGGTGACAGCGGGCCAGATGACGGTGCGCTTCGGCCATCATCGTCGGATTTCCAGCCTGGCGCGCAGTACCGTAGGCGCGTAGCCCCTGTTCGTAGGCCGACGCCGAATCACCCTGCTGGAGTCGCAGTTCACCAAGGAGCAGCAGTGTCTCGAAGCGCTCTGGGGCGGCTTGGACGGCGCGCAGCAGGGCTTTTTCCGCATCTGGCACTTGCCCTGACGAAAGCAGCAGCTTCCCGAGCGAGGTCAACACCTGTGGGTCGGCGGTTTCGGCTCTTGATGCGCGGAGCAGGCACTGTCGGGCGGAATCCCACGTCGGACTCCCTGGACTCTCACCGCGCTTTTGGGCTTGCAGGACCAGCGCTTGCCCGAGCAGTCCTTGCGACTTGGCGTCTTCGGGATTGCTCGAAACCGACTTGCGCAGCTCGCGCACCGCTTTGTCGAGCTGACCGAGTTCAAGATAGAGCGACCCGAGAAGCTGCTCGACCTCGGCTCGCTGGAGATCGTCGTCGAGAAATGGCAGAGCCTGGCGATACTGGTCGCTGGCATTTGTGGCATCGCCCTCTTTGCGAAATACGTCGCCGAGTGCGATGTGGGCTTCGGCGTATCCTTCTCGGGTGGCGAGCGCGTCGCTGAGCGCTTTTTTTGCCGCCGCCAAGTCACCTGGCTGGCTGCGTCGCAGGTAACAGATCCCCAGCAAGTAGTAGGCGCGGGCATGATCACGCCGCTTGTCGAGTGCGAGCCGAAGCTCGCGAATGGCCGTGTCGTAGTCGCCTCGCTCCAAAAGCTGGGCGGCTAGCTCGACATGGGCGCGAACGTCATCGGCGATGTCGCCAAGAAGGTCGCTAAACTGATTGGCAAACTGATTGAGCTTGTCGAAGATCGCCACGGCTCACCCCCGCTTGCGGCCCGGCTGGTTACAATCTTACGTCGACGTGGGCTTTTCGGCGTAGTTCCTTGAGCCACGACGTGACGGCTTTGTCGACCTGTTGTTCGTAGAGCTGACG
>CAYTGC010000189.1:0-10230 GCA_964437195.1 uncultured Myxococcales bacterium | reverse complement strand
TTGAAAGGACCCTAAGCCAAATGAACGTGCCCGCCTCTGTGCAAAGCTGGGTGAGCGAAATCGCCCAAGTGACTCGCCCCGAGCGCATTTGTTTCTGCGATGGTTCCGAGGAAGAAAACACTCGCCTGCTTTCTGAGATGACCGCAAGCGGTGTGCTCCATCCTCTCAAGTCGGAGACGTTCCCGGGCTGTTATCTGCACCGCTCGCATCCGAGTGATGTGGCGCGTACCGAGCACCTGACTTTCATCTGTACCGACACTGCCGATGAAGCCGGGCCCACCAACAACTGGATGTCACCCGACGATGCCACTCGCAAGGTGTGGCCGCTGTTCGACTCCTGTATGAAGGGCCGGACCCTGTACGTGATTCCGTACCTGATGGGACCTACCGGATCGCCGATGAGCAAAGTCGGCATCGAGATCACCGACAGTCCATACGTCGTCGCCAACATGCGAATCATGACCCGAATGGGTCAGGTTGCGCTCGATCATCTGGAAAAGTTTGGCGGCGGCTTTGTCAAAGGCCTTCACTCGCTCGGCGATCTGTCGCCCGATCGTCGCTTCATCTGTCACTTCCCGCGTCGACGCGAGATCTGGAGCATCGGATCGGGGTACGGTGGCAACGCGCTGCTCGGGAAGAAATGTCACGCGCTGCGTATCGCCAGCACAATCGGTCGCGACGAAGGCTGGCTCGCCGAGCACATGCTGATCCTGGGCATCGAAGACAAGCGCGGCCAGACCTCGTACATCGCGGCAGCATTCCCATCGGCGTGCGGCAAGACCAACCTGGCGATGATGGTTCCCAGTCTCGGCGATGAGTTCAAGGTCACCACCGTTGGTGATGACATCTGCTGGATGCACTTTGGTCCCGACGGTCGGCTGTGGGCAATAAACCCCGAGGCGGGCTTTTTCGGTGTGGCACCAGGCACCGGCAAGCGCACCAACTCGAACGCGCTCGCGACGCTGCGCAAAAACAGCATCTTCACCAACGTCGCGCTGACCGCGGACAACGAGCCGTGGTGGGAAGGACTCAGTCCAACACCTCCCGCGGGACTTATCGACTGGAAAGGGCGACCGTTTGATCCGCAGAGCGGAGAAAAGGCAGCGCATCCGAACTCTCGCTTTACCGCGCCGATCGTGCAGTGCCCATCGGTGTCGCCGATGTTTGAAGACCCACAGGGCGTACCAATTTCGGCGATCATCTTCGGCGGTCGACGGGCCAAGCTGGCGCCCCTGGTGCTGGAGTCGCGCAGCTATCAGCACGGCGTGTATCTGGGCGCGACGATGGCGTCGGAAACCACTGCCGCTGCGGTTGGGCAGGTCGGGGTCGTGCGCAACGATCCATTCGCGATGCTGCCGTTCTGTGGCTACAACATGGGCGATTACTTCGCTCACTGGCTGCGGATGGGCGAGCAAACCAGCGGAAGCAAGCTGCCCAAGCTATTCCAGGTCAACTGGTTCCGCACCGGTGATGACGGCAAGTTCCTGTGGCCAGGCTATGGCGACAACATCCGCGTGCTCAAGTGGATCATCGAGCGTGTGCGTGGCGAGGGACAGGCGGTCGATTCGCCAATTGGTCTTCTGCCGGCGCAGGGAGCCATTGATACCCGGGGACTCGATTTGCCTGCCGGGACGATGGATCAGCTTCTCAGCGTCGACCTTTCGGCCTGGCGCGAAGAATCGGAGCGAAGCGAGCAGTTCCTGGGCAAGTTTGGCGACCATCTACCGTCGGTGCTGTGGGATGAACACCGCCAGTTGAAAGCTCGTCTGGGGTAAGTCTAGCCAAACCTTTCATCGCTTTCCCTCCACCACGATATTCCGATGCATCTTCGACATACCCTGCTGCACTTGGGGATTGCGGCCTGTCTGCTTGGTCCGTCACCGTCCCTCGCTGAGCCGCTGCGCGTGATTGTCTCGTTTGCGGGGCACCCTGCGCCGACCCGGCCCTTGGGCTATTTTTTGCGACCCAACGGGATCTTGCCGATCGCGCCACCTTCGCCTGACCCTCGGCGAGAGGCCGTGCTCGAAGTGCTGCCCGACGCGGGGTCGCCCAAGCTGCCGGTCCCTTCGGCAATCGGGGCACCGCTTCCTGTGCGACAGTCGCTGCGCATCTTGGGACAGCGCATCCTGCCTCGACTTTCCCTCGTCGCACCCGGCGGCGTGATCGAGCTTTCAAACGAAGATCAGCAATCGGTCACGGTCGAGCTTTCTCCGGCGCTGCCTGGTCAACCATCGCTGCGGCTTGCCGCGGGACAGACGCAGAAAATCCCAGTTCCACCGTCGGGGGATCTCTCGCTGCTGGTACGTGAGCAGCCTGCGACCCTGGTCCGTGTGCTCGCGCCAGCGCATCCGGCGATGCATCTTGTCCTCGGTGATCAGGGGACGATGGCGGTGGCGACGCTCGACGTTCCGGCGGGGAAGTACCAAGTGCGACTCCGGGTTCCGGGCGGCTCGCCGTGGCAAGAGGAAGTGGTGGTTCCGCCTGGCGGTCGTGAACTGTCACTCAAGGCCAGCCTTGGAGAGGAGCGCTAGTCCATGTGGTGGACGCGACTGTGGCTGGTTTTGGTGTCGCTGGCGATTGCTGCGCTGGGCGTCGTTTTTGTGTCTCTTTTGCGCGACGTTGAACAGGAGTCGCTGCGGAGCCGTGACGAGCAGCTCTCGCGAAGCCAAACGACCATCGAGCAAGCGCTGCGGCTTGAAGCGGCAGCTCTCATTGAAGCCGCGACGGTGATGGCCAGTGATGTGACGCTGGCGAGCACGCTCGAAGATGAAGCGCGCGGGCTCGGCGAGCCGCAGCTTCTAAGAAATTCGCTCAAAAAGCGGCTCAGGCTGCTGGCCGAAGGTCGACGGCTGTCCCTGTTGTGGCTGCTGAGTCGCGACGGACAGGTCATGGCTCGTGTCGGTCTGGACGAAGATCGCAGTGGGGACTCGCTGGTCGGTTGGCCTGTGGCCGGTTTGGCGCTGCGCGGATACCGACTCGATGACTTGTATGAGCACGGCGGACGAATTTTTACCGTCGCTGCTGTTCCCCTTCCCGCGCTCTCGCATGACAGCTACGCCGGGGCGCTGATCATCGGGCTGCCGCTCGACGAAAACCTGGGCGATAAGCTGGGCGTCTCGGTGGTTTTCCGTCATGGCAATCGGCTCCTTGGGTCTACGGCGGCAAGTCCGCCTGCCGATGCGAAAGTGATGGAGCTGCGTCGGCCCGGATCGGTCCAAGGTGTGTCGATTCTGACTTGGCAGCGGGCATCGTCGGTATCGCCGGTGACTCGGATTCGAGCGCTTCTCGCCGGGTTGCCGCTCGGCTATCTGCTGCGGGGCGCGCTGATTTCGGTTCTGCTCCTCGGGGTTGGGTTTCTCCTTTTGCGGTTGGATCGCACCGAATCGGCACCAGCGAGGGCGCTACCGCTTTCGGCCAGCCCGAGCCCCACTGCCATGGCTGACACGCCGTCGATTCTGACTGCGCCGCTGATTCCCCCCGAGGTGGATGGTGAGCCCGGCTCTCTGTCTCAGCTGCCGCGTCTGTATGCTGAGTTTGTGTCGGCGAAGGCGCGCAGAGGCGAGTCACTCGTCGGACTCAGCTTCGAGACGTTCTGTGATGAGCTCAAGGAAAGCGCGGCGCGGATTCAGAGCGATCAGGGATGCCGCGAAGTCCGGTTCCGCGTCCACGAAACTGACGGTCGGGCCAGCCTGCGCGCGACTCCAGTTTGGTAGTCGATCTATTCCATCCGATGAGGCGCACTTTGAAGCTACGCGGCATCTTCCCATGGTGAGCCCATCCCGATGAGTGACAGCGCGCACGTAGAGGACTGCTTGCCGGACACCTTCGAGCGGTTGCCAATCTTCCCGCTGCATCGGGTCCACTTGTTTCCTCGGGCGATGCTGCCGCTGTACGTCTTTGAGCCACGCTATCGCGAAATGACGGCGGACTGCCTACAAGGCGACGGTCTGATTGCGATCGCGCAGCTAAAGCCTGGGTTTGAGAAGGACTATCAAGGAAGACCGCCGGTGCGTGCCATCGCCGGACTCGGCAAGATCATTGCGCATCGTCAGAACCCCGACGGAACGTACAACATTCTTGTCGAAGGGCTCGGGCGTGTGCACATCGACGAGGAGCTGCCGCCGGTTCGTTCCTATCGCGAAGTCGTCGCGCGGCGAGTGCAAGATCGCATTGCCGACGACCTCGACCAGCAGCAAGCGATCGAGACACTGCGCTCCCTCGTCGACAAGCTGGCGAAGCTGATTGGCGAAAATGGCGTGACGCTGCGCCGGCTCTGTGCCGAGACGCATCGGCTGCCTTGCTTGGTCGATGTGTTGTCGTCTGCGCTGGTGCGAACGCCCGGGCTGCGGCAGCGCCTGTTTGAGTGTCGCGATCTGGCCGCCCGCGCTGATCTGTTGACGGTTTCGCTCGCAAAACTCGTTGCTGGCTTGAACACCGGCGGGGACTCAGCGCTTAATTAGCGCATGAACTTGCGTCGCTTGTTTCCGTCGTCTGCATTTGCGCTTTGGCTCCTTGCGCTGCCGCTCTTGGGCTGCCCCAAGTCCCCGCCGCCAAATCCGGCACCACCGCAGGATCTCGATGAGACGCCATCTCTCGGACCAGGACCGAGCGGATCGTTTGACTACTACGTGCTGAGCCTGTCGTGGTCACCGCAGTTTTGTGCGACGCGGAAGTCTGCGCCTAGCGATCAGCAGTGTGGCGACGGTCGGCGGTTTGGCTTCGTCGTCCACGGGCTTTGGCCGCAGTATGAAAAGGGCTATCCCGAGTCGTGTCCATCGACGTATCAGCTTCCCGATGCGACCGTCGACAAGGCGCTCCAGATGATGCCGAGCCAGAAGCTGATTCGCCATGAATGGGAAAAGCACGGCACCTGCAGCGGACTGAGCGCGGAGCAGTATTTCCAGCAGGTCGAGACAGTGTTCGCGGGGCTCAAGATCCCCGAGCCGTATCAGTCTCCGAGTGAGCCGGTCGTGACCACACTGTCAGACCTCAAGAAGCGCTTCCTCGATGCCAACCCTCGTCTGACCGAGAACAGCATCACGGCGCAGTGCGCAGGCGCGTATCTGCGAGAGGTTCGCATCTGCCTGCGCAAAGACCTTTCGCCGATGCCGTGCACCACCTTCGTTCGCGATTCCTGCAAGGCCCCGGAAGTTCAACTCCGTCCCCTCCGCTAAGCCTCCGAGTCGGTCTCACTCCAATCACCGGCGGCCTGGGCCGTCCTCATCGATCGGGAAAACGCCTGTCTTGGCGATCGTTGCCGACTGGTGTGTCTATGGACCACATCTGCTGAATCGGCGAGACGACTCGTGAATTTTGTAGCTATTGCACTTCTTATATAAACGAGGCAATTCTACAAATACTATGGAAGCTGCAAAATCATCGTCCTCTACCGACATCCTGGTCCTTGGGCGCATGAGTGGTGTCATCCCGGCGGTGCCGGCCCCACCCAGGCTGCCCACCATGAAGGCGCTGGAGCTGCGCGCCTACGATGGAATCTCCCTGGTATTTGTGAGCAACAAACCGATTCCGCAGCCGCGACACGGTGAGGTGCTCGTCAAAGTTCAGTCGGCTCCGATCACGGTCCACGACGTGCTGTTTCTACAAGGCCGTCACGGGGCGAATCGACAGCTTCCGGTGGTGCCTGGGCTGGAGTGCTCAGGGATCGTGGTGCAAAGCGGCGGCGGCCTGCTGGCGAGAGCGCTTCTGGGACGACGGGTGGTGTGCGGGGCGCCGGAGCGTGGCGACGGAACCTGGGCCGAGTACGTCTGTGTTCCGACGTGGCGCTGCGTACCGCTGCGTAGCTTCATGCCGTTTGACCAAGGTGCGACTTTGCTCAGCACGGGCGTTGCCGCGTATGGACTTATCGAGGCTGCGCGGGCCAAGGGCGCGCGGGCCATTGCCAACACGGCGGCGGACACCCCACTCGGTCGCATGCTGGCGATTTGTGCAGAGCGACGCGGAATTCCGATGCTTCACCTGGTCGAGAGAGCGGCCGATGCTGCGGCACTCAAGGCGCTTGGTGCTCGTCACGTTGTTGATCTCTCGTCGGATGTGTCGGAAACACAGCTTCTGGCGCTGTTCCAGGCGCTCGGCGTGAGTGTGGTTCTGGAGTCACGACCCGGCGAGCGGACTCAGCAGCTGCTCCATGCGCTTCCGACGGGAGGAACCGTTCTGATCTACGGCCAGCGAGGAGAGGGCAACTGCACGTTTGATCCGGCAGAGCTGGTTCGTCACAACAAGTCGATCGAAGGCTTCCGTCTGCTCGATTGGATGCGCAAAGTCGGCTTCACTCGGTCGGTCCAGGCTGGTCTCTTCGTGCAGAAGCAGTGGAGCCTCGACACTCCCAGTGGAGTTCCCGGCGCCGCCCGGCTGCCGCTCGATAGCTACCACCAGGCGCTCGATCTCCTGTATCGAGGCCGCATCACGGACGGACAGATCCAGTTTTCGCTAAGCTAACGCGGTCTGCGGCAGCTCTCGTCGCACAATGTCGCTCAGGTTGAGCAGGTTGACCGTGAAATGAACCGCGATGGGGGCCAAGAGGTCTCCCGTCAGCAGGAACAGCCCACCCAGCACCACTCCCATCAAGAGTGCGGACACTGTCCACGGCACAAACTGGCTGCCCGGTCCAATGTGGAGCAGAGAAAACAGGAGCGCCGAGCCCAGCAGCCCGACCAGCACGCCGGTCGGTCCCGGAATCGCTTGCAGCAGGTGCAGCATCAGCGCCCCGCGGAACAGACACTCCTCGCCGATGGCCGAAGCGGCGGCTACCACCAAGATGTCTCGTCGGCAGAGCGGTCCGAGCACATGGCGAAACTCGTTGTGCAGCGTCTTCGCCCACGAAAAGCGCTCTTGCAGGTAGCGAGTAAGCAGGACGAAAAGCAGCCCCAACGACCCGCCTAGAGCCACGCTCGACAGCAGGTGCGAAGGCCGTAGTCCGCCTGCCGACGCATCGATCAGCAAGATGTTGGCATGCCCTCGCAGCGTGCCCCACGCAATGGCCGCCAGCGTGACCGCAGCATAAAACGAGCCGACTGTAGCGGTGACGGCAAAGCGAGAAACGGATCGCGACGAACCAAGCTCCACGGTGCAAGGATAAGTGGCACCTAAGACACAGAAAAATTTTTAGCTTTGATTACTGCGCGGGTGGGGATGGATCGGCGGCAGCAGCCTCGGGAGCGGGCTTCGGGGCCGCTTTGGGTTCGGCCTTGGGTTCCGCTTTGGGCACATCCGCTTTTGGCGCATCAACCTTGGGAGCATCCGCTTTTGGCGCATCCGCCTTTGGCGAGTCCGCCGGTTTGTCGGCTTTGGTCGGCTCTGGCTTGTCCGCAACTGGCGCTGTTTCAGGCGGTGTTGCTGCTGGCGATCCGGCAGCGGGGGCAGCGCCGTCGAGCGGCTTGTCGATCTTGGGACGCTTGCGGATTTTCTTTTCCGTCTTCTTGGCGGCGTCGTCTTCGGACTCACTGGTGCCGGGAGCCACCGTCGGATTTGGCGATGGCGTCGGCGTCGGTGCGGCGCTGGCATCCACCGGCGCTGCAGCCATGTCGGGGGTGTGAACCGCCGCATCGACCGCGGCGCCAGCATCCACTTGCGCTGCTGGCACCACCGAGGGTGTAGGTCCCGGGAGCGCCTTGAGCAGCAGGCTGCATGGTTGGCCTTCGCTGACGTTGACGTTGATCGCTTCAGAGCGCTCGCTGCCGTCAGTAGGACTGCGCAAAACAAAGCGATGCGGACCGACGCCAAGCTCGATCGTCATCACTTCATTCCGGGTGTGCGTCTGACCGATTGGGCCCACACCGTTGTCGACCCAGACCTGCATGCCGGCGGGCTCGACCGATACGGCGCACTGGGCTCGCTGCGGGGGTCGAATGCGCTTGGGTATCAGCACGATCGCGAGCACAACCAGCGTGATGACGAGTGTGAACAGAGCGAGCCAGACGACAAAGGAAACCCGTGCCGCCGGCTGTGCAACATTCACGTCTGGCGTGCCCGCTGGAGTGCTGGCGGGGGTTCCAAACTGATAGCCTTCGCCGAAGACGCGACGTTCCGCCGGCTTTTCGCCGGGCAAGGTCATCGTCTGGTATTTGGCGAGGTCTTCCGGGGTCGGCGCGAGAACTCCTTCACCACCGACTTGCGCGACGATCACCGTGATGTTGTCGGGGCCGCCGCCGGAGCGCGCCAAGTCAATGAGCTTGCGGGCGGCGTCGCCGATGTCTTCCGTCGAAGCCAGGACTTCTTGGATCTCTTCGTCACTTACGACGCCGACGAGACCGTCCGAGCACAGCATCAGCCGATCGCCCCGACGCACTGTCTCATTCGAGAGAACAACCTCGATGTCTTCCTGTACACCAAGGGCCTGCAAGATGACGTTCGAGTGCTCGAACAGCTTGGCCTGCTCAGGGGTGATCTGTCCCGAATCGAGGAGCTGGTTGACCAGCGACTGATCGTGAGTGATCTGCGTCAGTGTTCCTTGCCGACACATATAGGCGCGGCTGTCACCGATCTGAGAAACAACGATCTGCGAGCCGACAAACAGAAGGCCGGTCAGCGTCGTCCCCATGCCGTTCTTCGACAGATCCGCGCACGCTGCTTCCCAGATCTCGAGGTTGGCGCGAGCCGTCGAGTCACGCAGCCAGCGCGACATGCGGTGGAACGTGGTTTCGCCTTGCGATTCGGGCGGAAGCGCGGGACTTCCTGCCGGTGGATCGAGGGGTTTTCCGTCGGGACCAAGCTGCTCGCTGACGTACTTGAGCATCTGCCGACGCATCGACTCGACGGCCATGTGTGAAGCAACTTCGCCAGCCGCTGCGCCACCCATGCCGTCGCAGACAACGAGCATCACGCCCTTGTCGCCCAGCGTGATCTCGCGCGGCTCGAGGAAGTTCGTTTCACCGTTCGACAGGTCGACGATGATGAAGTTGTCCTCGTTGTGCTCACGAATGAGCCCAACGTCGGTGGCTCCAACGATGCGGACCTTGATGGTGGGTTTTTCGTCCGACATCTTTGGTCCTATGGCTCGTACCGGAGCACTTGTTCGCCCAGGCGCAGAATGTCGCCGGGCACGATATCGCGATCACCGCGTAGCCGCACGTAGGTTCCGTTCGATGAATTCTGGTCTTCTAAGCGTACTTTACCCCCGACCCGAGAAACCAGTGCATGCCTCCGTGACATGAACTCATCGTCGGGAAACACGATGTCGCCTTCCTCGCGCCCCAGCAAAATTTCCGGGCGGCTGAGATGCCAAATGTCGCGACTCACTGCTGCCGTCGTGAGCTGGCGCAAACGCCCCCACGATTCGCGTGGAATGCTTCCCAACACACGCACCCCCTGCTCGCTGACCGCCGGTAGATCGCGCTCGTCGCTGGATAGCAGCTCGAAGCGGATGAGTTCGCGGCCTACGAAGAAGACATCACCAGGCACAAGCTCGTGAGGTTCACGGAGCTGCCAGAAAACCCCATTGACCGTGTCGAGCGGTCGGACTCGCACGCCGCCGCTGCTTGGGAACACCCGAAGGTGCCGGGCGCCGAGGTATGGATCGTCGGCCAAGCTGCGGTGGGTCGAGCGTCCCAGATCGCAGCTTTCACCGCTCATTACAATTGCATCACCGTCCGTACCGTCGCGCTTTACGATCACAAAGCGACCGCGAATCGTGCCTTTGTCTCGGCCTACGGCAGGCTCAGCGGACGACTTGGGGGACGACGATGCGGCCTGAGCGGGGGCTGCAGCCTTCGGCGGATTGCTTCCCCGGCGCGGGCTCACTGGACGCGAAGCCGCTTCGGGAATGATCCGATGGCCGCAGTGCTGACAGTACATAAAGCCCGCTGGCGTCGGATGACCACAGTGACCACACGCGATCTTGGCTTGCGGTCGCTGCTTGAGGTTCAAGTTTTGCCCGCAGCTTCGACAGAACGAAGCCGAGATCGGGTTTGTGGTGCCGCAGCTTTCACAAGAGGCGTCGTCAGCGGCTCCCGCAGCTCCGCTGAGTCCTGGCTGGGCCTCTTTGGCCTGACCGCGATCAACTGAGCCGACCAGATTTTCGCTCGCACCCACCGCTGTGGCACCAACAGATCGGACGATTGGTGCTGGTTCTTCGTCGCGAGCGATGGGAATCGAAGCCGATGCCGCCGTACTGGCAACTACGGCACCACCAGGGCCATAAGCCGAGCCGTCGATTGATCTGCCACAGTCTTGGCAGAACAGCGCGCCGTCTCGATTGGCTTTTCCGCAGTTCTT
>CAYTGC010000188.1:0-10296 GCA_964437195.1 uncultured Myxococcales bacterium | reverse complement strand
TTTCCCGAGACCTTCAACATGGCCGACTATTTCCTCGACCAGCGGATTCGAGACGGTCTCGGCGACAAGATCGCGGTGTACGACGATCACGGAAGCTATACCTTCGCGCAAGTCGTGGCTCAGTCGGAACAAGTCTGCGGGGCGCTGTGGCAAGCCGAAATCCGCCCCGAGGATCGCTGTCTCATCGGACTGCCCGACTGCGTCGAGTTTGTCGTAAGCTTCTTCGGCATTCTCAAAGCTGGCGCCGTCGTCTCGATGGTAAACCCCGAGCTACCGACGGAAGACTATCTGTACTATCTGCGCTACACGCGCTGCCGGGCGCTCATCGCGACCAGTGATCTGGTGTTGCGCATTGCCCACCTGCTGCCCGACTGCGACTGCTTGCGAGCGATTCTGCTCGTCGGTGACACCGACATGGATCTGCTCGCTGGCGCGAACCTGCCAGCCCACATTCAGGTCATCCCGTGGGACTTGGTCCAAAGCAGCCCACGGCGTGGAACGTACCCAACAAGCAAAGATGATCCGGCGGTCTGGCTGTTCACGAGTGGCTCGACGGGAAAACCGAAAGCCGCAGTTCACTATCATCATGATTTCCCGTACAACACCGAGTGCTACGCGAAGGGAGTGCTGGGCATCTCACGGGGCGATCGTACGACAGCGGTCTCACGCTTGTACTTCGGTTACGCGACGGGAACGAACCTCATGTTTCCGTTTTCCGTCGGAGCAAGCTGCGTATTGTTTCGTGGACGACCAACCCCGGAAGTGCTGATCGATCGCATCGTTCGTCACAAAGTGACGGTGCTGGCGTCGGTGCCGACAGCGCTTCAGCGTATGCTCGATCACGATCCCGAGGCCAACCTATCGTCGCTGCGCATCGTCACGTCTGCCGGCGAAGCCCTTCCCCCAGAACTCGCCGAGCGCTTCCGTCGCACCTACGGAGTCGAAATCCTCGATGGCATTGGCTCGGCAGAGATGTTCCACATTTACATCTCGAATCGACCTGGTCAGGTCCGGCCCGGCTCTCTCGGACAGCTTGTTCCTGGATATGCCGCACGCATTGTCAGGCCCGACGGAAGCGACGCTGCACCACTCGAAATCGGTACGCTCTGGGTCGAAGGTGACTCGGCAGCGCAGTGTTATTTTCAGGCCCATGAACAGAGCAAGCAGACCCTGCGCGGCGACTGGGTGGTGTCCGGCGATCTGTTCCATTGCGACGAGGAAGGGTACTTTTATTACGATGGACGCGCCGACGACCTGCTCAAAGTCGGCGGGATCTTTGTCTCGCCGCTGGAAGTGGAGAACATCCTCACCGGTCATCCCGCCGTCGTGGAGTGCGCCGTCGTCGGCGAAGAAAACCAGCATGGCCTGGTGCGCGCCTTGGCGTTTGTCGTGATCCGCGGCGGGCACAGCGCCGATGAAGTGCTGGCGGAAGCGCTGATCCAGCACTGCAAGCAGCGCCTTGCGCACTACAAAGCCCCGAGCCGGATTGAGTTTGTGGCCGAGCTTCCGCGGTCCGATCGCGGCAAGATCTTGCGTCGAGTGCTCCGCAGGGCAACGTGATCGCGGTGATGGCAATCGATTCGACGGCGGCGCCTGGATTCCGCGCGCTGCTGCTGTTTGCCGCCGGAGCTGTCGCTTCCGGGCTCAATGCCGTTGGTGGCGGTGGTTCCCTTGTCACATTCCCGACGCTGGTTGCCCTTGGCATTTCGCCGCTCGTCGCCAATGCCACGAACTCCGCATCGCTGTGGCCAGGAAGTCTCGGCAGCGCGCTCGGCCTTTTGACACCGCTCAAAACCGCCACAGCGCAGCTCCCGAAGCTGCTCATTCCCACCGTGATCGGTGCTTGTCTGGGTGCCTGGCTGCTCGGTCTCGGCGGTGAACGAGTGTTCAACTGGGCGGTGCCGCCCCTTATTCTGATGTCGACGGGCCTTCTGGCGTTCGGACCCGCGCTGCGCAGGCGAAGGCAGGGAAATCGCCATCTGCCGACGTGGCTGGGACTCTTTTTGCAGCTCCTCATCGCGACGTACGGCGGCTATTTCGGCGCAGGGATGGGAATCCTGATGCTGGCCCTGTTCGGACTCTTCGTCGACGGTGACATCCACGCGCACAACGCAGTCAAAGCGTGGCTTGGTGTGCTCGTCAACCTCATTGCCTCGGCCATTTTGCTGCGGCAAGGACTTGTCGATCTGGGCGCCGCGCTGTGGGTTTCGGCAGGCGCTGTCGTTGGTGGTTATGTGACCGCCAAAGTGATGCTGCGCTTCGAGCCCGAGCGTCTGCGCCTTGTCGTCATCTGTCTCGGTCTGATTCTGTGCGTCTGGTTCTTCGCACGGCTCCTTCACACCTGATATAAGAGCCGCCGATGTTTGAGTCCCTCCGCGACGCAGGAAGCCAAGGATTTGGTCGTCTGTGGCAGCGCCTCCGACCGGGCGCGCTAGCCGCTGGTCTATCGACGCTGCTGCATTCGCTACGTTTTTCCGATGGCCAAGGCCAGCTCTGGCCACTGCGGGTACTGACCACCGACGAAGCACTCTGCAAACCGCTCAAAGCGGCGGGCTGTGCGGTGGTGGTGAAGCATCAGTTCGACGGGATGACGGGTCTTTCCGTCGATGCCTTGTGTGTGTTTGCCAAGAAAAGGGACTTACCCGTCGATCTGGATCGCTATCTATCGCAGGTGCGCAGCGACGGGATGATTGTGATTTGCAGTCGAACAGGCCGTATTCCTCGTCAGGCTGTGACGGCGACTCTGTTGCACTTGGGCCTGGTCGACATCGTTCAGTTTGGCGCCGGTCGCTATGTCCTGACGGCAGGACGGGTTCTGCCGCGTCTAGGTGAGCCCCGCCGCCCTCGCCACCGCGTCGAAGAGCATGCCGAGGAGTAGCTCGACGAGCTTGGCTCTTTCGACCTGCCTGTGCGCCAACCAATCGAGCGTCGTTGCCTCGACAAAACCAATCCAGCCACGCACGGCTGACTGAAACAGTGGCGTCGAAACCCCGGCGGGTAGTGCGTCGAGAATCCGCTGAGCGATGGTGGCGCGCGTCTCCTCGAGAATGCCAACGATTTCGCGATCAGCACCGAGGCCACCGCGCATGAGCGCAACGTAGGCTGGACCGTGGCGCTCGGCAAACGTCAAGTAGGTCTCCAGACCGAGCCGAGCCCGATCGTCGCTGGGCAAGCTAGCAAGTGGTTGGGTTTCATCGAGAAGCTGCTGCGCCGCATGCCGCAAAGCCGCCGTGTAGAGATCGCGCTTCGTCGGAAAGTAGTGATAGAGCAGGCCTTTCGAGACCTGGGCTGCTCGGGCCAGCTCGTCGATCGAAACCTCGTCATAGGAGCGCTCGGCGAACAGCCGAATCCCTAGCTCGATAAGCTGCGCCCGTCTCTCATCGACGAGAAGCCGCGCCCGCAGAGGCCTCTGCCCAGCCCTCGGCAACGCTGTTTTGCGCACCGGCGGGTCCGCACTCTTGGCGGTCGCTTTTCGACGAGAAGTAGGACGCTCCATGCGCCGAGCATAGCGACTATTGACCAAGATTCAATAGACATCTACCGTGTAGCAGCGGTCGACAGCCGCATACGCCCAAACAGCAATCGGAGCTCGTATGTCACCCCGACGGCTTGGATCTTCGTCACGCAGCATCATCACCGGGGCCGCCAGCGGATTTGGTCGCGCTCTCGCCATCGAGCTTGGCCGTCGCGGCGGCAGCCTGGTTCTGTCCGACATCAACCCGTCCGCACTCGAAGAAACCGCTCGACTTGCCAAAGACGCAGGCGCGCAAAGTGTCACCGCCATACGCTGCGATGTGGCCAAGCTCGACGAGGTCGAGGCACTCGCCAGCGCTGCGGGAAACGCACCCATCGATCTCGTGGTCAACAATGCCGGAATCTCCAGCGGCGGACTGATCGGCGAAATTCCGATCGAGACGTGGCGCAAGACCATCGACATCGACCTATGGGGAGTCATCTACGGCTGCCACGTATTTGTCCCGCTTCTGCGCAAGCAAGGCCACGGTGCGATTCTGAACGTGGCTTCCGCAGCAGGACTCCTCGCGGCACCGCGCATGGCGGCCTACAACGTTGCCAAAGCGGGGGTCGTGTCACTCAGCGAAACCCTGGCCGCAGAGCTTCGCGGAACGCAGCTATCGGTAACAGTCCTTTGTCCGACGTTCTTCCGAACCAACATCGCTGCCGACGGACTTTTTTCCGATCCTCGCGTCAAGCGGATGGCCGAAAAACTGGTGGAGCGCGGCCGCCCCGTCGAGGAAGTGGTGCAAAAGGCGCTCTCGGACGTGGAAGAGGGTACGCTGTATTGTGTCCCAATGGCTGATGGACGTTGGCTGTGGCGGCTCAAGCGCGTGCTTCCAGGTGCCTTCCGCGCCCTGATTGAGGCGCACGATCGTTACCTGACCAGGAAGCGATAGGAATCGCCCTCCCCCGTCTGAAAGCGGCTCCGTTTTAGCTCGACTTCCGCCGCCGAAATAGCAACCAGCAGTAGCCTCCGCCTTGCGGATGCGGACGTGGAAAGTCCGCCACCAATTCCCAGTCCAGCGCAGAAAGACAGGCCGAGAGCTGCGATGGTTCATAGCGCTTGAAGCGAAACAGAGAGAATCGGCGCGGCTCTCTGTTTCGTCCAAGTACCGTCGCCACGGCTTCAATGCTGTAGCTTCCGGGCACTGCACAATCGGTCAGCAAATCGTAGTGGAACTTCACATCGGTTACATCGCGACAGTGCCGCCAGATCGCGCTTGCGAGCCACTCTTCACGCGCTCTCTGTCCCTGCGCACGGCCTCCGCTCAGCACGGGTTCTCGTCGACGAATCGCGGTAAGATCGGACGTAGGTGCATAGGCGAGCTGAAAATCCATCAGCAGCAGATCGCCTTCCTGACAGCCGATCAAGTTGTACTTAAAGAACTTGGGTTCGTTGTCCAGATTCCCAATCGTGCGTCCAAGCAGCGTCACCAGCCGTCGACGATGTGACCTCTCTGGGGTGTAGTGAAGCTGTGGATAGCGATCCATGTGATGGAAGTTCGCTTGCATCGCAAAGTAGGACACACCGTGCTGGTTGCAAAGTACGTCCGCTGCATGCTTAAAGCCTTCGCTCAACAGCGGCTGGCTGATGTCGAGCAGATAGAGCCGCAGATCCGGTGTCTCCATCCGTGCGACGATCTCTTGGACCAATCGGACCTCTTCGCGAGCATCGCCGGCACCGAGAGCTATCATCTCGATTCCCATCCCGCGCGTGTTCTTGCTGATCACTTCTGCAACGCGATCAATGGGATTCCCCGCCCGAAAGGCAGAGACATACACCGGATCGTTGGCCATCCTTAGGTAGTGAAGCGCGCTCTGATGTTCCAGGTACGCACTGGTCTGCTCCAGATAGCCACCTGGTCCGTTGAGTGTGTCCGAAAGCTCCATCACCATCTTGACCGGTTCGTATCCCGGTGCGATGTAGCAGTTTAGCGAAGCTCCGGGCTTGGACTTCACCGCGGGAGTCAACACACCGTCGAGGTTTAGTTCCAGCTCGATCACATTCTGGAGCAAAAGGAGTGTCTTGCGACTGGGTGGACGTACTCCTCTTTCGATCTGTTTGAGGGTACTCGCAGAGACTCCGATTCGCTTGGCCAGCGCTTCCAAGCTCATCCCGAGCGCAAGCCGACGATCACGCAACATCCGAGCAAGCTGCGCGTGCCGCTGCGGTGTTCGAGACTTGCCGCCCAGGGCTTGATACACCGATCCAAGCTCCTTCAGGAAAGCTCTCAGTGTCCTTTTTTGCCCAGGGGTAACGCCAAGAAGATCCTCGATTGCCGTCATCGCTTCGATGACCCCACGCCTCGCTCTCTCCGTCGACTCCGCAACCGGATCGGCCTCCATCAGCGCGGGAAATTCTTCCGGCTTTTGGCCCCCAAGCGAATTCACGTTGTCCAAAAATGTCTGCGTATTCTCCAACATTTCGTTGTCCTGGCTTGGTGTCATGGCGTCATCCGAACTCGACAATGTGATGCCAAACGCGCAGCCAACACATACTCCAATTCCGCTCGTGTTTAGGAGTGTTTTTAGGACGCAACAGAGATCTTTTGGGAGCCCTCTTTTCACCCAAAGGGAGACTCTGTTACCGCACTTCCATTTCTTACCAGCTTCCGTCGCTATTTACCATTCACATCCAGTTCCCATTGCACTCAAAGTGCCCACAAGAACGACAACGCGTGAAGGGACGCTTCCGCACAACAGCTAGACGTCAAAAGGAGTCCACCATGTACGAGCAGAACACGATCGATTCAGAACAAACTGCGCGCACACAGGCCGCTCGGCAGTCCGCGTCGCTCGCATCGGCATCACTGGCTCCGGCTTCGCTGAGTCCGGCTTCGCTTGCAGATGTTACCCCGGTTCCGACGGCAAAGAAGCCAGGGCGCCGTGGTTTCGCAGTGCTGGATGCCGAGCGGCGCAAGGAGATTGCTCGACTCGGAGGGAAGACAGCGCACGCCAATGGGAATGCCCACCGCTTCAATCCCGAGGAAGCCAGCTTGGCCGGAAAAAAAGGTGGTGCAGTGATCAGTGAAAACCGAGACTACATGGCCGACATTGGTCGCCGCGGAGGGCTCGCCAAGCGAGGATACAAGCTTCGTCGCGCCCAAGCCGATGCAGAGACGCAGAGCAACTAACCTGAGTCCACTGCGAAACCAGCAGATTGAGTACTGAGACTGGGGGCAACTGGCGACAGTCCTCGGCATGAAATGCGGGGGGAGCGCTTTTTTCGGACCGCCTGCGGGACGGAAAAAGTCTCGCAGGGAAGCGCGGCAGTCCCCCGACACGATGACAACTCGGCAAGCAAAGGGCTAGAACGGATTGCGGAGAGCGCTTGGCAGCGTCTCTTTGGGCGGTTCCTTCGGCTTTTCTGGACCGTCGCTGGGCTTGTCGGGAGTCGGCTTGTCTTTGGCCTTCCGTCTCTTCGGCTTGGCAGACTCTCCAGACTCGTTTGTGGCAACCAGATCAGGCTTGGCGGACTTTTCCGCTTTGCTTGGTTTGTCTGCCTTTTCCAGCTTCTCTGGCTTGTCTGGTTTCTCCGACTTTTCGCTCTTTTCCGGCTTGTCGGTCTTTTCGGCAATGGCCGGTTCCGCAGTGCGTCCGCCCTTGCACTTTCCGAGAAGGCGCTGTCCTTGCTGAAGCGCCGAGTCCGTTGCGCTGTCTGAAACAAAGTAGAGCTTCTCGATCTGCTCGCGGATTCCCTCACATTCCGAAGCAGAGAGCGCGGCGGTCGCCACTGCGAGTCGTCGACGGACATAGGAATTCCGCACCGCCATAAACGGGTCCCATGCCTGCGTTCGGAATGAAGATCCGGGGGGCAGTTCCCGATAGAGCGCAACGGCAACATCGGACTGCTCACGATCTGCCGCACGAAGAAAGGCTCCGTACACTGCACTGATTCGCAGCTGTTCCCCCGCTTGCTCGGCGATGATCTTGGCTGAAGGATGCGCCGGATGCGAGCGCAGGACGAGATCAGTGTACGCAAACGAGCTGGCGTAGTTGCGCTGCAGTGCCTCTGTCTCTGCCTGGCGGAGCAGCGCATCCACATCCGTTGAACTGGTGGCCTGGACCGCAACCGGATGCTGCGACACGCGCGAGAAGTACTGTACGCCAATCATCGATCCGCCCACCACAACACCACCAATCGTGGCCCAGAACAGCGGCGCCAGCGCAGCCCATCGTGATGGCGGCGGGGGGCGCAGTCGATAGGACGGATCCGTCGGCAAGATCTGTTGCGGGTCAAGCCGAGGTCCGCGTGGAGGCCCAGGAGCACGAACCTCCGCTGGTGCAGCGACATCCACCTTGCCCGGAGCTGGACGAATCGGCGTCAGCGCAACAACCGGACGGTGTGCGGCTTTGGCCGATGATGCCTGCGGCGCACTCGCCACCGGTTTTGCAGGCTGCGCTGGCTTGGCAGCAGCGACGGGCATCGGTGCGGTGATGGCTGGAGCCACAGCGACGACCGCCATCGGGGCGGTGACAGCCGGTGTGCCAGCGGGAGCCGCCGGACGCGTCGCAAGAGGAGGCGGCGGCAGTGGCTCGGGGAGCTTTGGGGTCGTCGGCGCAGGCGAGCCTTTGGCGGCGGTCTGGGCTGGCTTCGGTGGACCCGGTGCAGAGAACGCCCCCGACGGATCAAGCGGCTCGGGAGCATCGATCTCTTCCTCAATCTGCAGCGCGGGCATCGCCTGCACGTTGCGAGGAGCCCCAGGCGGATTCGAGCCACTGGCCGCTGGTGGAGCGGGTGGGTTCGAGCGCTTGGGCTGAGGCGGCGCAGGAGGCGTCGAGTTGCCTTTGCCGACAAGCGGTGGCTTGGATGGACTGACAGCACGCTGCGCGGACGGAGCCATTCCACGCGTCAGGTTGTTGGCCAAGCTTGCGGGCAGATCCAGCAGGGCCGACTGAAGTGCTCGCCAAAGTGCATGTACCGTCGCAAACCGCGCCTCCGGATCCGCCGCCGCCGCCATCTCGAGAACAGCATCGAGGTGCGCATAAGATGGGTGTTTCACCGTCATCTTGGGCGGCGTGCCCACCATCGCCAAATACGATGCAAGCGACTTGGCTTCGAACATCGGCTGGCCGATCAGACACTCATATACCAACGCTCCGAGGGCGAAAACATCTGCCCGTACCGTCGCTGTTTCGGCCCCAGTCTCTAGTGTTTCGGGCGCTACGTAACCAAGCGTCCCATCCCACTTCACCCCCGCCGATCCGCGCAAAACGGCCATTCCAAAGTCGGTCAGAACAACACCGCCGTCTGGGGCAATCCAAATGTTGTTCGGATGCAGGGCTCCGTGGGCCAGGTTCTTCTCCGCCGCAGACTGGAGCGCCGAGCACAGCGGCTCGAGGATCGCGAGCGTCGCCGTCAAAGACAACGGACCGCGCAGCAGCTTGGTACGCAGCGACTCCCCTTGAGCGAGCGGCGAAACCAAGTACAGCGTCCCAGCTTGCTCAAAGCCCGTATACAGCACGCCGAGCACCGCCGGATGCATCATGTCCGCGGCGGCATGGCTCATCGCTTGAACCCTATCGAGGATGTTGCGATTGCCGTACTTGGGGTAGATGCGCTTGACGACACACTCGCCGCCCCGACTCAGATCGGTGGCGAGATGAACGACCCCGGAAGGTCCGCGCCCCAGGACCTTGCCCATCTGGAAGCGCTTGTCGAGAACAACCGACTCGGTAGCCATCGTGAGTTAAACAAACAGTTTGCTCAGTCACGAATTTTCCGTCAAGCCACGCCAACCTAAGCGGGACGAAGTTCCAGGTGCGCAGCCGTAAGAAGCGTGAGCGCACGCTCGTACTGAACCCGAAAGGAAAGCGGCTGCGGCGAGTCTGGCGGCACCATGAGCGATGGTTCACGCGACGCCAGAAGGGCAAAGCTGGTCCCCAGATACGACAAGAAGGCGCCGCCATCTGGCCACCGTCCCTCGGCAGGCAGCATCGCATTCCACGCGTCGATGACGGCATCGTAGACGGCGCGCTCGAACTCTTGCTGACGGCGCAAGACATGATGTCCGACGACATCGATGGGAACGCCGAGCCAAGCCGAGGGTGGACAAAACGCCCGCGCCAAGCGGCTCAACTTGACCGTTTGCCCGTCTTCTAGGTAGGGAAACGCCTCACACGCTCGAGGACGAACCTGGTAAATGCTACACATCACGCTACCTGACAGTTCGCTCAGAAACATGCAGCGCTGCGCGTGGTCCGCCAGCGGAGTTGCCGTCCGTCGCAACTGAACGCGACAATACCGACGAGAAGCGTCCGCAGGCCCGCGTAGCCCGATGCGAAAATCAGACTCTGGGGCGTCTCTACCCAGCAGATCAAGAAAATCGGCCAGCTCGAGCTGATGGGTCTGCGCGATCCGCAGGGCCTCTTGGCCGCTGAGCACAACGTGCGACTCCCGACAGCAAGGGGCAGAACAACCAGTGCAGGGCGATGTCACGGACCGATCGTATCACGGCGTCTCGACGCAGAGTGAGCTTGCGCATTCCACCTGACCCGCGTATGTCATCCGGCGCATGAATTCTCGCGCCCACACATTGCGAATCGTCTTCGCACTTCTGGCGGTTTATCTCATCTGGGGCTCGACGTACCTGGCGATTCGCTTCGCCATCGATACGCTGCCCCCATTTTCGATGGCGGGACTGCGTTTTTTGGTGGCCGGTCTGTGCATGTTTGCCGTGGGCAAGCTGTCCTCGGCGCCATCGCCAACCCGAGCAGAATGGCACGGTGCGGCGCTCATCGGCGTGCTGATGCTGGTCTGTGGCAATGGCGCAGTCTGCT
>CAYTGC010000187.1:0-10321 GCA_964437195.1 uncultured Myxococcales bacterium | reverse complement strand
TGTACCCAACGCTGCGCGCGAAGAACGAACAGAGCGAAGTGTTTCAGAGCATCGTTCGAGAATCGCAGTCAGCTGGTTACATCACGCCCGTCGACGCGGATGCGTATGCCAGGAAGTACCAGGACTATTTCCTAGACATGAACTCCTTGTTCATTCGAGCCTCTTGCTTTGCCAGGGTCCCTTCGATTGCTCCATCTGTTGCTCCTGTATTCCAGACCGAACCACTCACCCGCGATATCTGTCTGTCATTTGCTCTTGGACTAGGCACAGGAACGCTTGGTTATTGGCAATACCGTGAAATATCAGATTCGCCAACAGCCTTCCAATCGATGTGGAATCGAATACCAATTTGGGACAACATTCAATCGATAGAAGGCGCAGTACCTTATCGCAACAAAAAAGGCAAACACTATGTCGTCGTGTTTGCCGTCGTATACGATAGTAGTTCCGTCGGAACAAAATTACAAATATTAAAATTGGATCTCGACAGATTGGACGATGGAGCGCAAGCCTGGGATGCCACGCCTACCGATCTGGAATTGCCAGAAAGATATCCTGGCTGGGGCATGGCCTTTATCGCAGTCGAGCAAGTTGCCGGAGAAGGCGCGGAGGGGCGCACTCCCCATATATACATAGCCAAATGGCGAACCGAAACTCAGGGTGCCAACTTTCATTATTACACGGATATATATCGCCGGGGGTTAAATGATGCCCTCTCATCATGGAGCACAGAGTCTCTTTGTGACACCATACCAATCCGGACGTCTCTCCGGTTTGGCTTTACAACCAACAACAGCGCTGCGATGAACCAGAGTGCTGGATACAATATTATAGTAACGGATGGTCAAAGAGAATGGTTTCTTAATGAGCATTACCTGGCTGCAAACATGGACTTTAGCGCTGGAGTAGCCGGTAATACACTGGCATGGTATATTGATTATGTCACTGGTGTAAAAGTCTCTGCAGCGAACAACAACAATAACATTACCAGAAGGGTCATTCTATTTGGCTCAGGCGGCACTCATGCTGTACTAACTGAGCATTCGGGAGGCTACTTAGACATCTTTAGCCACTCTATGCCAAATCCGATGCTGGGATATGCAATTTGTTCTGGCGAGTTATATGATGCGGAAAGTTCAGGCATCGTAACAATGTACGCCGTAGCGGGAGAATCTCTGCCGGATAAAATGATCAAACTAGATTTAAATCTGTGGCCATCTATTGTCGGAATGGAGATAAAGGGTCAATGTCAAATTTCCATTCCGCCCACATTCAGTGTTCCATACAAAATACCATCGGCCCTGCAAGCATTTCAAGACAGCTCTGTAAGGAAAGAACAAAACTACCAATATCTGAACAATAACATAACAACAACGGCGCTGTTGGCGCAAGAGTACGAAGCATTCTTTGCGGTTCCTATGTATTTGGGGCTACAGCTCCAACAGGCAAAGAGTTTCACGGAAGCGCTTGCGTGGTTTCGGGCCATCTACGACTACAATATTCATGAACAAACGCCAGATCCAAACTCTGGAGACCTGCGCAAAATTTATTGGCTTCTTGTTACAGAAGAGGTCGCTTCGGGCACAAACTTCGCGCGGACACAACAATGGATCGCTGACCCGTATAATCCGCATGCTGTCGCTGGACTCAGGCAAAATGCATATACTCGATTTACGCTATTGGCAATCATTCGTTGTTTGATTGAATATGCGGACTCGGAGTTTGCGTCGGATACTCCGGAGAGTGTACCGCGGGCGCGTGAGCTGTATCTGGATGCGCTGCAGCTGCTCGATCAGCCAGAGCTTGCGGTGCCGCCGGACTGCGCGGCGATGGTGGCGACGATGGACTTCAGCTTTGTGCCAAATGACTGGCTGGGGGCCACGACGCAGCTACAAGCCGCATTGACAAGCACGATGGCACTGTTGTCACCGAGCACGGCGAGTCAGCTGCAGACCGCTGTGACCACGGCGCTCAAGGACACCACCAAGCCCAAGTGGGCCGACCGCTTTGCTGCTGCATGGAAGGCGGTCAAGTCGGCTCGGGCCGCGGCACCCAAACCGCCAAAGTTTGGCGCGGCGTTCAAAAACGATCGAAGCGTCCGAAGCCAGACTCAGCTTGCACTTTTGTCTGTGCCCGAGCTTGCGCGCATGGACTTGGCGGCCCAGCAAAAGGTTCGACAGGGGTTTCATGCTGGTCTTGCGAAACTGACAGGGGTGTCTGCTGGAACGCTGCAGAGTGATTCGACACTGAAGCTGGACTGGATGTCGCGCCCCAGTCGCACCCGAAATGCGACCATGAATCCGGCCAAGCGCAGCCCGATCTTGGCGCAGCCGAGCAGTGCGATTTCGTCAAGCTACAAGCGAGCCCTGCGCTGGGATCCTCTTCAGCCGACGACCCAAGGAATGAGTGGTCAGCAGCTCGCGGCGGCCCCGTCCATGGCGCTCGCTGCGCTTGATCCGCAGACCGTACAGTTTGTCCCCACGGCAGCGGTGTCGTTTTGCATTCCGCAAAATCCAGTGATCGCGGGTCTCCGCCTTCGCGCCCAGCTCAACCTGTACAAGCTGCGGAGTGGGCGCAACATCACCGGAGTGGATCGTCAGCTCGACTTTTTTGCCGCGCCGACGGACGCGCAGAGCGGTCTGCCCGCGATTTCCGCCAACGGTGGACTTGCGCTGCCAGGAAGCAGTCGCATCGTCCCAACAGAGTTCCGCTATCCAGTGCTGTTAGAGCGCGCGCGCAGACAAATCCAGGTGGCTGCGCAGTTTGAAAGCCAGCTTTTACAGTCGCTTGAGCAAGCCGACAACCAGCGAGAAAATCTGCTCCGTGCGCGCAACGAACTGGCGACCCAGCAGGCCGCTCTCAACGTCAAAAAGTTGGAAATTCAGGAAGCCCAACTTGGCGTGGATCTGGTCACCAAGCAGCAGGAGCGCAACAGCCAGGTCGTCGATTATCTGCAAGGGTTGATCAACGAAGACTTGTCAGCGCTGGAGCGACAATCCTTGGACGCATTGCAAGCTTCAGGTGTACTTCAGGGCATCGCAGCGGTTCTTTCCGCATCTGAGTCGGCTACCTTGATGGTGGGATCGCTCCTTCTATCTGACTATGTATCGGCTGCGGCTCACGGTCTCCATGCTGCGGCGGCGGGTGTTTCAGGCGCGGCGTCTGTCTCAGCAACACTCTCTCAAATTTACAAAATGCAGGCAGAGTTCGATAGGCGCAAGAAAGATTGGCAACAGCAGCAGCGGTTGGCAAACAAGGATGCAGAGATTCTGGGCGTTCAGCTCCAGCAAGCGGATCTGCATGTGAAGATCAGACAGCAAGACGCGAACCTGACGAGCCTGGCGATCGATCATGCGCAGTCGGTCGTCGACTTCCTGGTGACAAAGTTCACCAACGCCGAACTGTTCGAGTGGATGAGTCGCATTCTGCAAGGGCTCTATGCCGAGCAGCTCCAGCGGGCTACAGCAACGGCGCGACTAGCCCAGCAGCAGCTTGCATTTGATCTGCTACAGGATGTCTCTGTCATCCAGACGAACTATTGGAACATCCCGGTCCAGAATGTGCTGCCGGGAAGTACGCCGTCGAGCAGCGCAGGACCAGATCGCAAAGGACTGACAGGGGCGGAGCGACTGCTTGCAGACATAGAGCAGCTCGACAACATCGCAGCGCAGCAGACCACACGGAAGCTTCAGCTTACGCGGACGCTATCGCTGGCGACGGTCGCACCGGGTGATTTTCAGCGGCTAAAGGAAACCGGTGAGATGTGGTTCCAAACCACTGAAAAGGACTTCGATCAGGAGTTCCCCGGACACTATTTCCGTAGGATTCACAAAGTCCGGGTGTCTGTCCTGGCTTTGACTCCGGCGGCCAGAGGAATCCGCGCGACACTCACCAATGTTGGACCCAGTCGTGTGACCGTTCCAGGGACGGCGGGTTTTGGCACGCAGACACTTCCCGCGAGCAATGAATCGGTGTCCCTGACGTCACCCCAGAACGCAAGCGGACTGTTTGATCTGGACATTCAGTCCGAGCTGAAGCTTCCGTTTGAGGGAGTCGGTGTGGATTCCCTGTGGCACTTCGAGCTGCCTATGCCGGCAAACCCGATGGACTTTGATTCCATCGCTGATGTGCAAGTGACGTTTGAGTACACAGCCAAGTACAGCGCCGACTATCGTGCAGAGCTCATTGCCGATCCGATCAAATTGCCACGGGTCTTCAGCGGCATTCGGGTCTTCAGTTTCCGTTCGGAGCTCGTCGACCAGTGGTATGCGCTCCACAATCCGCCGCCTGCTCCTGCGGCTCCAGCTCTCACGGATGTTCACGCCACATTCACAGTGGACGCAGCGGACTTCCCAAGTGGCATGAGCAACATCCGGGTGAAGCGCCTGACGCTTTACATTCCGCTCACAACCGATGCAAACGGAAACAAGATCGACTTGAGCAAAGACGCCAAGTCGCGAACGATTGGCTTGGGATTTGGGACAAGTGGAACACCAGCCTTTCAGTCGCTCGATCCCGACTCTCTGGCTGTGGCGCAGAGTGCTGCGGACGCATGGTTCCGTCAACTACCGGCCAAGACCCAGTCTCCGATGGGGACATGGACGCTTGTGCTACCCGGAACGCAGACCATGCTTGATCTGCTGCGCAATGATCAGATCAAAGACATCCTGCTGGCCATGACCTACGAAGCAGACTTGCCGGACTGGCCGACGGGCTTGCGTCCGAAGCGAGCGCTGTTCTAGCCAGTCGGTGGTTTGACCGTTTCGCAGCATCGGTAAGGCAGATGAGCGCACATCCGCATGCTGGATGTCGCTTGTGCGGTTACGAAGGGGCGAACAAATGAGCAAGGGTGGAAGCGTTACTCCGTCGGTGGCTCTCCCGCAAGGGGGCGGTGCGATGCGCGGGATGGGAGAGAAGTTCTCTCCTGACCTGTTCACAGGAACAGGAAACTTCAGCGTTCCCATCCAAGTTCCTGCGGGTCGCAACCAGCTCCAGCCGAGCCTCGCGCTAAGCTACAGTACGGGCCATGGAAATGGACTGTATGGCGTCGGCTGGGGAATCGGTATTCCAGAGATTGCACGCGCCACAGCACACGGACTGCCGCGTTACGTAGACGACAGCGATACGTTCGTCCTTTCCGGCATGGAGGATCTGGTTCCCCTTCCCCTGCAAGCCGGACAGCCCCAAACCTATCGGCCCCGCACCGAGGGCGTGTTCGCTCGCATTGAGCATGTAAGGACAGCAACAGATAACTACTGGAAGGTCACGACAAAAGAAGGACTGGTCAGCCATTACGGAACACCTCGAGCGCACGTCGCGTCGCCGCCTGCGGACTGGCGAGACCCAGCGGTGGTCTGCGATCCGGTGGAAACGAACAAGCTGTTTTCGTGGAAGCTGACGCGCACACAGGATGTGTTTGGGAACCGAATTGACTACGTCTACACGCGCGATCAAGGGGCCGCCGGCCCGCACATCTG
Organism: uncultured Myxococcales bacterium; assembly: GCA_964437195.1. GTDB lineage: Bacteria > Myxococcota_A > Polyangia > Palsa-1104 > JAEUJZ01 > JAEUKA01. Next base: position 4,844 of record CAYTGC010000187.1, on the reverse strand, counting down.
GGACGTTCCGATTCTTTCTGAGATCCGTTACATCGACTACGGAAGCACTGCCTCACCAAGCTTTCTGGTCAAGATCGTTTTCGACTGGGAAGATCGTCCCGATCCGTTCTCTTCCTACCGAACGGGTTTTGAAGTCCGGACAAGCAAACGCTGTCATCGCATCGCCGTGCAGGTTGGGGGGCGCGACCAGACTGTCTATTCCTTCACCTACGCGCGAGCCGAAAATGGGTTGTCTCGACTCGAACAAATTCAGCGCACGGGGTTCGATTCAACGGGTAGCAGCGAGTCGCTTCCACCGCTCCGTTTTTCCTATTCTGCGTTTCAGCCAGCGCAGCGCAAGATGCAGAGCGTGCAGGTTCCACAGCTTCCGCAGGGAGCGCTGCTTCTGCCACAGTTTGAACTGGTCGACGTAACGGGAAAAGGACTGCCAGACATCCTTCAACTTGGGGGAGGAATCGCGCGTTATTGGCAGAATCTTGGCGACGGAACCTTTTCTCTGCCACGAAGTCTGCCGACCACGCCCGCAGGACTGGAGCTTGGATCTCCGGGCGTCGCCCTTTTGGACACCGATGGCAATGGACAGCTCGACTTGGTGCTCTCGACATCCACGGTCTCTGGTGTCTTTCCCATGCGCTTTTCCGGTCAGTGGGATGCCCGTTCGTTTCGCCCCTATCGCTACGCCCCCAGCTTTTCGCTCAAAGACCCAGAAGTAAAGCTCGTCGATCTGGATGGAGACGGTGCAACGGACGCCATCCGCGCCGACGCAGACAGTTTTGTCTGTTTCTTTCAAGATGCAGACATCGGCTGGAAAGAGGTTCAACGGTATCCACGCCGCTCGCTCGAAGCGTTCCCAAACGTCTCTTTTTCCGATCCACACGTTCGCTGGGCGGACATGTGCGGCGACGGGCTTCCTGATCTTGTCGTCATTCAGACGCGCACCGTTCATTACTGGCCGAGCGTTGGGCGCGGGCGTTTTGGTCGTCGGATCGCGATGGAAAATCCGCCACGACTTCCGATCGGTTTTGATCCACGCCGTGTACTGCTTGGCGATGTGGATGGTGACGGCTGTGCCGACTTGGTTTATGTCGAAGATCGCAAGCTCACGCTGTGGCTCAACCAGCAGGGAGAGAGATGGAGTGATCCGATCCAGATTACCGGAACGCCTGCTGTATCAGGACTGGACTCTGTACGGCTCATCGATCTGCTTGGAAACGGTGTGTCTGGTGTTCTGTGGATCACCGCCCCTGTCATCGGGCACCGGGACTTGTTCTTTTTGGATCTTACCGGAGGCAGCAAGCCCTATCTGCTCAGCCAAATGGACAACCACTTGGGAGCGCAGACCCGCGTGACGTATTGCGCATCCACGAAGTTCTATCTTGCGGATGAAAAAAATCCCGAGACTCGGTGGAAAGCGCCGCTTCCCTTTCCTGTCCAGGTCGTCGCGAGCACCGAAGTGCAAGATCAGGTGTCTGGTTCGCGTCTGACCACGCAGTATGTTTATCATCACGGATACTGGGACGGAACCGATCGCGAGTTCCGAGGCTTCGGTCGCGTCGACCAGCGAGACTCCGAGACATTCCTTCCCTACTACCAACAGACCGCTGGTTTTGACAAAGTTCCCACGGCGTTCTTTTCGCATCCCACGGAGTCGCGGCACTGGTTTCACCAGGGACCACAAGGCGACAGCTTCAGCGGATACTACGAGGCTGATCACAGCCAGGAGTATTGGCAAGAAGATCCATCCATTTTGCGCCGGACAGCGGCTCAAGATGGCTTTCTGCGTCGATTGCCAGTACAAGCCAAGCGTGAAGCGCTGCGGGCACTGCGGGGCCAGACACTTCGGACAGAGCTATATGCTCTCGATGGATCATCGCGACAAGGGCGTCCCTACACCGTGACAGAGTCGGTCTCGGCGGTCTCTGGACTTCCTGGGAATCGTGCATCGGAAGAAATGATTCCATCCGATCCGTCTACCCTTTCTGCGACGGACTGGCGGTTCCGGGTGTTTTTCCCATTTCAAGTGATACAGCGCACCAGTCAATGGGAACGTGGCGAACAGCCGCTCGTGAGCTTCCAGCTGGTCGGAAAGTTTGATGCGTTTGGACAGGCCCAAGAACAGCTCTCTGTTGCGGTGCCACGGAGTCGTTCGCTCAGTCACCAGCAGACGGTTCCCAGCGACACTTCTCCGTATCTGTCGCTGCTTACTCGGACACAGTATGCCTACGCAACATCGTCGTACTTGACAGGGCGTGTGGCCTCAGTGCGGGCCTACGAAGTGGCCAGCAGTGGGGTCGATTCCGTCCCCGATTTCGTCGCCAGCGCGCAGTCCCAAAGCAATGCCCTGGATGCCGGAATGAGTCCGACGGGTCTGACCCTGGTTGCAGAGACGCGCAGTTACTACGATGGGACTGCGTTTGTCGGACTCTCACTGGGTCAACTGGGTTCCTATGGCGCGCTCTCACGCAGCGAACAGCTTGTACTGGATGAAGCGCGACTGACCGCTGCATTTGGCACAAGCATCCCGCCGTTTCTCACTGGAGGCACCAAGCCTGCAAGCTGGCCGCAAGCGTATTGGGATGCTGTTTCATCAAATTCCGGATACCAAAAGGAAAGCACTCGGTACTACGCCCAGACATCGAGAGCACAGTACGACTTTCAGGACGCGGCTGTCACATCACCAAGGGGCCTCCTGCAGAAATCCAAAGACGCGCAGGGGCGTATCACAGAGGTCCAGTACGACAGCAGCTACGCGCTGTTTCCGGTTCAGCTTACCGATCCGGCAGGCCTTGTGACGAGCGCAGCGCACGACTTTCATTTTTTGCAACCGAAGCAGATCACCGATCCAAACGGAAACGTCTCGTCGATCGAGTTCACTCCGCTTGGCCTTTTGTCAAAGCGTTTTGTCAAAGGGAAGACCACTTCGGAAGGCGATCAGACTTCCCCGAGCGAGCAGTACACCTATCAATTTGCCTCGATTCCTGTTTCTGTCTCTGCCAGCAAGCGCCAGTACCATGACTCCGATACCGATCCGGTGATTCCGTCGGGGCATCTTGATGATGTGATCGTCTCCAAAAGCTTCTCGGATGGCTTCGGGCGCGTCGTGCAGGTCCGAACGCAAGCAGAATCCTTGGTCTACGGTACACAGCCACTGGGAACCGGAATCCTCGATCCCGATGTGACAAACTCGGCGGTGACAGGACTCTTGACACCGACCAGCGATAGCAGTCGCGTGCTCTGTAGTGAGTGGAAGCGCTACGACAACAAAGGACAAGTCGTTGAGGCGGCGGAACCCTATTTTGACACGGGCTACACCTACCAACCGCCGTCCAAACAAGGAGCGGTTTCCCAGAGCTATTTTGATCCCCTGGGCCGCGTAGTCCGCGCGGTTTCCGCCGATGGATCAGAGAGCCGGATTGTGCGGGGGACTCCTTCTGCCGTTGCGCTTGTGCCGGTGCTCGACAACCTGGATGCGTTTTCGCCGTCTCCGTGGGAAGTGTGGACCTACGATGCCAATGACAACGCCGGGCGCGACCTGTCTTCCCAATCGGGGGACACGTCAGAGGATCTTGCGCGCGGTCGCATGGCACGCAGCAGCTTTGCAAGCCATGTGGACACGCCGTCCAGCATCGTGCTCGACGCACTGGGACGCACGGTGCAGGCGACGCAGCGCCTGACGACAAGCAGTGCTGGCGGCGGTTGGCTGACGTTCAGTTCACGCTACGACATCGTCGGCAATCTCATCGAGTATCGAGATCCGCTAAACCGCGTCGTGCAAAGTACGATCGTCGACTATATCAAGCGTCCGATCAAGACCACGTCCCTGGACGCAGGGGAGCATGTCACTTCATATGATGCAGCAGGAATACCGATTTATATCGGGGACGCCCGTGGCGCGCTGACGCTCAGCATTCCCGACGCTGCGGGTAGGCCATGGAAGACATGGGCGCGCGATCTGGATACAGAGTCGATTACGCTGCGGGTGTCCCTTTCCTACGGTGATCAGAACATTCCCGATGCAGCGACTCGCACCGCGCGGCAAAACAAAAACCAGCTCGGACGGGTGATGACCCAGCGGGATGAAGCAGGACTTGTGACCTTTGACGAGTACGACTTCAAGGGCAACGTGGTGACGCGCAGTCGTCGCGTAATCAAAGACGATGTCCTGCTCGCGGTCTTTTCCGGTCTGCCAGTGATGGGAAAGTGGAACGTTGCGCCGTATCGGGTCGACTGGGACAAGCCCATGGCCGATGCGGACCTGGACACGGTGACGTTTACGACCGACGCTGCGTTCGATGCGCTCAGCCGTTTGAAGTGGACCAAGTACCCGACGCCATCCGGTACGCGGCCCAAGCTGGTTCCGTCGTTCAATGAAGCGGGCGCGCTGCGAAGCTTGGCGCTCGATGGAATCACGCTGGTCGAGCACATCAGCTACAACGCCAAAGGCCAGCGGACGCTGATGATCGCCGCGGTTTGTAGTGCGGCAGGCACCATCGACAAGCGAGTCCTGACCCGCTACGCCTATGACGGGACGACGTTCCGTTTGGTGCGCACGCGATCCGAGACCTGCACGGTCGACGCGAGTCAGCGAATCACTCCGCAAGGGAGTCCGTATCAAGACACCGGATATCTGTATGACCGCATTGGCAACATCGGAAAACAGCTCGAGCGCGTGACCGATTGCGGATATTCGCCGACGAAAGATGCGCTCGATCGGCTGTATACCTACGATGCGCTGTATCGGCTGCTGAGCGCGACGGGACGCGAGACGGCGTATGTGACGACGCCCGGTTCGACGGACAGGCTGTGGGATGCAAGTCCGTGGGATGGGGATGTGACCAAGGCGC
>CAYTGC010000186.1:0-10369 GCA_964437195.1 uncultured Myxococcales bacterium | reverse complement strand
CTCCCATGGCGGCGCATGGTACTTAGGGTCGTTTGGTGCGCAAACTTTTTTGCCCTGCCCCGGGCGTGTAAAAAGCCGCAGGTCTATGATGAGTGGCATGCTGCTACCGCGCGCGCTGCTGGTCGGATTCTTCGTTCTGTCGTCGCTGCTGTCGTCGGGATGTAGTCTGCGCAAAGTCGGCTACGAGCTGGCTGGCAAGCTCATCTCAAGTCGGATGGTCGATACCTTCGCGCTCGATGGACAAGACAAGTCCACCGCCGAACGAGTCGTACGCGAAATCCACAGGTGGCATCGCCGCGAGGAGCTGCCGCGCTACGCGACGCTCATCGACGGACTTAGCGAGCGCCTGCGCGATGGCATGAGCGACGAGGATTTCCGCTGGCTCCAGATTCAGGGCGACGAAGCCGTGGCCCGACTGGCGAAGAAGTTTGCGCCACCAGCCGCCGAGGTGCTGACTCACCTGCGCGAAGACCAAATCGTCCACGCTGAGAAAAAGATGGCCGACGGTGAAAAAGAACGCTTCGCCAAGCTCGATCAGTCCGAGGACAAGTACTACGCGTACCGTCTGGAAAACACCAAGAAGACCCTCAAGACCTGGCTTGGTAGCTACACCGACGAACAGTTGCAGATTTTCGCCGCCTTTCATCGCGAAGACAGATCCGAGGAACTGAAGCGCCGCGAGGTCGTGCGACGCAATCGAGACCATCTGGTCAAGGCAGTGCGCGCCAAGACCAGCGCAGCCGATCTATCGGCGCTGATTTATCAGTGGGTGACGACCAGGCAGACCGAACCGACGACGGATTTTCAGCAGAGTGAACAGCGTCAGGAAGAAAAGTACGCGCAGCTTCTGCGCAAGGTCGACCGCACGCTCTCGGAAAAACAGCGGCTGTATCTGCTCCGCGAGCTCGGTTCGTGGCGGCAGGACTTCCTGACGCTCGCAGCAGAATAGCGACCGACGGAAAACGCGCTGTCGGAAGAGACTTTTTCGTCGGATGTGGTAAGGAATCCCAATGTCTTCGTCAGACCCATCCGTTCCGACATCGAGCGCGCCGGTATTTCGTGGCCAGCGCTTTATGGTGATCCTCATTTTGGTGATGCTCTCCGTCGCTGGACTCGCCATTTTGGGACTTCGCTCAAGCCAACATCGGCGCTTTGCTGTATCGCTGTGGACGATCCCACCTTCGGCCAATCCGAGCGTTGTCAGCATCGACAAGCCGCTCCTTTTGCGCATCGATCACTCGTCGCCGCGCAGCCGGGACCTGGTGTCGCTGGCCATCCTTCTCGATGTCGACGGCAATCCGCTGAGCGAGATCGTTCCGATGCAGACGGCACCGGGGCCCAAGGGTGTGCCGACGCAGCAAATTGAATTTCCGCCGCTCGGCACGCTGCCGGTTCGGGGTCTGGTATCGGGTCTGGTGATGCGCGTTCGCGAGGATACCGCCGAGACACGCGCCAAGCTTGGAGCCGCGCTAGAGCTGGAAAAGAAGAAGTCGCATCAGCTCGCGAAAGTCTTTACGCAGGTGATCGTGGCGTGTCGGGATCTTGGCGGTCACGCCGAGCAAGCCCAGCGCGAAGTGAAATAGCTACTTGCAGCAGAGCGTCAGCTGTCCCGAGGGATTGGGCGTCGAGGCGACCGTGCCCGTCGCCTGACAAGCGGCGGCAGCGGTGAAGTTCACCCCTTTGGGGTTAAACGACATGTTCGATCCATCGACGATCGCGAGGCACATGTTCGCGGCCGTGACGTTCATGTTTTTTGTGGCCCCGCCCGTCGCGCAGGTGTTGCTGTCGGACACACGAACCTGTCCGGCGGCAATGGCACACGACGTTGCGGTGGGTCCACACGCGCAAGAGCACGTCACCATGCCCGTCGTCGTCGTGTAGTACGTCGTCTTGTTGCTGAACGTGTCGGTTGGACACTGCGCATCGCCGTCGAACACCAGGCAGTCGTTGCTCTTGACGAGGTCGGCAAACAGACCGTTTTGTCCCTTGTTTTCGCAAAGATAGACGTTGCTCGACCAAACCGGGGGGATGCTGACCATCGCTGCTTTCGGCGTGCAGCCCGTTGTCGTCAGAGGGTCCAGCTTCACCGACGGCATCATCGGCGCCGCCTGGTTGACTGCCGTGCAGGCCGTTCCCGGCGGAAAGTTGATCTTGGTGGCAGTGCCGGCGCAGTTGGCCTGGTCGTACACGTTGATCGCGCCCGTACAGCTCGGCGTGTTGCAGGAACAGGCGGTGGCGCAGCTCTGCGTGGCAAGGTTTTGGTGGATGATCGTCTCACCGACGCAAGCCATCGAACTGCTTCGCGCTGTACCGGTGCCGCGGTAGCTCGACTTCGAGGCCAAACAAACGCTGTGCGTCGAACACGTCGGGTCCAAACAGCCAGGCAGACAGTTGTTGTTTACGTCCGCGTCGGGATTGGTGCAGTCCTCTTGCAGCGAATTGGGGGTTTTGGGACAGGCGACGAGATCGGGCAGGAGCCCAGCATCGATGAGCAGCTGGCCGCTTTTCAATCCTTCAAAATCCCAGCATCCGACGAGAGCAAGCAGAGAAATAAGACCTAATTTCTTCATTTAGTCACTCCTAGACACAAAGAACGGAGATTGGGACTTCCAGCTTGCGATCGGCCTAAAGTTGCTCTCGCTCTTTTTGCCAAGCTCGAAGTAAAGCAAGATGCCCGTAATGGCCGCGCCCGCCCCAGCGACGCCAAGAAGGCCGTAGCCAGCGTAGGACTGATGCTCAATGACCGAGACATCGCCACTCGGGCACACCGGCGAGCACGTCGACTGCAAAAGCGAGACCCGGCTGTTGACAAGCCCGAGGGTGATCGCCCCCGCAGCAAGCATGCCAAACGTCAATCCACCGACGACGATGCTTCCGGTGGGAACTTTGCGCTGTGGTGCCACGACGGGTTCTTCGACGGCGTTTTTTTCGGTTTCGGTCGGGCTATTGCGACGGCCCACTTCACCTTCCAGCCGCGCGATCTCTTGCCGGATGTACAGTCCATCGGGATCATCGGGATTGGCGGCGATGTAGCGCTTGAAGTGCTGGAGCGCTTCGACGGGTCGACCGATCCTTACCTCGCAGCGCGCCATGTTGTTGAGCAGTGCCGTCTTCGGGACCAGCTGATACGCCGACGTGAACTCGAGCCAGGCGTTGGCGTAGCTGCCTTGCGTATACAACTCGACTCCGCGCATAAAGTGTTCGCGGGCGGCTCCCTCTTTTGCCGAATTTACCGACGGGGCAGGTGCCGCTGCGGCAGCAGGCGCAGGTGCAGCAGCAGGGTTTTGTGTGACCACCGGGGCCGCAGCCGGAGCGGGTGTTGCTGCCGTCGTCGGCGTTGCGGGTACGGCAGCGGTGGGAGCCGGAGCCGCAGCCTCTGCGCTGGCCTGAGGGGGAGTCTTTGCTTCGGCTGGCTCGGTCGGCTTCTTCCCTGGCCGACGTGCGCTCGCAGGGGACGCAGCAGCACACAGAACACAGACCGACAAACAGCTAGCGACAATACGGTGATGAGCAGTAGACATGATGCGCGTCTGCTCATTTTATCACTTCGACTCGCCCGAGAGTCAGTCCTGATCGCTGGTTACGCGGCCACGAAACCCACGCGGCAAAACGCCCACCCGGTGACGAGCAGGCTAGAAGTGGTGCGAGCTAGGTTCGCTTCCGCCGTCGCCGCTGGGCTCTGGATCATCGTCATCTGTCGAACCGTCGGCATCGACCAGATAGCGCTGCCAGTCTGACTCTTGCCGCCTTTGCGCCCTCTTCTCGCGCTTCTCTTTCCATTTCTTGGCGCTCGACTTGTCCTCGGTGCCTTTGAGAGAAGACAGGGGCCACAGCTCGTGCTCGACATCGGCAAGCCCAGCGTCCAGAACCGCCTGCACCACTTCGCGCGACGACTTGTAGCACGGCGCTGCTTCATCGAGCGGCACTCGCCCGTCGAGGTTCACAAGAATTCCGGCATCGCGATACTCGGCATCGATCGATTTTTGCGACAGACGACGAAACGCTTCACTGCGCGAAAGCTGCCGCCCAGCTCCGTGATTGACGGAAAAACCCGACAGGGCCGCTTGGGCCTTGGGCCGCAAGATGAACGAATAGTCCTTGTTGCTGCCGGGAATCAGTACAGGGTGACCCGTTTTTTCCCACACCGTCCCCGCCAGCGCCGGATGTCCTGCCGGAAACGCGCGGGTCGCGCCTTTGCGATGTACCAGCACGTCGCCAAACTCGGGATGCCACTCTTTTTGCACCAAGTTGTGACTGATTTCGTAGACGAGCTCGAGGTCGCGACGGAACACTTGGCGAAACGCTGCTGCGATTTCCTCAAAAATAATCAACCGATTGAGGATCGCGAAATTTCCACCGGCAGCGACGGCATTTAGGTAGCTCTTGTAGTGTTTCGATTCGGGAGTGAAGTACCCAAGGTCAATGTCACGAACCGCATCGGGTTTTTCGGCTCGAGCCAGCTCGAAGTAGTTCGTCGCCAGGCCATGTCCAAAGCCTCGGCTGCCGGTGTGGACCTGCACAAACAGCGTCCCCGTCTGCTCCGATCGCTGCAGCTCGATGAAGTGATTGCCTCCACCGAGAGAGCCAAGCTGTGACACACCACGCTCGGGCCTGCCTTGCTTGCCCCACGGAACATCCCACTCGCCTTCAACGGGAATGCGATGACGCTCGGCTCGGCTGCGGTCGAAGCTGGCGCCGTACTTGTCGACGTAGTACTCGGCTCCGCCGCGGATCAGCTCGTCGAATTCCCGTCGGTCGAGGTTGCGCATCCGCGTCGAGCGTCCGCCCTGCCCCATCTCGACGCGTTCCATGACGGCACGGTTGAACTCACGCCGCTTTTCGGGCGTGGCAAGCTCTGCCTCGACGTCGGACTTCGCGCTCATCATGCCGCAGCCGATGTCAAAGCCCACGGGGCCCATCGCGACAGCGCCATAGCGCGCGTCAGTCAAGATGACGCACCCGACGGGAACTCCGTATCCGTAGTGGGAATCTGGCGTGATCGCGACAAGCTTGACGCCGGGGAACCGAGCCGCATTGACGATCTGCCGATAGAGGGTGTCCTCCGCCTCACGAAGGAGCTTCGGCGTAAGAAAAAGTCGCACCGGCACGCCGCCCAGATCGTCGGTCACAAGGTCGTAGTAACCGTCTTTCGTCCGGTGAGACTTGTGTTTCCAATCGGAAATGGCAACGAGCCGGTCTTTGTCCCCTGTCGCCATCAGCCGATCCGAATGCGGGTCTTTTCGACGAATGCCCGCGGATTGCCACCGACCTCGTTCCACGCCGCCAAAATGTCATCGGCAGGGCAACGACGTTCCTTGGCACGCGAGAGCAGCGGCTCGAGCAGCCTGACCCCACCTGGGGAATCCAGCTCTCGCAGCCCGGACATGGCGATTTGGACCATCTCTTCGACGAGCGGTCCGATAGCCTTGCCCCGAACTTGGGCGTCGAAGCCTTGCTTTGGCACATCGGCCCGAACCTGTGCGCGCTCTTCGACGGTCCAGTCGGCGACGAGCTGCCACGCTGCATCTAGCGAGGCTGGGCTGTAAAAAAGACCACGCCACAGCGACGGTAGTGCGCGCACGGTTTCCAGTGGTCCCGCATCGGCGGTGCGCAGCTCGACGTACTGTTTGAGCCGGGCATCGGGGAAGAGCGTCGAAAGATGCAGCTCCCAGTCGGCCAACGTGGCCTGTTCACCCGCAAAACCCTCGGTCATGAACCGACGGAAGGTCATGCCGCCAGCCGGTGTGTAGGTCCCGTGGCGATAGACGAAGAACATCGGAACATCGAGCGCCCAATCGGCGTAATCACGAAAGCCAGCCCCGTCGCGGAACAGAAACGGCAGTACACCGCAGCGGTCGTTGTCGGTATCAAGCCAGCAGCTCGCACGGTAGCTCTTGAAATCCGTCGGCTTCCCGTCGACAAGTGGCGATGCGGCATAAAGCGCCGTGACCAGCGACCCAAGCCCGACGCCCACACGCATCTTGAGGATCGCGTCTTCCTCGCTCACATAGTCGAGGTTGGCTTGCACGGTCGCGGTGCGCTTCATCATCTCGACGCCGAGCTTGCCTCGCGTCGGCAGATATTCGCGCATCACTTTGTAGCGGCCCTTGGGCATCCACGGCACATCGTCCCAGGTGCCAAGAGGCCGAAAGCCCACACCGACAAACGCGATGTTCAGACTGTCAGCCAGCGGCAAAAGCTCTCTTAGGTGCTCATCGAGATCCGAAGCGCACTCGGTATCGAGGACAAATGGGCGAGCCGACAGCTCAAATTGGCCCCCCGGCTCGAGGGTAATCGCGCCGTCTTTGCGCTTGAGCGCAATGGTGTTCCCACCCTCGAGGACGGCTTCACAGCCGCAGCTTTCGCACAGTCCCGCAAACAGCGCACGAATCTGCGGGCGACCTGGCTTGTCGGCATACGGAACAGGCCGGACGGTGCCATCATCGTCGATAGCGACGCCGATCTTTTCATGCTCCAGCCCGATGCGCAGCGGGCCGCTCTTCACGCCTCGCTGAAAATGCGCAACGAGCTGGTCAACAGTCGTCACAAGGCTCGTCGATGGCGGAGAAGCGGTCGCAGCAGCAGGGGAGGAAGGATTCATGGAGGCATCCTGACGCAAAGTACGTCAAGCTTAGAGAGCCCCTAGCCCTCCGTCAACGACCGCAAAACACCGACAGCTGCACCGCGCTAGCGTGGTCGAACCGCGTGAACAGCAGCGACCGCAGTATCGCGTCGGGCCAAGATTCCCCCGCGCAGCTTCTGCAGAGCCCGCGCACGAGCCAGTGATGGGGTCTCTTCCTCGATGGAAACGGCACGAAGGGGACGAACGACCGTCGTCCGCAAGAGCGGAGCCAGCTTTTCGCCGAGCGCAACGTCTCCGCACAACAGCAGAAGGCGCAGCGGCAGCACGGCCCGCAAAGCCTGACAGCGAAGCAGCAGAAGTGGCCACAGCTCGCTGTCGGCTCCGTCGGTCACCAGCTCAAGCTGCTCAAAGACAACGAGGCCCAGGCCAATCTTCTCGGGAAGTTCGCTGGCGAGAAGCAGCGCCGCAACGTCAAGGGGAGCCACCGCAAGATCAAGCGACTCGATGTCCGCCACGTCGCCAATCAGCCCCGACCGAATGCCGAGCGAACCATACTCTGCAAGCCGTGCGGCACAGCGCTGCGCCGATTCCGAGTCGTGCGTAACGATGAGCGCCCGATGACCGGCGTGCGCATGATGAGCTGCGGCAAGCTCGGCGACCGTCTTTTTGCCTGCGCCCGCATCCCCGATGAACAGCAGATCTTCGCGCGGTAGATTCCCGATCGGAAGCGATAACAGGCCAGCAAAAATTGCCTGCTCTTGCAGTGGCAAAAGCTCGCGAAGACCAGCGGATCGCGCCGCTGCCAGCAGACTGGGCACAACATCGAAGGCGATCAGGTCCTCGCAGCTTAGGCTACCGGGCAGACTGGTCATGCCAAACGTGCTCCTTCGCGATTTAACCCGGCCAGTTTATAGAGGTTTGTCTTACAAAAACAACCACTATTTTGAGAGCTAGACTTCCAAATATTTGCCAAGTAACTCGATCGAGTGTAGGCGCCGTCGCCCAGTCGTTGCGCGCAGCGGTGGTTTTTTGCCGTCGTCGGAAAACTGCGGTATGCGGGCCACGATGAATCGTCCCTCTGCGAAGCCGACGATGCCAAGATGCCGCGTACTCCACATCATTCCGTCGTTTTATCCCGCGCTGGGATACGGCGGGCCGATCAGCGCTGTTTTCGAGCTGTGTCGTGCGCAGGTTTCCGCCGGGATCGATGTTCGAGTTCTCACCAGCGATGCTGATGGCGAGCGGCGTCTGGCAAGCCTGTCCAATCGCTGGGTCACGGACTTCGGCGTGCCGACCTTTTATGCGCCGGTTCGCTTGCAAGAAGACATCGCGCCCAGCTTGCTTTGGCACCTGCCGAGCGAGCTGCGGCGTGCGGACTTGGTGCACGTATCAGGGCTGTTTAGCGCAACCAGCGTGCTTGGGCTCGCGATGGCACGGACGTTTCACCGACCGGTTGTGCTGTCACCGCATGGATCGCTGATGCCTTGGGCTCTGAGGAGCGGACGAGGAGAGGCGCAAAAACTCCGCGCGCTGCGGCTTCTGCGACCACTGCTGGCTGGAATTTCGGGCTGGCATGTCTCTTCAAAGCCCGAAGCAGATGGGATCGCGTTGCTCACGGAGCAGGGCCACCTTCCCCCAGAACTTCCGGTCGCTTTGGTCGAGTATGGGATCCGCCCAGAGGACATTTCCACGACAGAAAAAGCGCCGACACCAAACGGCCCGCGCATTGTGGTGCTGGGACGGATTCATCCGGTCAAAAATCTGGAGCTGGCGCTGGCGGCCTTCCAGCTTGTGAAAACCGCACATCCCGAGGCTGAGCTTGTGATCGCCGGGCCCACCGACGATGAGGCCTATCGTCAACGCCTCGTGGAGCTTGCCCGATCGCTGCGCGTCGAGGCATCGGTCCTCTGGCTCGGTCTGGTTGGCGCTTCGGAAAAACTCGCGCTGCTTCATTCGTCGTCGATGCTGTGGCTGTGCTCGCACATGGAGAGCTTCGGCATGGTCGTGGTGGAATCCCTTGCGCAAGGAACTCCGGTGGTGGCGACCCAGCCAACGCCATGGTCGATCCTGAAGACCGAACAGGTCGGTGGATATGTCGAATCAACGCCAAACGCCGTCGCACACGCCGCGATGACGCTGCTTTCTCTCTCACACGAGGAACGCCAGGGGCTTCATCGCCGCTGTCGTGAGTTTGCCGCTGCGCACTACGCCTGGCCTGCGCTGGAATCACGCTTGCGGTCATTTTACGAAGCCTGCGTCACGACCGCGCAGTCCGCTTGACCGCCCCACGCATCCTTCGGCAAAGTCGTTGGCTATGTTGAAAAATACTCGTTCGCTCACCGGTCTGTTTGTGCTCTCGCTCGCGTTTGTGGCTGGCTGCCATGGCTACAAAGACACTGGCATCGCCACCATCCGCCAAAACAACAACGATCTGCGGTCGTGTTTGCAAGAAGCGTCGGCCCGCAACCCGAACCTCAAGGGAACAATGGATCTGGCCTTCGAGATCGGCCCGGATGGCAAAGTGAACCGCTTCGGTTTCGTCAAGGACGAGTTCAAGGACCAGCTGCTCTCGGACTGCGTCAAGGCCAAGGCGACCTCGTGGCAGTTCCCTGCGCCGCCGAGCGGCAAGATGGAGCAGTTCACGTACCGGTTTAGCAGCGGTAACTAGCCATCGCTTCGCGCCCTCGCAGACGCTTGCCCGATCGCTTGGGTAGGCGTTTGTGCGTGCAGGTGTCTCCGGGGGGAGAAATGGGAACAGCGGCGAATGCCCGAGGAACAGACCATGACATCCCCGCCGGACGAGCGCGAGCTTGGCTTTGACCAAGTGCTCGACCGACTGCACAAAATCGTCACGCGGATCGAGCAAGGCAATCTGCCACTAGAGCAGGCGCTGTCTTTGTTCGAGGACGGCGTCCGTCTTTCACGCCGCGGCAGTGCGATTCTCGACGCGACCGAGCAGCGGATCGAGCTGCTGGTCAAAAATGAAGATGGAACTGATTCCCGACGCCCGCTTGCTCCGCCCAGCAGTTCGCCGGTCGATTCGACCTAGCCAGTCTGCCCGCCGCCCCGTCAGTCCGCCTCGACTTCCGACCGTTGCGATATCACGGCGCTAGAACGCTGAGAGGCGAGTTGATACACTGCGCATGATGTCGGCGAACCCACAACCAAAGTCTGCCCCTCCTTTTCCTCCTGAGGCGGTTCCGACGGGCCGTCCGGGTGCGGTCCACGATCGCCCCAGCGTCAACATGTACTCAATGTCACCGCCGGGTCCCGGTGGTGGTGGCGTCGGCGGTGGCGGTGGTGCGGCTGCCGGCGGCGCGGGTGGTGCCGTGGGTGCGCCTCCTGCTGGGAAATACGGCATCCTGCGAGTGATCAGCGGCAACGACCAAGGCAAGACGTTCGAGTTGAAGCACACATCGACGACAATTGGCCGTGGCGCAGATCAAATGGTGATCGTCGCGGATATCGCGGTTTCGCGAAAACACCTGCAAATCCATATGTCCGGCAACGGCTATCGGATGCAGGACATGGGCTCGCCAAACGGCACGATGGTCAATGGCAAGCGTCAGGCGGAAGGCCAGCTGGTCGACAACGACCAGATTGAAATCGGCAACACGACGATGCGATTCGAGCACTCGCCGTCGCGGCCGCAAGCAGAACCGGTTCCGCAACCGATGATGCAGCAGCCGATGATGCAGCAGCCGATGATGCAGCAGCCGATGATGCAGCAGCCGATGATGCAGCAGCCGATGATGCAGCAGCCGATGATGCAGCAGCCGATGATGC
>CAYTGC010000185.1:0-10373 GCA_964437195.1 uncultured Myxococcales bacterium | reverse complement strand
TGCCCGCTGGCTTCGCCGTGGGCTTGCCTGCGGGCTTGGCGGCTTTGGGATCAACCGGCGGCGGGACGGCGGCGGCGGGCTGGCAGGTGGCGAGCTTGGCATCGGCCTCCTTCAGCTTGTTCTCCGCGTCCATCAGCTTCGTCGAGGCGTCCTTGGCATCCTGGGTCGCCTTGTCGATCTGGCCCTTCATGAGGTCGCGCTCGGCAGTCACCTTGGCCAGCTCCACCTTGGTCTTGTCCAGCTCTTCCTTCGACTGATCACAGCCGCCAATCAGAGCCACACCCATCACCAGAGCCATCGCAGTCTTCATCGCGTTCATCGATCTCTCCTTTTGGACTTTCCTAGTCCTTCACTTTAGCCAAAGTTGAGGGCCAGCGGAGCCCTTCCCTTGTATCCAGCCACCTAGCATGGACTGGGCCAACTGCCAAAAAAGTCACTCCCCATCCCCTCATCCTAATACACGCGCTCATGGGGCAAGTGATCCCTGGGTGAGCGAAAATGTTGGAACGGGGCGTACTGTAAAAAATTGGATACACGGCTGGTGTAGACGCAGGCGAAGTCTTCGACCTGCTGACCAAAGCGCGAGTTTTCCGCCGCAGCCTTGAGCAGCGGCCCCCAGTGCGGGTTGAACACCTGCTCGATTTGGCTCTCTAGCCGATCCATTTCATCGTCGGTGGCCCGGAGCTGTTGGCGAAGGTTCTCACGATGCCTGCGCAGCTCGTGCTCGGCCTGTTCGACGGTCTTGCCGCGCACCTCCACCGGGATGGGCTGAAGTCGAGGGTCCGCGTCGTCCATGGCCCCAAGCTGCCGCGCGATCAGTTGGTCGTAGCGGATCTCTGCTTCCAGCCGGTATCGCCGTCGCTCAAGCGCTTCCATTTTTTGCAGTTCTTCGTCGACCACCTTCTGGTTCTGAAGCTCTTCTTCGAGTTCCTGGATGATCATCGCAGTGCGCCACACCGATGCACGCTTGGCGCGATACATGTCGCCGTAGATGTGATCACCGATGTACAGAACGCGATCGCCCCGTAGGCCCAGCAAACGGTCGAGCGCCTGCACGTTGCCGCCTTGACACAGCCGACCACGCAGCGGCGGCTGATGGCCTGCCGTCTCTGCGCGGACCTCGCCTCGCACCTTCCCATCCGCATCAATTTGGAGCAGTGGCGCTTGCTCCATGAAAAACGAGGGCTTCTTGGCATCCACGACGATGACATCGAAATAGCTACGCCACGAAGCGTAGCCGGGCAAGCGCTTGTCAAGCAGGTACGACATCACCGCCTGCGTGTAGTCGAGCGCACTGTTGGTCAGCAAAAACAGCCGCTTTCCCGCCGAACGAAAGCGATGCAACGTCGCTGGCAAGTCGGGATCAAGCGCGATGTACGTCGACATGTCCGCTTTGATCACGCGCTTGATGCTGTCATCCCGGTGGGCTTCGTCGATGCTCTCGCGGATGTCGGCCCAGAGCTGACTGTACTTTTGGGCTTTCTTCTCTTCGCTCAGCGATGCAAACAGCGTGTCGTCATCAAAAAAATCGACGATCTGCCCGAAAAGCACCGCCTCGGGGAGTGCGAACAGCGTGTCGATCCATGCGTAGTGCGTCGGCAGGATCCGCAGGAGCTGCTCACGATAGAGCTTGCGTCGCTCGACGCGCGACAGCGGACGAGTGCCGTGGTAAGCGCGACCCACGTAGCCGTAGCGATCCATTTTGAGGACATTGCCGCGCTCGCGGTCGACGACCAAGCCACGAATCGCACGCTGGGAATCATACGGGAGGAGACGCAGCGATGGCGAGTAGCCACGTCGTGCAATCATCTTTTCCAGCGTGCACGACGCCGACAGCGCTTCGAGACGAGACTGGTTGTAGAGCGCCAGCGTGTAGTCCATGTCGAAGCCGATGACTTCGATCTGGTCCATGCGCAGGTGGCGATTGACGAACACGCGACGGGTTCGTTCGGGCGAAAGCGCGCCTCCTCGACCAAGCGACGCGAGAAGCTGTTCGTAGGGCTCGCTCGCGGTTTCAGACCAGGAGAGTCGCTCAGGCTTGTCGTGATCAGCCTTCATCAGATTTCCAGAACTGATCACTATATCGCGAACTTTTCTTCATCTCCAGAAACCACTCACCCCGTCGAGCCTACACCCAGAAAATGAATTGTGGCCGAATGGCTGGACAAGTTTAGCCGCGGTGCGTTATCAAATGACGCATGTCATCCGCGTATGCTCCGCAGTTTGGCGCCCGGTTCCAGTTTGATCGCAAGTCCGTCGAGGATCTGCAAGCCCACTACAGCGTTCGGGTTCACTTTGGCAGCAGCCCGCACGATTTCGACCTGCGAATCTCGCTCCCTGGCGGTGAAGTGTTGCTAACTCCGGTCGGAAACCAGACGCCGGTACCAGCGTGGGCCACGGCGTTTGTGATCTCACTCGCTCGTCAGCTCTTTCGCGCAGCGCGCAAGGAAGAAGGCTGGCCGCGCCGGATCATGCGCTGGCACCAAGCGCCGACCGAAACAGCCGCGGCATAACTCCGACTGGCGAGCTACCCGGGAGGAGCGCCCGGTGGAGGACGACGAACCGGGGCCGATGGCTGTGCCGCAGGTTGGGGACTGGATCCGCCACCGAGGACGCCGCGTAGTGCGCCGACAGCTTGAGTCTGGATGGACGGACTCGGTTGAGGCTGCACTTGAGGCTGGGCTTGGGGTTGAGGCTGGACCTGGGGTTGGGGCTGGGCTTGTGGCTGCGCGGGAGGTGCGCCCGCTTTGGTCGCCAGCGTCTGCACCGCCTGCCCTGCTTTGGGCGACGCTTTGGACACAACCGGCGCGGCTTTGGCAGCAATCGGCGCCGCTTTGGTGACCACGGTCTTCGCGGTGTTTACGACATTGCCCAGCTGCTGTTGCTGCTGCGCCGTTGCCGGTAAGGGCGCGAGCGCCACCAGTGCAACGACAGCCCAAGCAGTCGAGAAAGACGGAGCGACAGCGGATTTCATAGAGCCTCCTATCGACGATCTTAGCAAGATTCCGACTCCGCTTTGCCAAGGCAAATTCATCCGGGGTTTGACGAAAGGGCCGGGCTAGACAATCCGCGTGCGAATGCTCGTTGGCAAATCGCGGATGCGATCGCGAACCTCGCCGGACACGTCCTGGTCGAGATCCATGATCAGGTAGCCGATCTGGTCATCGGTCGAGAGGATCTGGCTATGGATGTTGGCATTTAGCTCGGAAACCACTCGGTTTATGTCACGCAGCACGCCCGGGACGTTCTTGTGAACATTGACGATGCGGTGCGTGCCCGGCGATGGGGGCAGTTCGACTTGGGGAAAGTTGACAGCACCAGTGGTCGCACCTTGTTCGACAAAGCGACAGATGCTCTGGGCGACCTCGCGACCGATGCTGGCTTGCGCTTCCTGCGTCGACCCACCGATGTGCGGAGTCAGGATCACATTCGGCAGGAGAGCAAGCTCGGTGACAAACCGATCCGTATTCTCCTCTGGTTCTTCGGGATAGACATCGACTGCCGCGCCTGCGAGGTGACCCGAACGAAGGACCTGGGCCAGCGCGTCAATCTGCACGACGGTGCCGCGGCTCGCATTTAGCAGATAGCTGCCTTTTTTCATCTCGGCCAGCTCCTGCGGACCAATCATCCACTGTGTCTGCGCCGTCGCTGGGACGTGAAGTGTCACAAAGTCCGCCACGCGAAGAAGCTGCGCCAGGCTATCGCACGACTGGCTGTTTCCAAGTGCCAGCTTCGGCGCAATGTCGAAGAACACCACCCGCATGCCGAGCGATTCCGCGAGGACCGACACCTGCGATCCGATGTGGCCGTAGCCGATGATCCCGAGAGTCTTGCCGCGCACTTCGTAGCAGCCCGCCGAGACTTTGCGCCACTTGCCTTCGTGTACCTCGCGGCTCCGGTCTCCGAGCTGACGGGCGAGCGAGATAACTTCGGCGATGATCATCTCGGCCACCGATCGGGTGTTGGAAAATGGCGCATTCCAGACGGGCACGCCGACGCGGTTCGCCGCCCCGAGATCGACCTGATTGGTACCAATGCAAAAGCAGCCGATCGCTTGCAGGTCGGGTGCGGCTCGCAAGATGTCGTCGGTGATCTTGGTCTTTGAACGAATACCGAGGACCGAAACGCCCGCCAGCCTGTGAATGAGCTCTTGACGAGGCAGCGACTTAGCCAGCGCTTCAACCACCAGTCCTTCGCGCGCCATGGCCTCGACGGCAGTCTGGTGGATGTTTTCAAGGAGGAGCACTTTGGGTGGCGACGGCCGATGAGCGCCGCTGTTTTTCTTGTGTGACATGCGATGAGAATCTTTCTGCCCGCTGTACAAAGTACGAGGTTTTTTGCACATTCTGCCGCATGCGTGGAACGACACTTGCGGTGGTTTCTTTGCTCTGTATCGGTGGCTTGACGGTGAGTTCGGCAGTTCTGCCCGGCTGCGTCCCGAACGACCCCGATCCCTTCGACGCATCAGCCGATGGTCGCGTAACCAACACGGATGCAGGAGACGCGACCGATCTGGCAGCGGCGGTCGATTTTAGCGCGACCACGGGCGATCTGGGCGGACCGCGTGTCGTCCGGTTTGTGGCGGTCGGAGACACCGGCAAAGGCAACACCGGCCAGCAGCAAGTCGCCGACGCCATCGCCCGCAAGTGCATGGCCTCGGGCTGTGACTTCGTACAGCTTCTCGGTGACAACATTTACGACAGCGGCGTCACCAGCGTCACCGACCCGCAGTGGCAGACCAAGTTCGAGGTCCCGTACAAAGACGTCAAGGCCCCGTTCTACGTCGCGCTCGGAAACCATGACTACGGCGGAAACGGCGCTGGCAATGAGTTCGACAAGGCGAAGTGGGAAATTCTCTACACCGCCAGCTCGATGAAGTGGAAGCTGCCCGCCAACCACTATCGACGCGTCGTCGAAAATGCCGACTTCTTCGTCCTCGACACAAACTTGATGATGTTCAGTCGGGATCTCGACAAGCAAAAAACGTCGCTGCAAGACTGGCTCAAGACCACCGTGGCAACGTGGAAAATCGCAGTCGGACATCACCCGTATCTGTCGAACGGCCCGCACGGCAACGCCGGTAGCTACGACGGACTCCCCGGAGTTCCAATCGTGGATGGCAAGAGTGTCAAGCAGTTCTTCGATGACAATGTCTGCGGAAAAGTGGACCTCTACCTGAGCGGACACGATCACAGCCGCCAGTGGATGGTCGAGACCTGCAAAGGCACCGAATTGGCCGTATCGGGAGCAGGCGCTTCGGGCACGGAGCTGAAGGGGAAAAATGCGACGCGCTGGCAGTCGAACTCGCTTGGATTCCTCTACGTGACCATCACCGGTCGTCAGCTCGTTGCCGAGTTCATCGACGCGACGGGCAAGGTTGAATTCACCCGCACCCTCAACAAGTAGCCGCCGCTGCGCTCACATCTACGCCGCTTGCTTCACCTGCGGGACACGCGGCAGGTGTAGTACAAACGTCGAACCCTGCCCCGGTGCACTCTCGACGGTAATCCTGCCCCCCAGCGATCGCGTCAGCTCGCGACAGATCGACAATCCCAGTCCGGTTCCCCGCCCTCGCCCTTTCGTGGTGTAGAACGGCTCGAAGATTCGCTGCAGATCGTCGGACGCGATGCCGGTTCCTTCGTCGCGAACAGCCAGCATGACCTCGCTGCCAGCCGTCTTGGCCGACACAAAGATTCGGCCCGGCTGCGGCATGGCGCCCCCAGCATCGGCTTGGTGCGCCGAGGTCGCATCAATCGCGTTGGTCAGTAGATTGATCAGGATCTGTCGCAGCAGCCCCGGGTCGGTGTGGACGGTTTCTGCGTCTGGGCTTACCTCCGTGACAATACGAATGCCGGGCCTGCGCAGCGCGCTCACCGTGACACGCACCGCTTCTTCGATAAGCCGCCGGACGTCCGCCGTCGTAATGCTCGGCTTGCCCGCCCGCGTATGGTCCAAATAGTCGCGAATGATCTTGGACACGCGGCCAAGCTCACTCGTGGCAACTTGCAGACGGTCACGAAGACCTGGCGGAAGCTCACGGTCAAATGCGGCCAGCTGCAGGTGTCCCGACACGGCAGCGAGCGGCGTTCCAATTTCGTGGGCAAGCTGCGCCGCCAGCTGGCCAAGCGCCGCCAGTCGTTCCTTGTCGCCCAGCTCACGCTGCATCTGGAGCAGGATCTGGTTTAGCTGCTGAAGTGCCTCGTTCTTTCCTTGAAGATCCCGCGTCGCTGCCAAAATGTCATCGGCCAGACGGGCATTGAGCGCACGGATTTCCTCATCGGCCTTCGCCAGTCGATCGAGCATCGCGTTGAAGCCCTGCGCCAGCTTGCCAATCTCGTCGTCTCGCTCAAAACCAGCTCGCCGTTGGAGATTGCCGCCTTCGACCTCACGCATCGCTTGGGCTAGCTCGGAAACGGGCCGCGCGACCACACGATTGACGATGTACACCGTCGATAGCAGAAGCACCAGCAGCGCCCCGAGCGCCGTCAGCGCCGAGATACCAATTTGGTCACGCAACACTTGATCGTAGCGATCGAGCGGCACCGTGACGCGCAGCTTGCCGCGCTGTGGACCCATCGGATCAAGGTCCGCCAGAGCCGTCACGCAGCGCTGACACAGAGACGAACCTTCGCTGGTTTTGATGCTTCGACTGGGCTTTTGCACGGGCTGCTCGGGCGGAGGAAAGGCCTGCGCCCAGCGCGACGACGACTCACGATCCGGAAGTCGCCACAGCGGCTCCACACCACGCAAAAGCGGCGGACGGCTCGGTTCCCCACGATCCCAAAGCGCCCGTCGAGCCTCGTACGCCAGGGCTCTCTCGGAACGCGGACGCCGGGGCCTTTCCGGGTGTGAAATTTCAGCGCCCCCCGTCTGCGGCAGCACGATCTGAATCTTGTCGCCAGACTCACTATCGATGACCAGCGACAGCTCGAAGATGCGGTGACGGCCACGCAGCGCTTCGAGACGGGCCTTGACCTCCTCGTCAGAGCGCTCGTGCTTCAAATAGTCCTCGAGGTTGGTCGCCAGATCCTGCGCCGTCGCTTCCGCCTCGCGCCGCATGTGGTCATCGACGCGCCGCTTGAGAAGCACCCGTCCCGCAATCGTACTGGTCACAAGAACAAGGAGCAGCAGCACCGACAGAAGGCCGATGAGCTTGCTGCGGATACTGAGCGAGGGCAGCACAGTCAAACCATACTCCAAACCGACCCTCGTCCGTGTCAGACAAAACCACTTGTGCCGCAGAAACAACCGCACCGGCCCCTTCGGCGGCTGAACTTGCCGAGTCGGCACGAGCAACCGATGATGTGCCTCCACCAAGGAGAACGAAGATGAGAGCCGTGTTTTGTCTCGCCGTCGCTGTGATGACCCAGGTTGCGACGAATAGCCCCGCCTGGGCCGAAGTAAAAACCAAAGAGGTCGAATACAAGCAGGGCTCGACGGTGATGCAGGGATTCTTGGCCTGGGACGATGCACAGAAGAGCAAGCGACCCGGCGTCGTCATCGTCCACGAGTGGTGGGGCCATAACCAGCACGCACGCAATCAAGCGGTCCGCTTGGCGAAGGCAGGCTACGTCGGCTTTGCGCTCGACATGTTCGGCAAGGGCAAGCTGGCCAAGCACCCGCAAGACGCCAAGGCTTTTGTGGCCGAAGCGACCAAAGATCCCGTCGAGGAACGCGCTCGATTTGCCGCAGCGGTGGGACAGCTAAAGGCCGCGCCGCAGGTCGACCCCACGAGGCTTGCCGCAATCGGCTACTGCTTCGGCGGTGGCGTGGTGCTCGACATGGCTCGACAAGGGGAAGAACTGGCAGCGGTCGGAACCTTCCACGGCTCGCTGTCCTCTAAGTTCGTCGCCCAAAAGGGATTCAAGCCGCGAGTCCTGGTCATGACCGGAGCCGCTGATCCGATGATTGGCCCCAATGCCATCGCCGCGTTCCGCAAAGAGATGAGCGATGCCGGAGCACGCTTCGAGGTCATTAGCTACCCAGGTGCCAAGCATGGCTTTACAAACCCTGACGCGGACAAGGCGGGTGTGCCGGGCCTGGGCTACAGCGAAAGCGCCGACAAGGAATCCTGGGCAGCGTGGCTACGGCTCCTGTCCGAGGTCTTCCCAGCGTCTCGATAAGCGCTTGCGTCTTGCGATGCGGCTAGGAAATACTGCCCGGCCATGCAGAAAGCTCCCGAGACAGAGCCGCAGAAGTCGCCGGTGTTTCTGCGCGGCCTCAGCGGCATCGTCGGACAAGACAGTGTCGTTGGGGTGTTGCGCAGTGCGCTTTCGGCCCGACGACCGCACCATGCATATCTTTTCGATGGTCCCGAGGGCGTAGGCAAGGCGACAACTGCGCGCGCACTGGCGGCAGCGCTAAACTGCCTTGCCCCACCGACCCCCGGAGACGCATGTGGCGATTGTGAGGCATGCCTCAAGCTCCAATCGGGGAGTCATCCCGACTTCATCGTCGTCAACATGGAGCTTGCAGGTCTTGCCGACGAAATCGAAAGACTGCTGCGTCGTCTGGCCTTTCGACCGGTGGAGGGCCACGCCCAAGTCGTGCTGGTCGATCCTGCCGATCAACTGACGGCACCGACGGCGCTCACCGCAGCCAATCGACTGCTAAAGACGCTCGAGGAACCGCGCCCGGACACGCACTTTGTGCTGGTGTCGACGTGTGGCAGCGGCCTGCTCCAAACGATTCGCTCGCGGTGTCAGCGACTGCGCTTTGTGCCGCTGTCGGACTCCGTCATCGAGGAAGCGCTGGTCGGCCAATACGGTCTTGGTGCCAACATGGCGCAGTCGGTCGTTGGTCTGTCGCAGGGCAGCCTCGGACGAGCGGTTCGGTGCGCCCAAGACCCCGATCAGCTGCAAAAACGGCAGCGCGATGCCGACGGACTGCTCCTCGCGGCTCGCGGTGGTCGG
Organism: uncultured Myxococcales bacterium; assembly: GCA_964437195.1. Classification (GTDB taxonomy): domain Bacteria; phylum Myxococcota_A; class Polyangia; order Palsa-1104; family JAEUJZ01; genus JAEUKA01. Next base: position 1,461 of record CAYTGC010000185.1, on the reverse strand, counting down.
GCAGCGGACATCTGCCAGCTTGCCGGTGAAGTAGGAGCCGACCGCGAGGAAGCCGTGGAAGTACTCGAGCTTCTCTGGCTGCGGCTACACGGTGAACTGCGACGGCAAGGGATGGAGCAAGCGACGGCGACGGCACTTCGTACGGCGGCAGCGCTGCGGGTGGTGAGAGAAACGCAGACGGCGATCCGTCGCTATACCAGTGCACCTCTGTCGATCGAGCGGATGGGACGACACTTGCATTTTGCGCTTTTGCGAACAACCGCGGAAGCCGGGGGACAGGGAAGGATTTCACGATGAGCGACAAACCGGAGTCCCCGCCGGGAAAACCAACCGCAGAGGGAAGACCGCGTGGCGAAGGTGGACGACCGCAGGGCGGGCGCCCCGATGGTCCCCGTCGAGAAGGTCCCCGTCCCGAAGGACATCGCAGTGAGGGATTTCGCCCCGATGGGCCGCGCCGCGATCGTCCGCCTCGTAGCGCTCGACGTCCCGATGGTGGAGGGCAGCCCAATCGTGGTGAGCAGCGCCGAGGAGAGCGCCCGCAAGGACAAGCAGCCGGACCAGAAGGTGACGCCGGAGGACGGCCCCAGCAGCGGCCCCAGCCAGGCCAGCAAGCACAGGGTCGCCGTCCAGATGGCGACCGAGGACCACAGAGCCAGCCGGGCCAGTCCCGTGGGGGAGAGCCGCGTCGAAATCGACCGCCGCGCAGTGGACGCTCTGGCGGGTCTCCAAGTCGTCCTGATGTGCAGCAGCGCAGCGAAGGCTCGCCATCATCGCCACCGCCATCCGAACAGAGTGGCAGTGCGAGCGAACCGGGAGAGCGCCGCCGTCGTCGTCGCCGCGGACGTGGTGGTCGGGGCGGAAGCGAAGCCTCGCAGGGAGGCGGTGCCGAAAGCCGTGCATCGCAGCCATCCTCCCAGTCAGTTGCTCCTGCGACGGAAGCCCGTTCCGAAGACAGCCGTCGAGTAGCCGCCCCACCACCCCAATTGACGACGCAGCAACCTCGTCCGGTGCGGCCTCGCATCGAGGCGCAGAACGATGAAGCCGACGACGATCGCCCCGAGCCTCCCGTTGCTTTGACATCCGGCGTCGAGGACGACGACGATGAAAGCGGCGAAGTCAAACGGCTGCGCCCGGTCTCACAACTTGAGCTTCCGAGCGAAGTACCCGTGAAGATGGCGAACCTGTGCGCGGTTCGGTTCCGACCAGCAGGAATGATCCATGAGCTGGACTGTGGGAGCCAGACCTACGACATCGGCGACTTGGTCCTGTGCGAGTCCGAACGCGGCCAGAGGATCGGTCGAATCGAAGTACCGCCACGACCTCGACCAATGATGGGACAGCGTCGCCGGGTTCTGCGCAAAGCCCGTCCCGACGAACAGGGTGGCTTTGGCGATTCCCAAGGAAGTGAATCCGACGCCTACAAGTTCTGCAAAGCGCGACTGCGTGAGCTTGCGTTGCCGA
>CAYTGC010000184.1:0-10407 GCA_964437195.1 uncultured Myxococcales bacterium | reverse complement strand
CCCCGGATCTCAGCGTCCCGAGCGTGATTTATCGCTGGGATCTCGACAAGACGTATCTGCGCACCGAGTTTGACACCTTTATGTCACTGGTTCGCACCGCGTTCGAAGATGCCGAGGACAAGCGCACGGTGCCCGGCGCGGCGACGCTGCTACGCGAGCTGCGCAAGACAGCGACTGGCAAGGCCCGCATCTGTTTTATCTCCGGCTCGCCGCGGCAGATGCGCAAAGTCCTGACTGAAAAGCTGCGCATCGACGGAATCGAGTTCGATGAGTTTGTGCTAAAGCCCAACCTGCGCAACATGCTGACGGGACGGTTTCGCGCCCTGCGAGAGCAAGTGGGCTACAAGCTGCCCGCGCTGCTCGCCGGACGAGCTGGCGTCACTGCCGACACTCGCGAGGTCTGTTTTGGCGACGATGCAGAGTCCGATGCGCTGATCTACTCGCTGTATGGCGATCTGCTCGCCGGTCGGGTGGATCGCACACTGCTCGAGCAGATCTTGCGCGCGGCCGGCACCTACGAGGATGACGCGGCCCGCACGGTCTCGATCTTCGAGTCTTTGCCACACTCCCAGGCGGTCGAGCGCATTTTCATTCATCTCGATCGCCGTTCACCGCCGGGAAAGTTCGATCGGTATGGGTCGCGGCTGGTCCCGATCTACAACTACTTTCAGGCCGCGCTGACACTGTTCCAAGATGGTCGTCTGGAAGCCGCCGCGGTGGTCCGGGTCGCCGTCGAGATGGTCGATCGCCACAGCTACACGATCGAAGCACTGCGCAACTCGCTGCAAGATCTGCTGCGACGCCACCGAGTGACGACGCAAGCCGTCAATCAGCTTGGACGGGCGATTGCCGAAGGTGCGGGTGAACATGATCTGCTGCCTGCGCTCGGAACGTTGCCGGGAACTCGCGATCTGTTGCGATCGCTGGCGTCGGGACTTCGCGATCTAGGCCCGATGTCGGAAGCCGAGCTTGGACCACGCCCGATCGATGCGCCGATCGACTACCTCGCCGCACTGGCTGATCTGCCGAAGCGCAGCAAGCGAAAATAGGCATCTTATTCGCTTCATATTGTCTCGCCACACCGAGAAACATGCATGAAAACCCTCGCTGAGCAGCTTGCATCCGAACCATTTGAACTGGTGTTGTCGTCGGGTTTCTTCGGTTTCTTCGCCCACACCGGGGTCGTGCTCGCGCTGGAAGAGGCGGGACTAAAGCCTGATCTGCTCGGTGGATCATCGGCGGGAGCGCTCGTCGCAGGGCTCTGGGGAGCAGGACTTTCGGCGCTCGAGCTGCGCGACACCTTGCTCGGACTATCGCGGCAGGCCTTCTGGGACGTCGATCCGCTGTGGGGACTGCCGTTTTATCTCCGAAAGGGACGGCTGCGCGATGTGGCCGAGCGGCTTGGCATTGGCCGACTCGCCGACGAGTCAAGCGGACCCGGACTCTTGCGCGGGCAAGCGTTTGACTACATCCTGCGCGGACTCCTCGACAAGGTCGCGGTGACGACCTTCGACGACTGTGAAATTCCGGTGCGGGTGGCAGCGTTCTCACTGGATACCTTGCAGACCGAAGTTCTCGACGAAGGCGACCTGGCGCTGGCAATCCGCGCGTCGTGCTGCTTTCCGGGGATGTTTCAGCCGGTCAAGATTGGCGACCGTCGATATCTCGATGGAGGAATTGCCGATCGCCCCGGAATCTCGACGGCAACACCGGGCGCTCTGCTTTTGTTTCATCACCTGCCGACGCACTCGCCGTGGCGAAAAGTCGTGCGCGTGCAAAACGATGTGCCCGACTGGCCACGGCTGCATCTTCTGCACGAACCGTCGCTGCCGAAACTGTCACCATTCCGGCTGGAACCAGGCAAGGACGCGCTGCGGCTCGCGTACGAAATGACGAAACAGCGGCTCAGCCAGCCGGTGAGCTCGGACTAAACCTCGGGAGCTCTGGCTGCTGCAGGGCCAGATCCAAAAGCGGTAGAAGTCCCGATTCCTCGACGGTACGCAACACAAAGCGGCGGCCAAGCGCAGGGCCAATCGACTCCGCACACGGCAAGAGCAGGCGCTCGACGGTCACCGGCTGCCCCTCGACTGTCACCCCGAGCGCGGCAAGCGATGTCATGACCTGCGCCGCCATGCCACACGGATTGATCGCATAAAAACGCGACAGGTCCGTCGTCACGTTTAGCGCAAAGCCATGTGATGTGACCCAGCGACGAACGGCGACCCCAAGCGAGGCCAGCTTGCCCGCGTGATCGGCGGTCCAAATTCCGGTGTACTTGGGCTTGCGATCACAGCCGACGCCGAGGCGACGGAGCAAATCAAGCAGGCCTTCCTCGATGGCGCGCAGAAACCCGTGCAGATCTTGTTCCCCAAATGGCTCTGCCGGATTTGATCCGGGCCGCAGCGCACAGATCGGATAACCGACGAGCTGACCTGGTCCGTGATACGTCGCATCGCCCCCGCGCTCGATTTCAAAGATGGGAAAGCGGCGCAACAGCACATTGGCAGGCCCGGTCTGCCGCCTGCCGAGTGTGATCACATCTGGGTGCTCGCACAGAAGCAAGGTGTCGGAAAGCTGGCCGTTTTGTCGGGCTTCGACGAGAAGCTGCTGAAGTTTCCACGCCACGCCGTAACCGATCCGGCCCAGAAACACAGCTTGCCCGTCGACAATGGGCAGACCGCTAGGGAAAGACATAGCGAACCACCGAAAGGCCGGCCTCGGTCGTCTGCATCACCAGAAGATGGCCCAAGTCATCGACCGTCACCGGACGAAACGACTCGTCGCTGCCGTGCAGAGGTGGCAGCTTGAGCCGACTGCGCTCACTGCCATCACGACCGAGCTGAACCGCAAACAGCGCTTCGTCGGACAACTGGTAGGGCGGGGTCTGTTCTTCAATGGCCGTCATCGCGGCAACGTAAATCCGGCCACTTTTGTCGCTGTCGAGCATCACAAGATGCAGTATCGGCGTCGGTAGCTGCACGACTTTTTCAAACGCCAGCGTGCCTCTTGCGCGGTCGTGGGCGCGAATCAGAACCTGCCCGCTCTGCCGCTCGAGGAGCGCAGCGCTCAGCACAAGCTGGCCGTCGCGTGAAGGCCGCCCCGAAAGCTCTTTGCTGCCCTCAAATCGATTGCCGTTTGCATCGGCTACCTGTGTGACTTGACCATGATCGCGCTCGACGTAGATGCCGTGCTCGTCGGCAAACACGCCAGTCAAACTGCCCAAATCCAGCTTGCTCGGTAGCGACACATCGTTCAGCAGCTTTCCGTCGGGGCCATAGACCTGGATGCCCCGATCAACGAACCGATCGAGCAGGACCACGCGCCCCTCCGGCCCGATCGCAAGATCCTGCACGGTGTCGCCGCCGATCGGAATCGCCGACACAAGCTTGCCCTCTTTGTAGCGGACAACGCGACGGTTCACTTGGTCCACAACAAGCACACTACCGTCGGGAGCCGTCGACACCGCCATCGGACCCTCGGGGTTTGACTCAGCCTGCCGCTTGCGCCCAAACTGACCGGCGCCGCCACCCCAGCCTCCAGCGACGACAATCTCTGACTTCCCGAGTTCGCGGGCCGCTTGCGTCTTGCCCGCCTGTTCTTGTGTCGCTCCCACCTGGACAGCTCGCGGACTGCGCGCCAGATCGGGTTCTTCCGTCGGCAGTCGCCCAGACAGGGTCGGCCCTGCGGCCCGCTGCCCGTGTCGATAGACAAAAATCCCCACCGTCAGCACAAGCGAGACAACCAGCAGTGCAAGCAGACGACGATTCATGGACCCTCGCTCCGTCAGCAAGAGGAAGTCGGTGAGAAAAACCGAGTCAGCGTGTCAGACAGCGTCGCAAACTCGGCCAAAGTCAGGGTTTCGCCACGACGCATCAGGTCAATACCGCACGTCGCAAGGCGATCCATGGCTTCGTCGGGAAATGCAGCGGACAGGGCATTTCGCAGGGTCTTGCGCCGCTGCCCAAACGCCGCGCGCACCACCTGGTGAAACATATCGTGGTCGAGAAGCGGCACCGCCGTTTGCGGCAGCGGGTCAAGCAGGATCACCGATGAGTCGACGCGTGGTGGTGGCAAAAACGCGCCCCGTCCGACTTGGCAGACCCTTCGCACCGCGCACAACATCTGAACCTGGACGCCGAGTGCATTGGAGTTGCGACTGCCGGGCGGTGCGAGCACGCGATCGGCCATCTCGCGCTGGATCATGATCACGATCCGTCGCAGCGAATGCCGCATCGCCAAAAACCGAAAGATGAGCGGCGACGCGATCTGATACGGCAGGTTTCCGACGAGAACCAGCCGACGCCCGTACTGGGCCGAAATCACGTCCAGGTCGACGTGCAGCGCATTTTCTTCGCGCAACACAAAGCGCGGACTTTGCGACAGCTCGGTTCGCAGCACACTGCACATATCGCGCTCGCGCTCGACGGCAATCACCGTCGCGCCAGTGGCCAAAAGTCGGCTCGTCAGCGTTCCGAGTCCAGCGCCAATTTCCACTGCGACATCACTTGGGGATAGTGCACTCGCCCCGACGATCGCTGAATAGCTCCGCTCATCGACGAGAAAGTTCTGGCCCCAGCTCTTCTTGGCGTGCAGGTCATAGCGACGAAGCAGCGTGCGCGCATCGAGAATCAGCGGCTCGGCCAACGGCTCGACAGCGACGGGATTGGTTTCAGAGGGGAAGGTTGGCAACGGCATTTAGGCTCAAGTCGGCGCGTTCGCCACGCCACAGACGGTAATAACCAGCCGCCGCGATCATCGCAGCGTTGTCGCTGCAAAGCCGAGGCGGAGCGACAAAGAATGAAAGTCCACGCTTTTTGCACAGTGCAGAGACGGAAGCACGAAGTGCCCGATTGCAGGCGACACCGCCCGACAGCACCACCGCAGGCAGCTTGTGAAGGTCGAGTGCCAGCCCAGTCTTCCGAGTGAGCTGCTCAATCACCGCGGCCTGAAACGATGCACACAGATCGGCGAGCGCTTGTTCGCTCTGGGGTTGCCCAGCCTCGGCCAGGTGTGCAGCGACGGCAGTTTTTAGGCCGGAAAAGCTCATCGCCAGTCCGCGCTTTTTTCCCAGCATCGCCCGAGGCATCGGCACCGCTTGTGGATCACCGCTCGTCGACAACTTGTCTATCAGCGGTCCCGCCGGATAGCCGAGCCCGAGCAGCTTGCCCACTTTGTCGAATGCCTCGCCCGCAGCGTCGTCGCACGTGGTGCCCAAGACCTCGTAATCGCCAAAGTCACGAACCAGCACCAGCGACGAGTGTCCCCCGGAAACCAGCAGGCCCAAGTGCGGCAGCGGTGGCCTCACATGCGGCGCAGGGCCGTCCCGACTTGGTTCCGCCAGATAGGCCGACAGCAGGTGCCCTTCGAGGTGATTGACACCGACGAGCGGCAGCTTTCGCGCATACGCGAGCGCCTTTCCCGCTTGGACCGCGACGAGAAGCGCCCCGATGAGTCCCGGTCCGCGCGTCACCGCCAGCCCCGAGATATCGTCGAGCGAAAGCTCCGCTTGGAGGAGCGCTTCGTCGATCACCGGAATCAGGCTCTGGATGTGATGACGGGCCGCGATCTCGGGAACGACGCCGCCAAAGCGAGCATGGATCGCCGCTTGAGACGCAATCACGCTCGAGCGCACAACCAGTCGGTGCTGCGGATGACCAAACTCGTGCTCAGCCTCGACGATCGCACACGCGGTCTCATCGCACGAGGACTCCAGGGCCAGAACTCTCACGGCGGGGAATCTAGCAGAGGACAAGGCCGCCTTTGCGCTTTTCGTTTCGGCAGCTTGCTGCTAAAGTCCGCCGCCAAAAAGTGGACGGCACTCTCGAAGGCCGTAGTTGACATCATGAAGAAAGCTTCTCAATCCAAATCGTCTCGTAAAGCCAAGGCCCAGACGCCAAGCCATGCACCTGAAGCTGTGGCAGTGGCCCCAGCTGCCGTCGCGTCTGAAGCAGTCCACGAGCATCCCCCGGTGGCCGAATCTCGCGATGCAGCGACACCACAGGTCGCCGATGACGCAGTTCAGCAAGCCAACCCAGCTACGGCATCGACCGACGGCCCCGTGACATCGAGTCCCGAGGACAAGCATGGAGGCGGTCCGTCGGGACCACCACCGCAAGGGCCATCCAGTCCACGCACCATCGTCTGCCGCAACCCGGCAACCGGCGATCTGCTCGGAGAAGTGCGGGCGATGGACGCAGCGGAAGTAGCGCAGCGGCTGTCTCGGGCCCGCATGGCGCAGCGTGAGTGGCAAAAGACCAGCTTTGCCGAGCGCCGCCGCGTCCTGCGCCGACTTCTCGATGCGATCCTCGACCGCGCCGACGAGCTGTGCCGCATGCTGTCAGCGGAAGCAGGCAAGACGCTGCAAAACGCGATGATGGGCGAGATCTTCCCCGTCTGCGAAAAGATCCGCTACACCCTAAACAATGGAGAAGCGGACCTCCAACCAGAGAAGATTTCGTCGGGGCTGCTTCTGCACAAGACCGCGCAGATCGAGTTTCCACCGCTCGGTGTGATCGGTGTGATTTGTCCGTGGAACTTTCCGCTGCAAAACATCCTGGGTCCGACGATTCCGGCGCTGTTTTCAGGAAATGCGGTTCTGTGCAAAGTCTCTGAGTGGTCGAGCTACTCCGCCCCGCGGGTGCAGTCGCTGCTCGACGAAGTGTTGACTTCCTGCGGCCACTCACCTGACCTGGTGCAGATCATCACCGGCTTTGGCGACACTGGAGCCGCGCTTGTCCGCTCGGGCGTCGACAAGATCTTCTTCACCGGATCGGTGCCAAACGGGCGGCGCGTCCTCGAAGGCAGCGTCCAGAACCTGACGCCGGTCGTGCTGGAACTGGGCGGCAAAGACCCGCTGATTGTGTGCGATGACGCGGACCTACCACAAGCCGTCGCGGGCGCACTCGCGGGTGTGTTCATCTGCTCGGGTCAGATGTGCCTGGCCGCCGAGCGGATTTATGTCATGGACGGCATCTACGACCGCTTTGTCGAGCGCGTGGTTTCCGAGGCCCAGACCCTGCGTCAGGGCGATCCACTCGGCGGCAGCGGAGCCGACATCGACGTAGGCGCGATGACCATGCCGCATCAAGTCGAGATCGTCGAAAAGCTCGTCGCGGATGCCGTGAAAAAAGGAGCCAAAGTTCTCGCCGGTGGCCAGCGTCGTCCCGGCGGCAACTTCTTCCAGCCGACCGTTCTCGTCGATGTGGATCACTCGATGGACATCATGCGAGAGGAAACCTTCGGCCCAGTGATGGCGATCATGCGAGTCCGCGACGACGAGCACGCCATCGAACTGGCCAACGACAGCGTGTTTGGCCTCGGATCGACGGTGTTTAGCAAAGACCAAGCGCGGGCCAAGCGGCTGGCCGATCGGCTGATCGCGGGCTCGACGTGCATCAATGACTACGGCCTGGCCTACATGGTCCAAGGTCTGCCATTTGGTGGCGTGCGCAACTCGGGCTTTGGTCGGTTAAACGGCCGCGAGGGACTGCGCGCCTGCTGCAATCCCAAGTCAGTCGTCGGCGACCGCTTCCCGCTGCACATTCCGTCGAAGATCTATCCGGTGAAGCCTGGCGACTACGAAATGGTGCGAGCGGCGGTGAACCTCATCTATCGACCGCTGGATGTGTCGGGCCTGAAAGCCCGCGCGCAAGCGATGGTCGATATGGTTCGGCACAGCCTCAAGCTTGGCTAGAGCAGCGGCGGCAGCGGACGGAGGTCGGGCGGCACAAAACCGTAGCGAGCCTCCGCCCCAAACAGTCGCTCCTTCGAGTAGTAGGAAAGCGGCAGCTCGCGCGTCGCCAGTTGAATCGCACCCTCGGCGAGCTGACTTGGACGCAGCGCCGCCTCGGGATTTCGCTTCCGCTCGTTTTGGACGTACTCACAAAGTGCGGCGATGTAGCAGGAGGTGATCGTTTCGTGATAGCCGCGCATGTCGGTCGTCACAATCCCGAAAGCCTGTAGGAGCCGATGGATTCCGTCTCGCATCTTGGTGAGCGGATCGGAACAAGTCATGACGTACTGAAGCGCAACCAGAACGTGGGCATGGTGCGTCCACTCAGCCTCGGTGACGGTGCAGGACTCAAATCCCAAAAGCAGCGATGCAAGTCCAGCATCCGATGTGTCAATGGTCTTTGCGTCAGTCGACATCGCGATTCCTCACGTGCCAAAGCGGCGAGCGGCAGCTTTGTGCGGCTACGTCTTGATCGGAACACCAGGCATGTCGGTGACGATGCGGCGATACATGGCCTGGCTCTGTTTCGCTGGTGTGAGTCGAACCACAGAATCCCTCAGCCAGCGCAAGGGCGCGGAATCTAGCTGAGCCAGACGCCCAAAGAAATAGGAATTGTCACAAATCCACGCAGCACGCGGCTTGCGCAGCGCTTCATAACGAGCAAGCTGTGCGTCTCGCTCACCTGATTCGAGCAGCGCGGCCAGGCAGCAGCCGTCCTCGATGGCAAGTCCGGCCCCCTGACCCAAGTTCGGAGTCACGGCATGCGCCGCATCACCCAGGAGCACGACGCCCGGTGCCCAAAATCGCGGCGCGATTCCGTCTTCCAGGTCGTTGTGAAGCACGCGTGAAAAGTCTGACAGAGAAGCGAACGCCTGTGGTGCGGGACCGCCAAACTCGGCAAACATCGCCGACAGTCCAGCCACATCCGAAAATGGAGACGGCGCACGACGCGGCGCATTGGCGGTCAGAAAGACGTACGTCCGATTCTGTCCAATCGGCACCACGCCCACCCGCTTGCCCGGACCCCACATCTCGAACGCGGCGGTTGTCCACTGGGAATCACAGACAAAGCGCCAGCAAGTGTAGCCGCTGTAGCGGGTGACAAAATCGGGACTCAGCCGCTGCCGTACCACCGATCGGATGCCATCTGCCCCGACGATAAGATCCGCCTGTAGAACGGAATCGCCAGTCCGCACGGTGGGAACTTTTCCCGGTTCGATGCCGCTGACTTCGACGCCGGTTCTTAGCTCGCCATCAAATGCGGCGCGCAGCACTTCGTGAAGCCGACTGCGATGCACGGCCTGTGCGACCAGCGGAAGCTCGGCAATCTTCGTCGATGAACCAGCCAGCACACGCCCATGGACATCGGTGATGTTCATTTCTTCGAGCGGACGCGCAACTGCCGCAACCGCCGCATCGAGTGAAATGGCTCGCAGCGCCGCCATCACATTCGGCCCAAGGACGATTCCTGCCCCCTCATCCGCAAACGTCGCGCGCTTTTCCAGCACCGACACCTCAAACCCACGCCGCCGTAGCGCCACCGCCAGCGTCAGTCCCCCGATTCCCGCGCCAATGACTATCACTTTCATGGAAAAGCCTCCTCGCCTGCTGCGCCGTCTCGGCCACCTGTCAAGCTGCCCGCATCATAGCACTTTGCTGCAGTCCGACGCTGTGCGCGCCTCCGTACCATTTTTGTGCGTGCGCCCCACCGAGTGTTCTGCTATGTCGAGCCGACATGTTGCGCGACCCGCTTGCGGTGCTACAGGATGTCTTTGGTTACTCGTCTTTTCGTGGACGACAGGCCGAAGTGATCGAGCACGTCCTGCACGGCGGATCGGCGCTGGTGCTCATGCCGACGGGCGGAGGCAAGAGTCTGTGCTACCAAGTTCCTGCGCTCTGCCGTTCTGGCGTTGCGCTGGTGATTTCGCCCCTGATTGCGCTGATGCGTGATCAAGTCGAAGCGCTTCGCCAGCTTGGAGTCCGCGCCGTGGTGTACAATTCCACACTGCGGCTCGACGAAAAAGCGCAAGTTCGTTCTGCAGCACTGAGCGGAAAACTCGACCTCTTGTACGTGGCGCCGGAAACGCTCAACACAGAGTTCTTTTCCGATTTTGCCCGCCGTCTTTCCGTGAGTCTCATCGCTGTCGATGAAGCGCACTGCGTAAGCCAGTGGGGACATGATTTTCGCCCAGACTATCTGGAAGTTGCAAAGCTTCGCGCGCTGCATCCATCGGCCCCATTGCTCGCGCTCACAGCGACGGCAGATCCGATCACCAGGGAAGAGATTCGGAATCGACTAGGACTCCTTTCCGATCCTCTGTTTGTCTCAAGTTTTGATCGTCCCAACATTCGCTATGAGATCACGCAGCGGCACGATGCGCGCAAGCAGCTCCTTTCGTTTATTCGCACGCGGCATCCTGGTGAAGCGGGCATTGTGTACTGCCTTTCTCGACGCAAGACAGAGGAGACAGCAGCGTGGCTCTGTGAGCAAGGAGTGAACGCCCTTCCCTATCATGCCGGACTTGATCCACAGACGCGGCAGACCCACCAAGATCGATTCCTTCGCGAAGAAGGACTGATTGTCTGTGCGACCATTGCGTTCGGAATGGGAATCGACAAACCCGATGTCCGCTTCGTCGCCCACATCGATCTTCCCAAGAGCGTCGAGAGCTACT
>CAYTGC010000183.1:0-10496 GCA_964437195.1 uncultured Myxococcales bacterium | reverse complement strand
AAAGGCCAAGAGATGCTGCGCGTCGAAGACAACATGTGGGTTTACATGCCCAACCTCAAGCGCGCAATTCGCCTGGCCTCGCGTGAGAGCTTCCAAGGTGGTGACTTCAACAACGGCGATGTCCTCCGCGTAAACTACGTTGCGGACTACAATGCCAAGCTGATTCCTTCGGGGGATGACAAGCTATGGCTGCTCGATCTGGTCGCGAAAAACAAGGAAGCGGCCTACGATCACATCAAGCTGTGGATGACCAAGGACAAGCAGCAACCGGCCAAAGCGGAATACTACGCAGCCTCGGGAAAGATGCTCCGGTCGGCTGTCTTTGAGGACGTGAAGAACTTCCACGGACTGGAGCGACCCTCACACATCACCATGCGCAATGAGCTTGCGACCAAGCGGTTTTCAGAGATGACAACGCTTGACATGAAGCTGAACATCGCCATTCCCGCGCAGAAGTTTGTTCTCGACGATCTCGGTCGGTAAGCGATGTCGTTTCTTGTCCGTATGTCAGCAGGCAAAGGAGTACCGACAGGACTCCGGAAGGGATTCCTCATCGGACTCCTTTGCGGTCTGTTCTGTCTTTTGCTTGCTCCCATGGCGTCGGCGCAAGACTCGCTGGACGATATCGATGGCACCAAGAAAGCCGAAACGGGGAAGAAGATCTCTGCGGAGGTGAATGGCTACCTCGACAATCGCTTCCAGTACGCGTACATCAATCCGACCCGAACACTCATCCCGACGATCAACCAGCCGTCGCTGCAAGAGATCCTGGAAGGCAACATCCAGCTCAAAGTCAGCATCGGTCAGCTTGCGTTTGTGTATGCCGACGTATCGCTGATTTATCAGAACGGCTGGCTCTTTTATGACAAAGATCAGAACGGCGAGCGGGTCAAAGTAGACGACCACGATGTCGCCACGCTGCGTCCGTTTGTGGTTCCATCCGAGCTGTACGTTTCGATTTCGCCGAAGCCGTGGCTCAACTTGCTGCTCGGCAAGAAGCGCATCATCTGGGGGTCGGGCTTTGCGTTCAATCCAACCGACCTCATCAATCCGCCCAAGGATCCCACCGATCCGAACTTTCAGCGTGGCGGTCAGTGGGTCGCGCGGCTCGAGCTTCCGTTTGAAAAATTCACGATCAGTACGCTGTTTGCGCCGCAAGTTCTGTATCAGCAAAATGGTCTTCCGTTTGCGATGATGAAGTATCCAGATTACGCGCTGGCCGACGGAACCAAGCCCGCCGACGACTCCTATCACTACCTTTTGGCAGCACGGCTTTACATGCTGCTGTTTAACACCGACATCAACCTGTTCTATTTCTTTTCGAACAAATACAACGACTCCTTCGAGAACACGTCACGGTTTGGTGCCAGCTTTTCGCGCTACTTTTTCACCGACTACGAGCTGCACCTCGATGCCTTGTTTCAGTTTGGCAGCGGCAAGCTATTTCCTAGTCACGCTTGCGCAAGTGGCGGAATCTGCAATCCAACCACTGCCCTTTCCGCGAGCAAGCTTACCGACGGAAATCTGTATCCGCGTGTGCTGGTTGGGGGTCGCACCCAGTTCCGCGATGAGAGCACGCTGTCGCTTGAGTACTACTACCAAGGGGATGGGTACTCGGCGCTCGAGTTTGAAGACTACTTGCGGCTCATCGCGCGCGCGCAGGCCGCAGGAATCACGACAATCAGCCAGCCCGCTGGCGGCTCAAATGGTGCTGTTCCGCAGCGCTTCACATTTGATCCGCTGCGAAGGCACTATCTGATCCTTTCGTACAACAAGCCCAAGATTCGCGACGACTTCGCGGTGGGCGCCACACTGATCGCAGGACTCACAGACCTTTCGGGAACGATTTCTCCGACGGTTTCTTGGAATGCGCAAGAATGGCTGACGCTGTCGCTGTTCGGGTTCATTCCGATCCGCGGAATTCCGGTCGGAACGGTGACAGTGAATGACGTGAGCTACAGCGAGTACTCACTTCTGCCAATGGATTTCCGCTTCTTGTTTGAAGCGCGAGCATTTTACTAGGGGATGGTCATGAGCCAACACGAGTCGGGAAAACCGCTCATTGTGATTCGCAGTCTCGTCAAGGAATACCACCTGGGAAAGACGATTGTGCCCGCGCTGCAAGGCGTGGATCTGGACGTGCAGCGCGGCGAATTTACGGTCGTGATGGGACCATCCGGTTCGGGGAAATCGACGCTCCTTAACATCATCGGATGTCTCGATTCACCGACCAGCGGAACCTATCAGTTCGATGGTCAGGAGGTCGGCAACCGCGACTTTGACAAGCTGGCCGAGCTGCGCAATCGCAAGGTCGGAATCATCTTCCAGTCCTTCAACCTGATTCCCGTTCTCAACGTGATCGAGAATGTCGAGTTTCCCTGTCTGATGCGCAAGGATCCAGAAGCGATGGACACACTGCGCGCACGGGTGGTCAAGCTCTGTGAAGATGTCGGACTGGGCCCGTATATGAAGCATCGGCCAGACGAATTATCCGGTGGTCAGCGTCAGCGCGTGGCGATTGCGCGTGCCTTGATTACGCATCCAGAGCTGGTCCTTGCAGATGAACCGACGGCAAACCTTGACTCCAAGACTTCGGATCAGATCATTTCGCTGATGCAGCGGCTCAATCAGCAGATGGGAGTCACGTTCATCTTTTCAACCCACGACCCGCGCGTGATGCAGCATGCCAAGCGAGTGGTCTACATCGCGGACGGAAAGATTGTGGAAAACAATCCGATGGCGGCACACTAACGATGATCTTTCGACTTCCCATCGGTGCGCTGCTCGTCGCACTTGTGCTTGGATGCACCGCGGCCTCGGCGGCGCCCCCAAGTGGCAAGGTGCAGTCGCGCCCTGTGGAAGTCGAGCCGCCACCCGCAGAGTTTGAACCACCGCCTGCCGAAGCCGAGCCGCCACCCGCAGAAGCAGAGCCAGCGCCCGCCCCGCTTGGTGAGGACCCCGAAGAACGCAAGCTGGCCGAAGAGAAAAGAGGACTTCTGCGCAGGCAGAAACTCTTCGGAGGACTGGGTTTCACCGGTGTTGCGATCACGCTGGGTCTTGTCACATCGGGAATCACCGTCGGCATCCTGGCCCAGCAGCGATCCGATGATCTTGGCCTTCTCACGGTTCAAAAAGAGGGCGGAGTGGCTCCTGTGTACGATGCTGGCCAGCGCGAGACGTATGAGCGCATGATGCAAGAAGGAAAGAGCCTGCGCGCTGCGACGATTGGTTGCATCGTCGCTGGTGGTGTGGCTGCGATAGGAACCGGCCTGCTGTTCTATGGTCAAAGTCGTGCGGAGTCGGCGCACAAAAAGCTGTCCTTTGTCCCGATGGTTTCCGGAAACACGACAGGGCTTGCGCTGGTGGGGAACTTCTGATGAAACGACTTGCGCTGGCAGGCTTGCTGATTGTCATCGTCGGTGGTGTGACTTTGGGAAGCAGCTGCTTTGCGCCCACGTATTCCGATTGCGCATTCCGCTGTGCGAGTGAGGAACCGAAGTGCCCCGCGGAGTATGCGTGCCAAGCGGACGGATACTGTCATCTCCCTGACAGCACCGCGATTTGCGCGATTCCCAGACCACCGGACTTGGCGGCTGTGAATCCTCCTGATTTGACGCCTGTGAGTGCTCCCGATCTCGCTGAAGCTGCCGATGCAAGCTCCGTCCCGGATGGGTCGTAGGACTACTTGGCAGTCGGCTTGCGAGGCGGAGGAAGCTTGTCTAGCTGCTGCTGCACCGTATCCAGACTCCCGTGGTCCACTGCCCGGACAATGCCAGCACCGTCTATCAGGAAGGTTGTTGGATACGACGCCACTCCGTACGCCACGTAGGCGCGTCTGTCGAGATCACGACCGACGGAGTATCCAGGAGAAAAGCGCTCGATCACATCGCGAATCTTTTCTGGCTCTTCTGTAGAGAGCGCCAGCACCCGCACGTCAGGTCGCAGCGCCTGCATGGCAGTCAGCTGCGGAATTTCACGCAGACATGGGCCACACCAGCTCGCGAAGAACACCAGCACGACCGGCTGTCCCTTAAGAGCAGCCAGGGTGCCTGCCAGTGCTGATGCGGGAAGCTTTGGACCATGTTGCAAATCGACGACAAATTCGGGTGCAGGCTGGCCAATCATCCGTTTTTGGCGCTGCTCTTCCATGTGCATCGCTTGCTGTTCTAGCTGCTGTTCGCTTGGACGAGCGGTCAGCGTTGCTTGCACTTCATGCGCCTGGCCACTTGGACCCACCAGCTTCAGCGTCACCCGCTGCCCCACCTTCAGCGAGCGGACGCGTTCGGACAGGTCTTTCGGTTTGGACACGGGCTTTCCATCGAACGCGATCACCGTTTCCCCCAGTGCAAACTTCTGGGTTTGGACAAGCGGTGCCAGCGGTGAATCTGGATACACGTCAACAATCTGTGCGCCACCTTGCGGTCCGGGTTGCAGGACGAGACCGAGCCATGCCCCGTCCGCCCAGGCAAGCGTTGACGTCAGCAGGGCGGCACAAGCAACCACTGTACGAAGCGGCGAAAGAACGCGCGACATGGCGTAACTTCTAGCACGTCCGACGAGGTTCCGGCAGTCGGCGCGCAACTTTTTGACGCCCAGTAAGCGCCCGCGATATCGTCCACACATCTACCAGGTATTTGACATACGCACCGATATCCGCCCGACGGTTGCGGAAATTGACCTCGGTGCGCTGCGTCGCAACGCCGATGTCATTCGCAGCGCTGTGGGCAGTGCGCGTACAGGACTTCTGGCTGTCGTCAAGGCCGATGCGTATGGTCACGGTGCAGTGGCCTGTGCCCGAGCGCTCGAAAAGAAAGTCTGGGGATTTGCGGTTTCTCTGGTGGAAGAAGGTGTCGAGCTTCGGCGGGCAGGCATCGAGCAGCCCATTGTGGTGCTCGGTTGTTATTACGGACTGTCCCATCGTGACGTGATCGCGTACCGCTTGACGCCGGTCATCGCCGATTCGCGCGATCTGGCTCGGTTTGCCCGCGCCGCTGATGAGCTAGCGGCTCCGCGCGTTGGTGTGCATCTCAAGCTCGACACCGGAATGTCCCGGCTCGGCGTGCGTGATGTCCAGCTCGATCCCTTTTTGTCCGAGTTGGCTCGTCACAGCGGACTGTACTTGTCGGGGCTGTGTACGCACTTGTATGACGCAGATGGCGCAGACGCCGCGCCAACCGAAGAGCAGCTCCGACGGCTGACGCACACGCTGTCCGATCTCCAAGCCCAAGGGGTTCGGCCCGGGATTGTGCATGTAGCCAATACGGCCGGTGCAGTGCGCTTTGCCGATGCTCGGTACGATCTGGTGCGAGCGGGAATCGGCATGTTCGGCGTGGCACCGGGCCATACATCCTTGGCAACGCTCTGGCCGGTGATGACGTTGCGGACCAAGATCATTGCGCTGCGTCAGCTGCCCACCGGGGAAACAGTCAGCTATGGCGGACGAAGCCGTGTGAATCGCCCCACGCTCTGCGCGACGCTGCCGGTTGGCTACGCGGACGGCTATACCCGTCGCATGAGCGACGCCGCGTTTGTGCTTTGTGGCGGGCGGCGCTGCAAAGTCTTCGCGCCGATCACCATGGACATGACGATGGTCGATGTCAGCGATGTGCCCGACGCAAAGATTGGTGATGATGTGGTGCTGCTTGGCAGCCAGACCGGACCCGATGGAAGCAGCGATCGCATCACCCTGGATGAAATGGCTGGTTGGGCGGATACCATCCCATGGGAAGTCTGTACCGTCGTGTCGAAGCGAGTACCACGCATCTACACCGGCGATGGGCGTCCGTGAGTTTTGACAAAGTGGAGCCTTGACTTGACCGCCGAATGTGATGATGTAGCCACCTCGCCTGTTAGTTGATGACAGGCCTCCGCTCATTCAGGCAAATTAGGAACTGGCTGATAGAACTAGAGCCAAAACGTCCCTTGGAGAGTTCAATGACGTGCTCGCGAATGTTGTTCCTCGGTGTACTGGTCGGAGGCGGCTCGCTTCTGATCGCGACGCAGCCGCTTTATGCACAGGCGGCTGGCGGTGCGGCGAAAGCCCCAGCGGCGAAGGCTGCGGCGCCCGCCCCGGCGGCAAAGGCTGCCGCTCCAGCAGCGAAAGCTGCAGCGCCTGCTCCCGCGGCTCCCGCAGCACCAGCGGTGCCCGCCTATCCCGGTGGCGTCCCCGAGGCCAAGCTGCGTAGCTCGCACCATCAGGTCGAAGTCGTCTCCAGCACAGAGCGCCACGGTGCCCGCAAAGATGAAGTCATCATGCCGGGTACGCGCGTGGACAGCGCTGCTGGGTCGGGTGCCGAGGTCAGCTTCAACGACGGAACGCGTGTTTTCGTCGGTGAAAACACCTCGTTTTCGGTCTACGGTGTCCCGCCACCCGCTGCAGCCAAGGGTCCAGCCAAGAAGTTCACGCCGGGCAACAACACGATCACAGTCGGTGAGATCACCGTCGTGGTCCCCGCTGCTCCGGCGGTGCTCGGCGCCGCGGCCCCCGCAGGCAAGAAGCCTGCAGCGAAACCCGCGCCGGTCAAGCTGCCCCGTACAGCCACGATCGTCACGCCAGTCGGCAAAGTGACGGTCAACCCAGGCAGTGCGGCCCGCATCTCGGTCGAGCCGAAGACGGGAGCAACCCGCGTCTCGCTCTATGACGGCGCGGCAGCGCTCGCTGGCAAGGGCAAGACCATCAACCTCACGCCCAACCAGAGCAGCACCATTGCAAACGTGACCACGGCACCGAGCGTGGCGGCTCCGCTTCCGGCGGCGCCAACCATCACGGGCGTTCCGGGGCTTGTCCTCACGACTGGCGGCCCGGTTGAAGTCAAGGGCAGCTACGCCGCTTCCGGTGGCAGCGCCCCGGCGAGCTGGCAGGTCCAAGTGGCTCAAGATGCAGCGTTCGATTCGGTGACCAAGGATGGTCGCGTTGCTGCTGCTGAGACCCGCGTCATGCCCTCGGCAGTGGGCCCTGGCGACTACTACGTCCGGGTGAGCGCCGTCAGCGCGGAAGGTACGGTTGGTCCCTGGAGCGCTCCGGCGCATGTGCAGGTTGCACGGGTGGTGCTGTGGCCAGGTGGCGAAGGCAAGCGCGCAGCCATTCAGGTCGATGGCAAGGGCATCTACTGCGGTCTCGATGGCGCAGAGCTTCAGCCAGTCGGTCAGCCGATGCCGCTGCAGCCAGCGCGTGAGCACAACCTCCGCTGCGCGACTGCGCAGAGCGGCGCGAAGCCGGAAGACACCTCCGACTTTAAAGTCTCGGCGACGCAGAGTGGTCCAGTGGTCGCCAAGCTGGACGTGGGCGCGGCAACGTTTGCCCAGCAGGAAGGCCAGCGCGAAGTTCGCCTCCAGCTGTCTGACGCCGCCGGTAGCCCGATCACGGGCGCTACCGTCAGCGCAGAAGGAACGGGCGGGTCTCGCGCCGATGCAGTTCGTGAGCTACCGGGCACTGGCACCTACGTCACCACGGCGCACTGGCCGAGCGGAAAGACGGGTCTGGGTCTGCGCTACTCGATCAATGGCGTTGAAAACTACGAATCGGCATTGCCGGATGCTGTGCCAACGGTCGCGAAGGATGACGCCAAGGACGAGCCGACCTCGACCGACCGTCCGCCTTCGAAGTCGTTTGCTGTCGAGCTGGGCCTTATGCCGGTGGCGCATGTGGACATTCCGCGGGGTGTCTTCGGTGTCGGTGGCGCGATCGAGATCGGTGGCCGAATCAAGCTGCCGCACGGTGCCTTCGCGTTTTCGCTACGCCCGCAGTACGAGTACTTTGCGCCGGCCCCCGGTGCATCGCACATAGTCGGCGGCGGCGTCCTGCTCGCCTATCGGTTCCGCAACTTGGATGCGTCGTGGGCGCCGTACATCGGTGTCCTGCCGCAGTTCCTCGCCGAATACAGCTTCCTGGCACGGGATGGAATCCAGATTCAGGAAGGCTCATGGATGAGCCAGGTTGGCATCGGTGGCCTGCTCGGGGCGGAAATTCGCCTGCGTCGCGGCTCGGTCTTCGTGGAAGCCGGTTACCGCCACATCATCTGGGGCCGCACCGAGCGTCCTGAGTATGCGTCGCTGAACGGCGTATTTGGCACCATGGGCTATCGCGTCAACTTCTAACCGTCGCCGCCTGCCTTGCCCTCTCGTTACTTCCGCGTTCCCCTTTCAGAAATCGGTTACGTCCGCATGATCGTCGAAGCCTTCGACGGTCTTGCAGTCGTTCGATCGCTGTCGGAATCACGCGGCGAAATCGAATGGTTGGTAGGCGACGGGCTGGAGTCAGAGGCCGAGGAAGTGGCCAACCGACTCCAAACGTTGACGGGGATGTGTCCGATTGAGCGTCCCGCCGACTGGCAGGATCTCTAGCGCAGCAAGCACTAGCGGGTCTTGCTTAGTACCGTTCCGTTGTCACCGGCCAGCAAGAGGCTTGTCGCCGTCAAAGCAACGCCGTACAGGTTGTTGCGAGTTCCGGTCTCGACGGACGTGAAGGCGCTGCCTGCGTAGCGATACAGCTGACCTTTTCCTCCGACCGCATATACCTCTGTGCTGTAGCCGCCCACGGCCGTCAGGTCGCTGACGGACGGCGTGTACTTCTGGTAGTTGTTGCCATTCCAGACAAACACGTCGGGACCAGCGACCATCCACACGTTGCTGGCCAGGTTGCCCCAGACGCTGGTGATCGCGCGAGTGGTCGCGGGAGCCGTGACGGGAGCAAAGCTTGTTCCCTGGTAGCGCACCACAGTTCCAGCGGCCCCGACTGCCCAGATGTCAGACGCCGAGACGCCCCATACGGACAGAAGATTTTGCGTGGTGCCAGCCGACATGGCCGTGGCCGAGCCGTTCTTGACGTGCACCACCGTCCCTGCGTCACCGACTGCCCAGACATCGCCAGGACCGGCGGCCCAGACCGCGCGCAGAGCCGAGCCGGTCCCGCTGGTGAACTTCTGCCAGCTGGTGCCGTTGAACTGATAGATGGTGCCCAAGTCTCCAACCGCCCAGGCTTCGGTTGGACTCGCTGCCGCAACCCCGGCAAAGTCAGGCGAGCCAGCGGCAGTGGTTGACAAGACAGCAGTCCCAACAGACCGAAGAAGCACACCGCTCTGCCCCGCCGCATAAAAGCCCTGTGTCGTGCCTGCCACGGACCGAATCAGTCCGGTTGCACCTCCGCTCACCGCTGGCCAGGAAAGTCCGTCGGTACTGCGCCGCATCGTACCGGCATCGCCGACCGCCCATGCTTCGCTGGCCGAAGCCGACACCCCATACAGCAAGGTCGATGCGCCATCGACGACCGGGTTCCAGTTTGAACCATCGGTGCTCTGCATGATGGTTCCCCCGACGGTAAAACCAACGGCCAAGAGCCCAAAGGTCGAACTGGTCATGCCGCTTATGTCGGGCAGGTTGTTGCAGCAAACGCGCGACCACGGACTACCCTGGCGAAAGATCTCCCCACTTGCTCCACCGATATACGTCGCGCCACCGAGACTGGCCACCGCGCTAAGCGACTTGCTGCCGAACAGCGAATCGCTCACGACGCGCCACATGGTGCCTGAGTTCGCGAGAACCGTTCCCCCCGTGCCCACAGCCCACAGCTCTGTGCCGTTTGCGCCGACTCCGCGCAGAGTCTGGGCGCTGGGGCTTGTATCGCTGCTCCAGGCCACTCCGCTTCTGCGGACAATCTTTCCGCCAGCGCCAACGGCAATCGCACCGAAGCTGGTCGGGCTGATGTCGAGCAGGTCTTGTACAACCCCACTGCTTTCGTTTGTGACAAGACTGCCTGAGCCTCGCATCGCGACGCCGCCCTGGCCCACCATGACAACGTCGGTGCCAACCACGGCTGCACCGAAGAGCGTCTGAAGCGTGCCGCTGTTGACCAGGGTGTTGGTTGTACCAACCCGACGGACCACGGTACCTGCTTCGCCAACCGCCCAGACTTCACCGGTTGGAAGCACCGCCACATCATTGAGCCGGTTGCCCTGTGGCCGTGGATTTTCCCAGCAAAAGCCGTAGGCATTGCACAGGGCTGGCGGTGTAACAGGTGGTGCCAGCGCAAAGTTTACGCCCACTTGGATCGGCTCATCGGTGGCTGGCGTGAACTTGCAGGTAGATCCTACCGAGCTGCAGCCAATCGAAAAGCCGGAGGCCAGCGAGCCGCTCTGCGGCGTCGCCGTCAGGGTGATCTCCGTCCCGACGTCAAAGTTGCCGGTACAGGTGGTCCCGCACTCGATTCCCGCTGGGACCGATGTGACCGTGCCCAGACCATCGCCAAGCTTCGTAATCGTGAGCACCATCGACTTGGGCTTGGGCAAACACTGACCCGTCGAGCCGCAGATTTGTCCGCCTGGGCAGTCCGAGTTGACGTTGCAGCCGATGGCTTGTTTGGTGGTTGTGTCACACGACGAAAACACGCCTGCCACCGATCCAATCAGCAGCACCAGCGAGAGCCGCCGCGAGGCGAGCGGCACTAGATTGGAAAGCGTTCTACTCATGTCTGACTCCTCCGTCCGCAAGATTCCCTCTCA
>CAYTGC010000182.1:0-10553 GCA_964437195.1 uncultured Myxococcales bacterium | reverse complement strand
ATACCGTGCAGCAGATTGAGAGCCACCTCATCACCCGCAACTACGAAAACGTCACCGGTCCGAAAGGTCCTCGGATTCGGGGTCGTATTCCGCGGGCTCGCTAAGAGCTTCTCGCTCATCGCTGGAGGTGACGATGCAACGGAACATCTATCTTCTTGGAGCTCCTGGGGCTGGCAAAGGTACTCAGGCGCAGCTTCTGTCCGAGAAGCTGGGGATTCCTCAGCTATCGACCGGTGAGATGCTTCGCAGCGCCCGTCTTGAGGGAAGCGAACTTGGTCAGCGAGTTGCTGCGATCATGGACGCTGGTAAGCTCGTCTCGGATGAGATCGTGATAGAGCTCGTTGAGCAGCGGCTGCGTCGTCCTGATCATCAAAACGGCGTCATTCTTGACGGGTTCCCTCGGACCATCCCGCAGGCCCAGGCGCTTGATGCGCTGTTTGCAAGGACGGGGCGTACTGCACTTAAGGTCGTCGCGATTGATGTGCCATCCGAGGAGATTCGACGTCGCTTGTCGGGTCGGCGCTGGTGTACGCGCTGCAAAAAGACGTATCATGTTACCGACAATCCTCCTGGCTCAACTTGTGAGGCAGGTGGTGTCTGTCAGCTAGAAGTTCGCTCTGACGACAAACCTGAGGCAGTCGAGAAGCGGCTTCAGACATACGCTGACCAAACGGCTCCATTGCTTGCGTACTACGAGGCGAAGGGAGCATTCTTTTCGGTCAATGGAACGGGAAAGATCGCGGAGATCTTTTCGTCCGTCATGGCTTGTCTTGCCAAGTAATTTGCGGTTGCCGCAAGAGACCAGCTTCGCTGTTTGACAAATGAAGATTTTCTTCAAGACCAAGTCCGAAATCGCCAAGATGCGCGAAGCGAACCAAGTGGTGAGCGACGTGTTGGATTTGGTTGCGGAGAACTGCAAACCGGGCACCAGCACGGCCGAGCTCAATGAGCTTGCGGATCGAGCGCTCAAGAAGGCGGGAACCACCTCTGCCTTCTTGGGTTACAGTCGGCCACCGTATCCTGCGGTGATCTGTACTTCGATAAACGATGTCGTGGTGCACGGCATTCCTCGCAAAGAAGCGATTCTCAAAGAGGGTGACATCATTGGCATCGACTTTGGTGTCTTCAAGAATGGCTTTTGTGGTGACTCCGCGCGGACGGTGATGATCGGCAGCGTGACTCCAGAGGCGCAGCGGTTGGTGGAGTCAACGCGCGAAGCGCTTCGGCTGGCGATCGAGCGCTGTGTTCCGGGGAATCGTCTGCAAGACATCGGCTGGGCGGTTCAGTCGTTCATTGAGCCGCTCGGTTACTCGGTTGTGCGCAAGTTTGTCGGCCATGGGATTGGTCGAGCGATGCACGAAGATCCGCAGGTACCCAACTATGGCGAGCCGAACAAAGGAATTCGCCTGAAGGAAGGAATGGTCTTGGCGATCGAGCCCATGATCAATGCTGGCGGCTTTGACATCGATGTTCTCGACGATGGTTGGACAGCGGTGACCAAGGACGGATCGCTTTCTGCTCACTTTGAGCACTCCATAGCGATCACTGAAAACGGACCCGAAATGCTAAGCAGGTGGTGATCCCTCGTCGGGAAGATAACTGCTGGCGGAAAATTGTATTTTTCTTGCAATAACGTGGATTTCGGGCTACACAAGGCCCCCTAGGTCGCGACCCTAGCTCTCGGTCGCGTCGGAGACAAAGACGATGAAGGTCAGAGCGTCGGTCAAGAAAATCTGTGAGAAGTGCAAGGTCGTGCGTCGCAAGGGCGTCGTGCGAGTGATTTGTGAGAACACGCGCCACAAGCAGCGTCAAGGCTAAACGATAGGCAGAGGAACCCGATATGGCTCGTATCGCTGGCGTAGACCTTCCGCGCAACAAGCGGATGGAGATCGCACTGACGTACATTTACGGCATTGGCAAGGCTCTCTCAAAAGAGATCCTCAACCGTGCCGGCGTCTCTCTGGACAAGCGCTCCGACGATCTGGAGGAGGCTGAAATCCGAAAGATTCGCGATGTCATCGAAGCAGACTTCAAGGTCGAAGGAGATCTTCGGCGCGAAGTTTCGATGAACATCAAGCGTCTGATGGATCTCGGTTGCTACCGTGGTCTTCGTCACCGTCGCGGCCTTCCGGTGCGCGGTCAGCGTACTCACACCAACGCTCGTACTCGCAAGGGTCCGCGCAAGGGCGGTTTGGCTCGTAAGAAGCCGGCCGGTGGCGCGTAGGCCGAGGAGCGTAGGGGATTACCATGTCGCAGCAGCCAAAGAGCAAGGTTAAGAAGAAGGTCAAGAAGAACGTCCAGAGTGGCGTTGCTCACATCCAATCCACCTTCAACAACACCATTGTCACCATCACCGACGTCTCAGGGAATGTTATCTCTTGGTCGTCGGCGGGAGTGCGTGGGTTCAAGGGGTCGCGGAAGTCGACTCCGTTTGCCGCCCAACTGGCGGCAGAAGATGCCGCAAAGAAGGCGATCGAGCACGGCATGCGGACGGTTTCCGTGTACGTGAATGGTCCCGGTGCTGGTCGTGAGTCGGCGTTGCGGGCGCTGCAGGCCGCTGGCTTTAAGGTCAGCCTGATTCGCGACATCACGCCGATCCCGCACAACGGTTGTCGGCCTCCGAAGCGTCGTCGAGTCTAGTTCCATATACGGTCAGCAGTGGTTCCGGTCGGGACGCGCGCTGAGAGTCTGAGTCATTGGCTTGGAACGCGCGAATTCCACGGAGTCGGCAGCCTGAGCGGCTGCAGCTGTAGACGATAACGAAAGCGACATCTGGAAGAAGAGAAAACCATGGCTCGGTACATCGGTCCTGTTTGTCGGCTCTGCCGACGCGAGGATATGAAGCTGTTTCTGAAGGGAGACCGCTGCTACACCGAAAAGTGTGGTCAGGAACGTCGTGCATACGCCCCCGGTCAGCACGGACAGAACAGCAAGCGGCGCAAGGCTTCGGATTACGGCGAGCAGCTGCGCGAGAAGCAGAAGGTCAAGCGGATCTACGGAATCGCTGAGCGCCAGTTCCGTGGCTACTACTACCGTGCGAACCGGATGAAGGGCGTGACGGGCGAGAATCTGCTCATGCTCCTGGAGCGTCGCCTCGACAACGTGATTTACCGCCTGGGCTTTGCCAGCGATCACGCGGAAGCGCGTCAGTTGGTGCGCCACGGTCACTTCAGCGTCAATGGCTCGCGGGTCAACATTCCGTCGTACTTGGTCAAGGCCAACGACGAAGTGCTGGTGCGTGAGAGCAGCAAGAAGGTGAAGCGGATTGGCGAAAGTCTGGCCGCAGTGGATCGCCGTGGCGTTCCGCAGTGGCTGGAAGTCGACAAGGACAACTTCCGCGGGAAAGTGAAGTCGCTGCCAGCGCGCGAAGACTTCACGATGCCGATCCGTGAGCAACTGATCGTCGAGCTTTACTCGAAGTAATCGCTCTTCTTGGAGACAAGCAAGATGGCTACCGCGCAGGCAAGTGTGCCGACCTATGCTCGCAATTGGCGCGAGCTGATTCGCCCCAAGATGCTGGAGGTGGATCGCGAGACGCTGACCCCAACCTATGGCCGCTTTTCATGCGAGCCGCTGGAGCGTGGGTTTGGCACGACCCTCGGGAACGGCCTTCGTCGGGTGCTCCTGTCGTCCCTCCAAGGTGCAGCGATTTGCGCTGTCAAGATTGAGGGTGCGCTACACGAGTTTCAGACCCTTCCCGATGTCGTCGAAGATGTTACAGACATCGTCCTCAATCTGAAGGACGTTCTGATCAAGGTGCATGATCCGAAGCCTCGCACTCTGCGCATCGACAAGGATGGCGAAGGGGAAGTGACCGCGGGCGACATCGTGCACAGTGAAGGTGTCGAGATCCTCAACCCGAACCACCACATTGCGACAGTATCGCGTGGGGGCAAGCTGCACGCAGAACTTCTCGTGCAGATGGGTCGAGGGTATGTTCCGGCAGAGCGTAACAAGCAGCCGAACATGCCGATTGGGATGATTCCCATCGACGCGCTGTTTTCGCCGATCAAGAAGGTCAACTACGTCGTGACCAACGCCCGTGTTGGTCAGCAGACGGACTATGACAAGCTGACGGTGGAAGTGTGGACTGACGGCTCGGTCAAGCCCGAGGATGCCGTCGGCTATGCCGCCAAGATCCTGAAAGACCAGCTCACGATCTTCATCAACTTCGAGGAAACCTACGAGCCTCTCGACGAGCCGGTTTCTGAGGAGCAGAGCAAGCTGAACGAGAACCTCGATAAGTCGGTCGAGGAGCTTGAGTTATCAGTCCGCTCGGCGAACTGTCTGCAAAACGCCAACATCCGTTACATCGGCGAGCTGGTGCAGCGGAGCGAGGCGGAGATGCTGAAGACCAAGAACTTTGGTCGGAAGTCGCTGAAGGAAATCAAAGAAATCCTGGCTGAGATGAATCTGTCGCTGGGAATGAAGCTCGAGGGCTGGGAAGCCCCGTCGAGCCGCAACAAGCTTTAATAAGCGCAGAGACAAGCACAATGCGTCATCAAAAATCTGGCAGAACGTTTGGCCGCAAGGCCGATCACCGGAAAGCGTTGTGGTCGAACATGGTTTCGTCGCTGATCCAGGCCGAGCGAATCCAGACCACCGACGTGAAAGCCAAGGAACTGCGTCGTTTCGCAGAGCCAGCGATTGCCTGGGCCGTCTCGGTCGGAAGCCTGCTGAGCAAGGACGAGGCGAAGCGCTCCGCGGAAGAGAAGACCCGGATTGTCCATGCGATGCGGATGGCCCAGCGGATCGTCAAGAACCGCGAGGCGCTCCACAAGCTATTCGATGAGCTTGGACCGCGTTACGCGAGCCGCCACGGTGGCTACCTTCGCATCATCAAGAAGGGGTTCCGTCACGGCGATGCCGCTCCGGTATCGATCGTCGAGCTGGTTGATCGTCCGGAAGCGGGCGCGTAAGCCAGGCCAATCCTCGCAGCACCTTTCCTAACAAAGCGCTGCCGGTCCGTTTGATCGTGACCTGCGGCGCTTTTTCTTTTCTGGCCACTCTCTACTCGGTCACTTCATCGTTGCATGATTCGGCGGCGGTGCTCTCTTCTGCCGAAATCGGTGGCCCCGGCCTCGCATCCCCTGGTAGCTCGACATGCTGGCGTCGACCTTGATCGGTCCACCAAATGATCTGTTCTGCCAGCGTCGCGACCGCCGTCGGATTGTGGATGAGAGCGATCTGCCGCGCATCGGTGAGCGTCCTGGCCGACTCCACTCGTCCGTCGGAGATGCGATTGACGAGAAGCTGAATCGAGCCGTCGGGTCTCGGCCTCCGATCCTCCCATAGCGCGAACTCTTCATCTCTTGACAGGGCGCAGAGCTTGAGTCGCTGATCCTTTGGCAAGTCTGCATCCGCAAACGGCCTCGGCAGCGGCTCGATCTGGAGCTGTGGCTTGGTGCTGATCAGCGTGTCGCCGAGCAGGTAGCGCTGGCCGTCCGTCAGCCAGCGACCCGCCACGGGCTGAGCGGTCTGAATTCCAAACTGGCTCAGCTGCTCAACGTTCGCGCGCAGCAGCGTCGGGAGCCCTTTCTCATCGAAGCAAACGGCGAAACGAGGGTGTCGACCAGGCTGAAGGTCACAGCCTGCAAACGGCAGAGGCGGCCACGACAGCCAACTTGATGCCGACAGCAATGTTCGCTCACCGTCGCGACTGGTCTGTAGCGACGGCGGTTCTTTGGGCTTGGCCAGCGTCGAAAAAGTGCCATCCGCCGGGCTCCACTTATTGCCACACAGCGCGATGAATACAAATGGCGCAGCCAAGATCAGGCTGGTCAGTGGGAGGGAGGCGTACCAAGGCCGCAGATCATGCTTGGCGGACATCGAAACCACTCCTCCATCCAAGCTTAACCGCGACGGACATCTTCTCGCAAAGGAAGCGAGCGGTGGTCACAAAACCACCTGGTCGATGCGAGTCAGATGTAGCCATAAATACAGAAAACGGTCGAAGGAATCGCGGACAAGCGGGAAAATAGCCCGATCAAACGGCTGAGGAGACAGTTCAATGGGGGCCGCACGCGCTGTGGGATGTACTTGGGGGTTGGTCTGCCTGCTTAGCGGGGGGACGGCGGAAGCTGCAATCAGAGGACCCGTGCTGGTCAAGGCTGGGCAACTTCTCGATGTGCGAACTGGGGCACTGCTGCCTCGGCAAGCGCTGCTCATCGAAAATGAGCGGGTCAAAGAGGTGGGCCCAGAAGCCCAGGTGCTTGCGCATGCTCCGTCCGGGGCGCAGCTCGTCGATCTGACGGGCTACACCGTGCTGCCCGGCCTGATCGATGCACATACGCACCTGACCTATCGCGTCGATGTCGCAAGCTATGCGTGGCTCGGTGTTTCGGCTCCGCGCGAGGCGCTGCTCGGGGCACGACATGCCCGGGCGACGCTGCTGGCGGGCTTTACCACCGTGCGCAACCTGGGGGCTCGTGGCTATGCCGATGTGGCGCTGCGCGAGGCGATCAAGGACGGGGATGTGATCGGGCCGCGCATGCAGGTGTCGGGACCGGCGATCGGCTCGACGGGTGGCCACATGGACTCGAACCTCCTGCCCTATGCCTTTCGCTACAGCGAAGAAGGCATTGCCGACGGACGAGAGGGGGTCATCCGCAAAGTACGCGAAGTCGTCAAGTATGGCTCCGACGTCATCAAGGTTGCTGTCACCGGCGGCTTTCTCTCGGTCGGTACCAATCCCAACGTCGGCCAATACAGCGACGAAGAGCTGACCTCCCTGGTTGCAGAGGCCAAGCGCCTGGGCAAACCGGTGGCGGCGCATGCGCACGGTACGGTTGGGATCAAACAGGCGGTACGGGCCGGTGTGGACTCTATCGAGCACGGCACCGAGCTAGATGATGAGTGCATTCAGCTGATGAAGTCGCGCGGTACGTTCCTGGTCCCGACGATCTTCTTGTGGTCGCATTTTCCGGAAAACGCGCGTCCGCCGGAGGTTCCACACGAAAAAGCCGAGAAAGCGCGTGAAATGGCCCCAATTGCCAAGCGAAACCTCTCAAAAGCGGTCAAAGCGGGTGTAAAGATCGCGCTCGGGACGGACTCGTCGGTCTATCCGCACGGCATGAACGGCCACGAGTTTGGGGCGCTGGTCGAGCTGGGCATGTCGCCCCTTGGCGCCATTCAGGCCGCGACGGTCAACGCCGCCAAGCTCCTGGGCTGGGACACCCACGTCGGTCAGCTTCAGCCCGGTTTCTACGCCGATCTGATCGCGGTGCCATCGAGCCCGCTCGCCAATGTGCGCGTGCTGGAAAACATTCCCTTTGTGATGAAGGGTGGCGAGGTGTTCAAAGACGAGCGCTCCTCGGCATCGTGTGGCCCGGCAAAGTAGCGCAAGGACCCACATCCTCCTTCGCAGCGCTGCAAGAGGACGGTACGCTGCGTCCGCATGGAATTTCTGGTCTTTCTTTGCTTCCTGTTGTCCGGCGGCTCCGGCCTTCTCTTCGAGGTGCTGTGGACACGCGAGCTACAGCTGGTGTTCGGCTCGACGACGCTGGCGATGTCGACGGTGCTCTCGGTCTTCATGGGCGGCTTGGCGCTCGGAAGCTTGCTCGGTGGCAAGGTCGCGCCAAAAGTGAAGCGTCCGCTGGTCGCCTATGCGCTCGTCGAAGCTTGCGTTGGCCTTTATGCGCTGCTCTTGCCGTTTTTTCTGGCGCGCTATCCGGGGCTCAATGCGCTCTTGTGGCGAACCGTCGGCGATCACTTCGTACTGTTGTCGTTTTTGCGTTTCTTGGCGACGGCACTGGTGCTGATTGTGCCGACGACTCTGATGGGAGCCACGCTGCCGCTGCTGTCGCAGTACGTTGCGCAAAAGCACGCCGGGATCATCGGGACATCGGTGCAGATAGGAACGCTGTTTGCGATGAATACGACGGGGGCGGTGGTCGGCACGTTTCTGTCGGGCTTTGTGCTTTTGCCGCGGTTTGGCGTGGTGACCACGAACCTGATCGGCGCCGGCACCAACCTGTCCCTCGCGGCGCTGATCCTTTTGGGCAGTGCGATCTTTTTGGCCCGATCTGCGTCGGTCACCGAGGCTAACGATCTGACGGCACGGGCGGAGAGCGAGACAGAAGCCGAAGAAGAGGCCAGCGCGCAAGCTGCGACCTTACCGAGTCCGCTGCGACACCGGCAACTCGCAGTGCTGTCGTATGCAATCTCGGGGGCGACGGCGATGGTCTACCAAGTGCTGTGGACACGAGCGCTCGCGATCATCATCGGCTCGTCGGTGTATTCGTTCACGCTGATCCTGCTCGCGTTCTTGATTGGGCTTGCGGCGGGTGCGGCGCTTCTTACCAAGCTGCTGCCGAGGATTTCGCGGCCCCTTCTGTGGCTTGGGTCGCTGCACGCGCTGACGCTGGTTGCCGTTGGGTACTCGTACCTGATGTTCGATCGGCTGCCGGGGATCTTCTTGGCGATCTTGCGATCGGGAAACCTGGGAATCGACGAGCTTTTGTCGACGCAGTTTGGTCTGTCGGCACTGGCGATTTTGCCCGCGACTCTCGCGATGGGGGGCGTGATGCCGCTGACGATGCGAATCTACACCGGCAGCGCGTCGGGTGCGGGCCACGACGTTGGGATTGCCTATGCGCTAAACACACTCGGGGCGATCGTTGGTTCGTTTGCCGCGGGCTTTCTGGTGCTGCCTGGGCTTGGGCTCCAGCGCGGACTGCTTGGTGGAGCGCTCATCACGGCAGGTCTGGCGGCAATGCTGCTTTTGTTTGCCGAGGCGAAGAAACCAACCGGAGCGGTGGATTTGGAAGCGGCTGCGCCGAGTGTAGAACGAGCAAAGACAGCTTCTGGCGCGCCATTTCGGCTAGCTTCCGTGTCGCTCGCGGCGCTGGTTGCTCTCTTGGCCGTGGGTTTTGCGCTTTTTGCGCCCCGCTGGAACCTGACGCACTTTGCCGCCGGCCTATTTCGCGTCTCGGTGGCTCGCTCGGTGGTGCGACTGCACAACCGCATCTTGCCCGACCTTCTGTACTACAAAGACGGCATTGCGACGACGGTGTCGGTCGAGCGCTGGGGGAAGACGATCGCGCTCAAAAACAATGGCAAGGTCGATGCCTCGAACTCCGACGACATGGGAACGCAGATCATGGTCGGGTTGATGCCGCTTTTGTGGCACAAGACGGCGCTCGACAAGCCACCTCGCGTCGCTGTCGTTGGATACGGGTCAGGCGTAACCATCGGTGCTGTGACGCAGTTTCCGATCGCGCACGCGGATGTCATCGAGCTAGAGCCAGCCGTCGTCGAAGCTGGTGATCGCTACTTTGCCGAAGTGAGCCACTTGCCGAGCCAAGATCCTCGCGTCCGCGTGATCATCGGCGACGGACGCAACTTCATGACGCAGGCGCAGGGGCCCGACGACCGGTATGACGTGATCGTCAGCGAGCCGTCGAATCCGTGGATCACTGGCG
Organism: uncultured Myxococcales bacterium; assembly: GCA_964437195.1. GTDB lineage: Bacteria > Myxococcota_A > Polyangia > Palsa-1104 > JAEUJZ01 > JAEUKA01. Next base: position 1,131 of record CAYTGC010000182.1, on the reverse strand, counting down.
TTTCGAATCTGTTCACAATTGACTATTGGAAGCTTGCGAAGAGTCGGCTCGCCGACGATGGAGTCTTCTGTCAGTGGGCGCAGCTTTACGAGCTGTCGCCGGTGAACATCAAGACGCTGCTGCGCAGCTTTGCCAGCGTGTTTCCCAACACCTACGTCTTTACGTCGGAATATGGCTCCAGCGACATGATCTTGGTTGCGACCCAGCAGCCGATGTCGCTCGACCTCAATCGCTTGCGCAGGAACTTCCAAGTTCCGAAGCTCAAAGCTGAGCTTTCGCGTGCCGGGATCGATCGTCCCGAGGAAATTTTGGCCGATCTTTTGCTGACCCCCGACGAGCTGTGGGCATTTTCAGTCGGTGGACATATCAATACCGACGACAACGCCAAGATCGAATTTGCCGCACCCCGCGATCTGCTCGGCTATATGCGGCATGAATCGTCGGTTCCGCGCGTGCACAGCGACGACTGGATCTACGGACGATTCGAGCGATATCTGGTAGGCCACGGCTCGCCATTTGACAAACCACCGACCTGGCTTGGCGACGATGGCGGGCTGGTGCGACGCGCCGATGTGTATGCGGCACTTGGACGCGCCCTGCTGATGCGAGGCAAGCGCAAGGCCGCCGCCCGGCTGCTCAATCGTTCACTCGGGATTGGTGGCGGGCGGGAAGCCGACGAGCTTATGCAGCTTCTGACGCTGTTTGGTCCCCGAGAAGCGGGCGAACACGAAGAACCACTGAGCGATGCTTGGGATGGAAGCGATCAGCACTTTGCTGATGATCTGGGCACTCCGACGATACCGTTGGGTCTGTCGGCGCAGGAACAGGCGACGATTTTGCGACAGTGGAACGATGCCAAGGGCTATCTCGGGAAGCGAGAGTTTGTCCCGGCGCTGCGCGAGCTTCGTGACTGGCCGATGAAGTGGATCGACCAAATGGGTCCGACTGTGCGGCTGCTGCTCGGCTATCTGCTGTACAAAGCCGACTTGGCCCCCGAGGCGCTGGACCACTTGGCCGAGCTGTCCGACGAAGAAGAGTATCTCAAGCGGCATCCCGGCGTGTACTACTACTTGGCGCGGACGCAGATGGTCAGCGGCAAGCCTCGACAGGCTGTTTACAACATGGAGCAGT
>CAYTGC010000181.1:0-10562 GCA_964437195.1 uncultured Myxococcales bacterium | reverse complement strand
TTCATAGCACTTTTTGAGATCTTCCCCCAATCGCAAGGCGAGGTAAGCTGCTCAATGTCCTTTCGCGATTGGGATGCGAAGTTCCCCAAATCGTGGCACAGTCTTTGCGGGCCGTGCATCCGGCAGTTGCAGATTTACCGACGAGGAGATGGTCATGATGAGACAGCAAGCCAGTGTCAGTAGGTGGGCGACTTTCGCCACGGCGCTCTTTGTGACGACCCTTGCTGGCTGTGGCGTCGGAAGCGGCGGCAGTGACGGTGTGGCGCAGCTTAGCGAGGCAGTTTGCGTTCCTGGTGACAAGGGCGGTGACGTCGGCTGCGGCTGCACTCTCAACGATCAGTGCAGCGGCTTCGACGATGAAACTCGGCTTCTCATTTGTGACGTCAAGAGCGGCAGCAGCGTCGGCAAGTGCTCTGACTGTCTAGGCCTTGTGTCTCGACCGACGGGCTGTGCCTGCAATGCGGACGCGGACTGCGCAACCGGACTCAAATGCAACGGTCGTACATGTCAGGCTCTTCGCAAGCGCGGCGAGTTTTGTGTCCGCGACACCGACTGTGGCAGCGACGCAACTGGCGCGATGGTCTGTCTGCCGAGCAAAAACTGGTGCGGTCCTCTCACGGTGGGATCGTTCTGCGACTTTAACCTCGACTGTCTGAGCGGCATCTGTAGTTTGGGCAAGTGCTCGACGGGCGATAGCGGCCAGCCATGCTCGATCGACAAGAACTGCAAGGCCGGTCTCGTCTGCAACACCGTTTCTGGCACCTGCGGAAACAAGCTCGCGGACGGCCAACCGTGTCTGCGCAACGTCGAGTGCCAAAACCAGTGCAACAGTTTCAGCGGCACCTGCAAGCTCGGCTCGGCTGGCACGGTCTGTACATCCAGCAACCCCGATGGTGACTGCTCGTCCGGTCTGAGCTGCACCGACTGCGGTGGCGGGGTCAAAACGTGCCGAACTGGCGGCATGTGTTCGTAAAGTCGGGCCGTTTTGTTGCCGGTCGGCCATCCCTCGGGTAAAGTCTCGACCCCAGCGTTATTCGTTAAAGGAGCACGCGCTTCATGCTCGATTCGGTGCGGCAGAACTCACGCTCTGCCATCATCTACATCCTCTTCGGCATCCTGATTGCCGCCTTCATTGTCAGCTTCGGACCAGGATCTCCGACGGGTGACTCTGTGTTCGATGGGCTCGGAGGGCGCTACGCAGCGCGCGTCCATGGGAAAGAGATCAGCGAGCCGGAGCTGTCCTTTGCTTACATCGCGCTCGGTCTACCGAACCGTGGTGAGGCCCAGACCCAGAAGCTCCGCGAGGTTGTGATCGATCGTCTGATCGAGCGCGAGCTTCTGGCTCACGAGGCAGAGCAAGCGGGACTTCTCGTCTCGGAGGATGAAGCCGCGAAGCTTCTCGTCGACGGCAACATGTTCGTGGCTGGAATCGCGCGCAAGGTCGAGCAGTATGCGATGCGCAACAATGTGCTCGATTACGACCGCCTGCGCATGGTGGTGCAGAACTCGTATCGGCTGACGATGAAGCAGTTCGTCGACATTCAGCGGCGCGAGCTTCTGGCGGACAAGTTTCGGCAGCTCCTGCGGGCTGGGACACGCGCCTCACTCGACGAAGTTCGGGCGGAATACGAGGACAAGAACCGTCAGACGAACCTCGAGTACGTTCGTTTTGCGCCGTATCGATTCGAGCAAGATCTCGTCGCCAGCGATGCGGATGTCGAGGCCTGGGCAGCGGCTCACGAGGCAGAAATCAAGAAGACCTACGAGGAGCGCAAGCTGCTCTACACCAAGCAGGAAAAGAGCGCGAAGCTGCGTCGAATCCTCCTTGAGCTTAAGAAAGACGCGAGTGAGCAGCAGGTGAGTGAAGCGAAAGCCAAGTTGGCGGCAGCGCTAGCGAGCATCCAAAGTGGCAAGCCCTTCGCCGATGTTGCAATGGCACTTTCCGAAGACGAGAGCACCAAGAAGCGGGGCGGCAGCTTGGGTTGGCGGAAGAAGGCGACGACGGATCTTGGTGTAGATCTTGAAGCCAAAGTCTTTGCGGCAAAAGAAGGCGACATCGTTGGACCGGAGCGCGGCGAGCGCGGCGTTGAGCTGGTCAAGGTAGAAGGCTTCCGCGAAGGCGACATTGTGCTTGAGAAAGCCCGAGCCGAGCTGGCGGAGGAGCTTTATCGATCCGCAAAGGGCAAGGAACTGGCGCAAGCGAGCGCAAATGATGCGGCGACGAAGCTCAAGGCGGGTGGCAAGCTCGCCGAGCTGTTCCCCAAGGATGACTCGGATGCGGCGGAGGCTCAGGCCAAAGGAAGCAAGATTCAAGTCGAGGAGACTGGAATGTTTGCGCGCCGAGGCGACACCGTCCCTGGCATTGGATCATCGAGTGACCTGGTGAAAAAGGCCTTCACGCTGCGTCCGGGGGAAGTCATCGGACCGCTTGAGCTGAGTGGATCCTTTGTTGTCGCGACGCTGAAAGAGCGCAAAGAGCCCGATCTCGCTGAGTTCGACAAGAAGAAGGACGAGCTGTCGTCGGAGTACGGTCGGACCAAGTGGGCCCGGCTGGTTACCGAATATGCGCGCCACGCCTGTGTGACGGCGAATGCGGACGGCAAGCTCAAGGTCAATCAGTCGATCATTGCCGACGAAGCACCGACCCGTCGTGGCGCTACTCCCACCTTGGCCCCGACGAAGTACGAGCCCTGCAAAGACCGCTTCTAGCCGTCCCGCCGCTAGTGGGATTCAAACTGCTTCCGCGCCGCTTGTCGTAGTTCTTTCCCGGTTGGTCCGGGTCCGAGCGCTTCCCTCGTCGCAGCGCCGTGGCCTTCGCCGAGGATGCCGCGTGCGTACGCTTTCCACTCGAACGTGTCCGAGTGTTCGGGCGTGTGGCAGTCGAGGCAAGTACTTGCGTTTGGACGTGGGTTTGGAACCTTGACCTTCCCGGGGTTGGCGGCGTGAAGCGAGCCGGGGCCATGGCACACCTCGCAGCCGACGTGGCGCAAATCAGGTCCGACAGCAGTTGGTGCAGTGGTCGCGGTTTGCCATTTGTCGAGTGTGAGAAGGTTGCTGCCCGCGGGGTTTTCAAACCCCGTCGAGTGGCAGTTCACGCAGTCGTAGGACAGCTGCTTGCCCACATCGACGAGCGTCCGGTAGGCTCGGCTGTGCTGCGTGGCTTGCCACAGCTTATGCGCGGCCTCGTGATAGTGACAAACACCCAGACACGCCGTGTTGCCAAGGAAGCGTGGGCTGCTCGGCAGCGCGTCGGGCGGCGGACCGCTTAGCGCTTGTACGTTGGCCACACCGATCTGCTGGTCGAGCGCGTCGAGCTTTTTGCGGACACTCGGGTCACGGGGCAAGCTGCGCGCGATCGGCAACAGCTCCGCCGTCACAAAACCATCCTTTTCCAGCGCAGGTTGTGACAGCTGCGCCAGTTCTTTGCGAAGGCTAGCGAGCTCGTCCTGCCGGGTTTTCACAAACGCCGGGTCCGCCGAAGCGTCGTTTCGAAGGTCGGCGAGAAGCTTCTCCGCTTGCTGCGTCCGTTCAAGGAGAACCTTGTGCTGTCGTTCGCGCTGCTTGTCGGTCAGCTGAAGTCGCCAGATCAGACTGCCCTGCGCCGACGGATGAAGCTGGACTCGGTAGAGCCGCTCCCCCTTGTGCCCTGGTGTGATGAGCAGCGCTCCCTCAAGCTGTTCTGGTACCTCGGCTCCGTCGGGCACATTGTCATCGGCTCCCGCGACCCACAACTTTACGTCGGGGAATTTCCGAGCCAAGCGACGGACCTTCTCGCGCGGCATGCCAGTCAGAACGATTGTGGTCGAAACGTCTTCGGTCTTGAGCTGCGCCAGCTGCTGCGAGAGCGCCTCGGCAGGACTGCTGACGGAAATACCGGCGGGCCACTGTGCGTCGGGATCGGCAACTCCGACGATGCCGATCCGAACGCCCTGCAGTGTGCGGACCACCTTTGCTTGCGCTGTGCCGTCTGGGAGCCCGCTCAGGTTGGCGACCAGACGCTGGCTCTTCGCAAGCTCGGCGATCCCTTGGCTGCCGCGTAGGTCCTCAGGCTGAACCATCGTCACCGCCGATAGCTCGCGCCACGTTGTCTCGATGAAATCAGCCTTGAGTCGAGCCTGTGATTGCCGTGTCTGGGGCAGCACTTTCGGCTCGTAGCGCAGACCGCCAGCGTCGAGAAGCAGGCTGCGACCGGGTGCCGCTTCGAGCACGGCGGCAATTCGTGCGATGTCCCCGAGTGGTGTGGATGTGCAGCCGCATGGCTCCGTCGTGTTCCAGACCCGCGTCGCAACCAGCAGCTCGATCGCACGACTGGCCACGGACGCCGCGGCTTTGGCTGGCAGTGGCGGTTCTGGTGCCTTGCTGCTGTGGCAGCCTGATTGCGCCAGCGACAGCACCCCACATAGTCCCACCACGGTTGCCAATGTGCGCTTCAATGTGGCTCCCTCGAGATCTTACGGTGAATCGGCTGCCGCCAGCGGGCGAGCGTCTTCGATGAGCATATTTGGAATCCCGTCTTCGACGGAAAATACGAGCTTGCAGGTTGGGCAAGTCAGCTGGGCTGGCCCTTCGCGCAGAACGCCTTTGCACTTGGGACAGCGGAGGATGGAAATGAGCTCGGGGCTTAGCATGAGTCGGAACCTCTGTTCCCGCCTATAACAAACTCGACGGGCCTAAGACAAGCCAGAGCGCGGCGACAGCTCACCGCCTTGATAGTTTCGAAGTCGCTGCGAGAGCTGATCGACCGAAATGAAGTCCAACTCGTCGAGAGGATGCCCCAAGCAGCTCCTACAGACAGGCACGTTGGCGACCTGCATGCGAAGCTGTGCTCGTCTGAGCGCTTGCATTGGAGCGCCATTCCAAACATCGTCGAGTGACTGCGTCGACAGATCGCCGAGCACCCCGGTGTGCTCGAACACGTTGGCGCAAGGCACAACTTTTCCATCCCACAGCACCGTCATCTCGGAAAACGGCAGACGACAGGGCGCGGTGAGCTGCTGCTCCGGGGCGACCTGCGGTGGTGGTCGATGCAGTGGGAGAACTTGGCCGAGCGCCCGGTTCTGCGGTCGCAGCGCTGACAGCGAAACTTGGCCGGCCCAATCGCGCGCTTCTTTGAGGACGACCTGCCTTGGCCACCGACGAGCAAAGGCCAGGACTTCGTGCTGGTTGTGGGCAGAGATGATCATCTGCACCACAACATGCAGCGACGGACAGTGGACCGTTGCCAGATCCAAAAAATGTTCGATGTTGCGCACTGTCGTCGAGAAATCGCCTCCGACGCGCATCTTGTCGTAGCTTTCGGCGGAGTTTGCGTCGAGTGAGATCACCAAGAATCGCAGACCGGAATCGAGCAGTGCTGCCGCTTTTCTTTCGTCGAGAAACGTCGCATTCGTCGATAAGCCCATCGCCACGCCAGCTTGGGTTCCATAGGCAATCAGCTCGCCGATTCGACCGTGGAACAGCGACTCGCCGAGGTGATGCACATACGCGAACTCCAGCTCGGGGACAGCTTGATCGATGATGCGACGGAACAGCGTTGGACTCATGTAGCCGACGGGCCGCTGCATCGACTGATGCGGGCACATCGGGCAGCTGAGGTTGCAGTAGTTGGTCAGCTCGAGCTTGAGGTGCACCGGCTTGCCCGAAAGCTGTGTCCGTCCCGCCTGCATGTCGCGGACGAGCTGCTCGCGGTTGCGACGCCAGACCTGATCCACGCCGAGACGAGCGACGGCTGCGTTACTCATGCGTGAGAGCCCGCAGAAGCGGCGCTGTTTCAAGGTGGCGTCGGGCGGCGCTTTGAAGCTGCGGCAGATTGACACGATGGACCTGGGCTCGAAGCTCATCGACGTATCGAATGTCTCGGCCGACGCGGGCAAGGTGGGCCAGCAGGATCGCCAGGTCGTTGTCATCGGCAAGCATCGCCTCAAGCTGTTTGTCGTACGCTTCCTTCGCTTGGCGGAGCTCTGCTTCTGACGGACCTTTTTCGATGAGGAGCTTAAATTCTTCTGCCATCGCCGAACGCGCGGCCTTGCCATTTTGCGGAGCGCAGGTTGCGAGCGCTGCCAGGTTGGCGTTGTCATCCAGCGTTGGGATTCGCAGAGACGAACGGACTTCGTAGGAAAGGCCGTCTTTTTCACGCAGCCGCTGATTCAGCCGTGAAGTGGTCTGCGCACCAAAGATCTGCTGCCACAGAAGCAGCGCCGGGTAGTCTGGACTGGCGTCGGTCAGCTGAAAAGGCAGCAGCATGGCCACGACGGAGCTATCGCGATCGGGAAGCTGAACGGACAGATCGCTTGCGGCGACCGTGTGATGCGGTCGAGTCAGTCGAGAAAATGGTCGCTTGGCCAAGAATCGTCCGAACAGCGACTCGACCTGCGCAGAGACTGCACTCGGATCGAAGTCGCCGACGACCACCAAGCGGGCGTTTTCGCCCCCGAGCAGCTCCGTGCCGATCTGGCGCACATCGTCGAGCTTGACTGCCTGAAGCCGAGCGAGCTGCTCGCTGGTCGTCGGGATGTAGCGCGGATCGCCTGGTGGATACGGCGACGAGTGCCTCAGCAGTCTGATCAGCGCCTGTGCCATCGGGTTGTGCGTCAGATCTTCGCTCTGCGCCAGCGCTTCCTGCCGCACCCGCTCAAACTGTTCGGGTCGAAGTCCAGGCGACGTCAAGAGCTCGTGAAGCAGGGCCAGCATCGGCGCAAGCTCACTGCGGACAGTGCTCGCCGCCATTTCGACCTGCTGATTGAGGAGCCCTGGCAGTCCGCCGTCACTCGCGATCGAGAGTGACGCTTTGTGCAGATCAAGCTCGTCGAGAAGCTGCTGGAAGTCATGCTGCCGACTGCCGCGCAGAAGCAGCGGTCCGAGCAGCGAAAGCGCCGCTTCACGTCCTTTGAGATCGTTCGGATTCCCGACCGACATCGACCAAGCCAGCTCGACATGCTGGCCGCGCGTTCGTTTGGGAACCATGATCAGCCGAAGGCCTGTCGCGAGCTGTTTCTCAATGACGCGCTGCGCAATTTGAGTCGGTTTTTGCTCAAACGGCTCGCCGGGCTGAACTGCGGCGCCGGGATGAAAGTCGCTGAGCGTCGCTGCGACCAGCGCTGTCGGGCGGGCCTGCTTGAGCGGCGGAAGCTCCTCGGGGACAAACTGAGCCACGGTTCGGTTTTGACGCAGAAAGTACCGCCGCGCCACTTGCTGCACGGTGGCCACATCCAGCTTTTGCGTTCGATCTCGTAACAAAAACAACAGGCGAAAGTCGCCGAGAGTCGAAAACACGCCGAGCGCGTGGGCCAGATCCCCAGGATTTCTCGCCAGGCGGTCGTGCTGGGCCAGTGCGCGCACCTGAAAGCGGCGAAGCTCGTCGGCCAAGATGCCCTTTTGCACGAGCTCCTCGATGATCGCGGTCATCGTCTGCGCCACCTTTTGCAGATCGCCGCCACTGCGCAGCTCCGCCCAAACAAGCAAGCCGGCTGGCTCCGCACGCAGTTCGCTCTCGGCAAGAACACTCACCGCCAGGCCAGTATCGACGAGGGCTTTGTACAGTCGGCCGCTTCCGGGGCGCGCCAAGATGTCTGCCAAGGCCAGCAGCGAGGCTTGATCGGGATCGGCCACCGACGCGGTGTGAAAATACATCCCGATGAGCGGCAGCTTGCCCACCCGTCGAACCGTGACTTGGCGCTCACCGTCTTGCGCGGGCTCCTCGGTGTACGTCCGCTCGGGAATCGGGCCGACGGGGCGAATCGTTCCAAACAGCTCGGTGACCAGCGCCAGCGTTTTTTCAGGTGTGATCGGTCCTGCGACGATCAAGTGGGCGTTGTCGGGTCGGTAGTAACGCGCATAGAACGCTTGCAGACGAGCCACCGAGACTCGCTCGATGTCGCTGCGGGTGCCAATCGGATCGCGACCGTAGCTGTGCACTGCAAACGCGGCATGGTGGATGCGACGCAAGAGGATGTCGCGCGGCTCGCTGTCGGCCAGCTCGAGCTCGTTTCGTACAACTGAAAATTCCTTCGCGAGGTCTTGCGCCCGAATCTTCACCTGGGTCATCCGATCGGCTTCGATCGCGAGCGCCACGCGCAGATTTTCATCGCTGGGAAGATGCGTCTGGAAGTAGCGCGTCTGATCGACCTCGGTTTCCGCATTCCACTGGCCGCCGCGCCGGTCAATTTCCTCGTCGGGATGGGGAAATTGGGCCGTGCCTTTAAACAACAGGTGCTCGAGCAGATGCGCCATGCCGGCTTCGCCGTAGCCTTCGTGACGAGAGCCAACCGCGTACGCAACTTCGACGGTCAGCGACGATGCCGATGGCTCTGGGATGAGCAGCACGCGCAGCCCGTTCTTGAGCCGGTACGCCAAAATGCCTTCGACCGCGCCTTCGCTGCTGACCTCACGATCGATTTTTGTACGTGGCGGCTGCGTCGGTTTGTTTTTGGGGGGCGACGCACCTTCAGATGGCAGGGGGAAGGCGAGCGTAGAGACCAGAAACAAAAGCAGAGTCAGCCAGCGCCGCATCCCGGCAATTTAGTACACATTGGGTACCAATGTTCCCACCTTCGGCGCCAATCTCGGCGAGAAAGTTCGCAAGGTCTCGCTTGACAGACTACGCGCGCTCGCAAACGATCCAAATATGCTGACCGACAATATTTCGTTTTTGCCAAAGCCAACTACTCGGGACATTTCGATGAAGCACCAGCGACGGCAGTTTTTACGCACTGCGTCGTGCCGAACGCTACTTTTGAGCGCAGTGCTTGGTGGGGCTGGTTGTTGGGAAGTTCCGGTTACGCTTGCACCGACGGATGCGACCACCAAAGCCGATGGCGGTGTGCGCGACATGAGCGGTGGCCCCGACGGTGGTCCAGCAGGGGTTGCCTGGCGCTGGGAGAGCCCAATCCCGCAAGGCAACAACCTGCGCGCACTGTGGGGTTCTGCGGGCAAGACCTCCGACCTAGACGATCTGTATATGGGTGGCGAAGCGGGGACGCTTGTTTTCGGGCGATCGACAGGCTGGAAGGTCCAGCGCAGCCCCGGCGGCGGCAACCGCACCATCTTGGGCATGAGCGGCTACCTCGCCAGCGGGGTGCCGCAGGTTGCGGCCGTCGGAATGTACGATCTGAGCCTGCTCTACAACGGCACGGCCTGGAACGATGTCAGCCCGTTGATCGGTACCGGCGACGGACAGCTTACGGCGATTTGGGCGAGCCCAACCGCGGGCGAGTTTTTCGCGGTTGGCACCACGGGCCGATTGTTCCGCGTCGCTCGGAGTGGTGGCGGTCTAAACTTTGTCACCGAGGCCCAGGGCGTCACCACCGATTCGCTGTTCGGTGTGTCTGGCGTGGCGGGCGCGATGGTCCCCGATGTCTACGCTGTCGGTGCCAACGGTCGCATCCTTCACCGCGGCACCGACGGCAAGTGGCTTGTCGAGGCCAACGGCATGGCCGCCCAGCAGCTCAATGCGGTGTGGGTCGGTCAAGGCGCGCTTCTGGGTGACGTCTATGCGGCAGGCGACAGCGGCGTCATCATCCGCAAGACGGGCGGCAACTGGAGCTTCGAGAGGCCTCCGACGACCGCCAACCTGACCGCGCTGTGGGGAGCGGGCGACGAGCTGTACGCTGCGGGCGCCAAGGGAACGCTTCTCCGTCGCAAAGCCGGAGCCTGGCAGGTCGAAGCCGTGGGCCTCACCAGTGAGCTTATCTCGGCGCTGTGGGGCACCGACCGTGGTACGGGCACAAACACCGTCTACGCCGTCGGCAACCTCGGAACGATTCTGCGTCGAGAGCGCGACACCTGGAGCCAAGTTTCAAGTCGCGTGACCCAGACTTCGCTCGCGTCGGTGTGGGCTGCCAGCCCCAGCGAAGCGTACGCGGTTGGAACAAACGGACTGATCCTGAAACACACCGGCATTGGTGCGCAGGGAACGTGGAAGATCATTCCCAGCTCGAGCATGACGACACTCAACGCCGTCAGCGGCTATGTTCCGCCAGCCGGTGACGCCGATGTCTGGGCTGTGGGTACCGAAGGAACAATTTTGCACCAGGCCGGATCGGTCTGGGTCGTCGAAGGTGGTGTCCTCGGTGTCGCCGAGCTGACCGGCGTCTGGGTCGGTTCCGACTCGGTGTTCGTCGTGGGCCGCAGTGGTCGTATTTACAGCAAGCTCTCGGGCACATGGAACATCGAACCCGGTCCGATGGGTGCTCCGGTCACCGACGATCTGTTCGCGGTGTGGGGCGTCGGCAGCGGCGATGCGCGCGTCGTCTATGCTGCGGGTGCCAAGGGCATCCTCTTGCGCAAGGACAAAAACGGCTGGACGCAGGAAGCGGCTGGGATGAGCGCCGAGACACTCGTCTCTCTGGTCGGGACCACCGAAGAGGGCCTGACGGCGCTTGGCAACAAGGGCACTGTCCTTCGCCGGTCGGCTGGCAAGTGGACCGCATCGATGGCGCGTCCGCTCACCCAGTCAGGCGCGACTGGCATCGCGGCTTGTACCGTCACAAAGACAGGTGAAGTGTGGGGGGTCGGTACGCAGGGCGTCATCATGCGGAGGTCGGGCACGGACTGGCTCAGCGAGA
>CAYTGC010000180.1:3624-10566 GCA_964437195.1 uncultured Myxococcales bacterium | reverse complement strand
GCGCAGAAGGAGGCCGCAACGATCTCACGTTCACCCTCGCCGAAGAGGATTTTTCCGTCGAATTCAAGGTTGTCTTCAACAACAAGAACCTCTTTGGTGGGTACAACGGAACTCGGGGGATCTGCAAAGATCTACTCAAGTTGCGCGCCGATACATCGTTCAATGAGAAATACGCTGCCGTCTTCTTCGCCTTCCTCCTGAAGAATGCCCCCAACTGCTTGCCTCCTTCGTATACGAACACTTCATACGGAATCGCGCTGCAACCGCCTGCCGGAGTGCCATTTGAAGACTTTGCCTACAAGCTCGCAACCCAGGTCATACACCACGGGCTAGGTGACGTTGCACATTCGCCGGGCAAGGTGCATGTGCTCACAAGCAATGCTGCTCAGTGGGTAGGGTTTTGGTGCTACCGGGTGGCGTGAACTACGCAGCCCCGAGAAGGGCAAGCGAAAAGGTCGGAAGCCATCCAGTCACCACGGATTCCAAGCACTGCGGAAGAGTAGCCGATACGAGCAAACAGCAGAGCACGAAGGGTCACCACCTACGGGAGCTTGAGCGGCGCGTTGTGGTGCCAGCACGACACGTTACGGCGCTTCGTTTGCTGATGCGCCGACTCGCTTCGCACGGTAACTCTCATCGCATAAAAAGCACAAGCCTGGTCGTCGGTGTTGGTGTCCGCGTCGGTACGGCTCGATCAATCAATACGGCCCGTTCAGGTGAGCTGCGCTCCCACAAGCGGCCAAACTGGCGATAGAGCGTTCTTCAAACACTCGCATCGTCGCCCCGTTAGGTCGGCCAAATAATGGGCTCACGAAAACCACACAATGCAACCATTTATTGAGGGGCTGGTGCAAAACTCAGGCTTGACCTCTGAGGGCGATCCGTATTTAGATCAAAGTCGGGGGTTTTTGTGCGGTTTCGTCGCAAATGGTCGTGGCTTATCGGGGCGCTTCTGAGCGGCTGGCTGTTTGCTGTGTCGTCAGCGAGAGCCGGTTCGCAAGAGGATGCGGTTCTGGTCCTGAATGTTCGTCGTGATGGCCACTACGCATCCCTTCTGGCGAAACGTCTCGAGCAGTTCCTAGATCGTCGAGGCCCCACCAGCTCGGCGGAGGGATTGAGCAAGGCGCGGCGTGAGTCGCTCGATGTCGACGCCCTACGCAACTTAGCCTCGGAGCGACGGGCCACTCTCATCCTCTGGGCCGATGTTGAGACACTGACGGATGGCCGAGCCAGCGTCGAGGTACACCTCTTCAATGTCAGGCGCAGTGAGTCACCGCCGCCGGAGTTTGGCGTCTGTGCCGTTACTGCGCTCGAAGAGAAACTGAAGGACCTCTCCGACGTCCTGCTGACAAAGTACGACCAGGCACAGCATCAGGTCAAATCACCGCCGCTCAGCGCAGTCGCACAACCGCTTGTTCGCCGTGCAATCGTTCCCGAAACCCGTCCGCGCTGGCGGCTTTGGCTGGGTATTGGCGCCGCTGTCGGTGGAGGGATCTCATTGGTGAGCGCCGTCACTCTGAGCGGCCTTCAAGGGCAGCCAGCCGGCAGCGGATGCGAATACACCAAATACCAGCATCCGACAGCCCAACTCTGGCAGGGCTGCCACTATTCCAACGTGCCGCTTCTGGCGACCGGCTACGTCGTCGCCGCAGGACTGGGCGTGGCGAGCTATCTGAGTCTGGACTTTTAGGAGGCAGACCCATGAAACGAAACAACAGGCTCACCGCGCTCGCCGCGCTTGTGCTCGGGCTGGTCTCAAGTTGCAAGGCCGCCGATTGCAGCCATGAATCTGGCGACCAACAGTGTGGTTATGCCGACGTTTCACCCCGCAGAGTCTCACTACTAGGTGACCTGACTCTCTCGCTTGTCATCGATGATCCAATGCTTACGGCGGCGATCGCCGATGGTCCGATGCTGACCCTCAGCGCAGCGAGCGGACCGCAGGTGATGTTGCCAAGCTCCATTCTGGTTAGCCAAGGTGACAATGGCGTCTCGGGCATGCAGTACGCGCTCCAACTCCGTACCGAACATGTACTGTCTCTGCTTGGTGAGCAGCAACGCCAAGCCATCGCACTCACCTTGCAGGTGAGCGCCGGTGGCCGCAGTGTCAGCCTACCACCCGTCACCATCAGCGGGATCACCCTCAGCCAACCGAAAGCGATACTCAATACCCCGCAGACCACGACCTGGGCCAGCATCCGGCCAGCCGATCCGTCGCCCCAAGTGGTCACGCTCGGTAACGATGACAATGCCCCAGGCAGCCCAAACGCGAAGGTCTATGCCCACTTGCTGCAGCCAGACGTCAACCTTGCAAAATTTACGGAGCTAGCTGCCCCTGCTCCTCGAATCGACCTAGGGAAAATCTGTCGCGGGGCTAGCGGATCAAACGGCCTACTCGCCACATGCATTGACACCACGGGGACGGTCTCCAGTGTTCTCAAGCTCAATGATCAGCCGCAGTTCCGGCAACTCGAACAATCGGTAACTTATCCGGCAACATCGGTACTTGATCCGAAAAACCCAGTAATCCCGCCGCCCGATAGCGCCGCTGCCTGGCTTGCCAGCCAACTGCTGGTCACCGTCGACAGCAAAGGGACGGCCACAGCCTGGGATACGAGCGATCTCACTCTTCTACCCACCTGGAAATATGACGTTTCACCGTTCGATGCGTTGGCGACAGCGGATCTGAATGGCGACGGGTTTGGGGATGCCCTCTTTATCACGCACATGGCCACGAGCGATGCACCCGTGGTCTTGGTCTTTCTTGGCCAGAAACGAACCAAGAATGGCGCTAGCCCACTTGCGGAAATTCCGGATCCTGCTCTAGGTCAGCTTCTCAGCAGGAGATTGGCCAGTGTGCACCTCTCGGTGTCGACGTGTCGAGGGCTGTGGATTGATGACTTCGTCGGTTCCGGTATTCCTCAGCTTGCTCTGCTGACCGTATCCAACTCCTCTGCGGACTCGCAGCTGACGATTGTCCATCGCCCAGCCGATGTCGAATCAATGGGAGCGCTCATCTTTCCGCTGAATTCTCCAGCCCCTCCAGGTAGCCTGCTCTCCGCTGAACTCACCGCCTATCGGCAACGTGGCATGCTCTTGATGGTAACCGGCAACACGAACCGGAACCGACCCGATGTGAGCAATGCGAACGCTTTTATTGCTCAACTACAGGAGAATTAGCGGATGCTTCCGACTGGCTACGTGCTCAATGACACGTATCGCGTCGAGCGGCTGCTCGGCCATGGCGGAATGGCTGCAGTGTACGTAGTGTCCCACACACGCTTGCCGCGTCGGTTCGCTCTCAAAATCATCGCTGCCAGTCTGAGCAATCAGCAGGCGCTGCTCGACCGGTTTCGTCGTGAGGCCGAAATTCTTGCCTCACTCAACCATCCACACGTAGTCAATGTCGTCGACTGGAACGTCTACGAGAAGCAGTATCCCTA
Source organism: uncultured Myxococcales bacterium (assembly GCA_964437195.1). Taxonomy (GTDB): domain Bacteria; phylum Myxococcota_A; class Polyangia; order Palsa-1104; family JAEUJZ01; genus JAEUKA01. The sequence goes on along the minus strand of CAYTGC010000180.1, from coordinate 7,123 downwards.
CCTAGTAATGGAGTTGCTCGAGGGTGAGGATCTTGCGCACTACCTGCACGCGCATGGTCCGCTGACCAAGACTCAGGCGCTGCCAATCTTCTTGCAGATTGCCGAAGCGCTGCAGGCTGCACACGCGGCGGCGATTGTTCATCGCGACCTCAAGCCAGCCAACATCTTTATTACCAACAACGGGCCCTTCCCCAACTACATTCGCGTCCTCGACTTCGGCATCGCCAAGGTGCTCAATTCCGATGCACCGACGCAGACGGCGGCATCGGCGCTGATGGGAACGCCAGCCTATATGGCGCCCGAGCAGGCCATGGGACACAACCATCTGGTCGATGCGCGGACTGATCAGTTTGCGCTTGCAGTGATTCTGTACGAGATGCTGACTGGCTGCTCAGCCTTCTTCCGTCCGGGCGACTCGACGCTGGCCACGCTGACTCGAGTCGTGCAGGAAGATCCAGCCTCGATTGACGATGCCGTGTTGTGGCCTGCACTTGCGCGGGCGATGAGCAAGGAGCCGTCGCGGCGCTATCCAACCCTTCGTGAATTTGTCGAAGCCACTGGGGCCCAAGAGCTGACTGCGTCGCTGCCGATTCTGCAGCAGCGGACCAAGCCACTCGGACCACGGCCACCAGTGATAGAGTTGCGACCTCCATTGGCGGAGCCACGATCTCAGTTGCCCGAACCGAAGCTCTCGCCCTTTTCAAATCAAGCAACGACGCTGGCACCCATAGCGCCGGTACTGCCACAGCGGAGGAATCGCCGTCAGCTGCTGGCCATCGTTGGAGTAGGTTTGGTTGGCTCGTTGCTCTTAGCCCTGCTCGGAGCAACCCTTCTTGCCAATCTTCGCCGTCGCGGTGCACCAGGTTCGACACCCGCACCGGCCCATCTGCCTACGACAGTTCCCGAGTTCTCAGCATCAGCAGAGGAATCATCCAGCCCTCCTGTGCTCGCTGCGTCGAGCGCAAAAAGCACACTCAGAACCAAAACAGAGGAGCCAGGAAAGCTCGAACATCCCGAACCAGTTGGTGAACCGACTACGCCGGCCAGCGTGAGTAAGCAGCCATCAGGTTTCGTTGCTCAAGCTGGCGCAAACTCAAGCGGCGAACGCGTTCACCGCCCTCATGCATCGCCTCCCCTACCTCGTATCATCTTAGTCGAACGATTGGCCAGCGGTCCATTTGGTCCGCAGCCAGCGCTGACGCTCCTTCCTGTCGCTACCCAAGAGCAAGTGCGCAAATGTACCGCGTCTTTCTTTGTCGAAGAAGGAGGAGCGCTCCCGCCGCAACTCGATCTGCTGGTTTTGCCCTCTGCGCCCCGCTTCAGTTGGGTCATCGGCAGGACCAAGTACTCCTATGAGACGGCGGGGCCGCGCAACTTCGACTACTGCCTGCACCAAATTAATCCACCAACGCTGTCTCCTCTGCTCATTGGTGTCGTGATCCAGATTCACGCTACCGACGCAACCAAGAGTTTGCCATGAAGACACCATTCATCCTGCTACCTCTGCTGCTCAGCTCTTCATGCTGGTCCCATTACACCAAGCAAAAGGATTTTGAGCAGTACACCATGCAAAAAGACGCCGATGATAGCCAGCTGCGAGCCTTTCTCGCTGCGGTCGCCTGTCCAGCTAGCATTCAGGTATCAGTCAACTCGATCGATGCGGCCTGCAAGTTCGCGTATCAGCAAGGTGGTGGTGGCAGCTGTTCGCTTGAGGCACTGGAGACACAGATTGAAGGGCACCACAAGAGGATGCAGCACAGCATGCTGCTCGACTTGATGAAGATGATGCACGACGTTGTCTACCTGCAGAAGAACGCCCGAGATCTGGAGCCATATCGCAAAGCGCGACTATCCGAGCTGCTCAAGGTGCCGCTGCTCAAGCAGACAAAATTCCGTCTCGTAACGTCCGCAAAGGATGGTTTGGGACCGGCTGAGCAGCGGCTAAAAATTGTCCGCGACTTTTTGACTCGCCATCCGAACAATCCGATTCCCGTCGATACCTTCGCCAATGACCTCTTGTACAATTTTTTTGGTGGTAAATATCCGGTTAAAGTCGGAGACATCGCCATCGATGATAGGCCTATCGCGAGTTCATTGGAGTCTAATGTGCCGATCGAAAATGGAGTCTGGATTATTCGCATGGACTGTCCATTGAATGAAGCTGCGGGACACCCATGATCCTCGCCCCTCGGTTCGTATGTGCAGCGGTTTTCTGGTTAAGTGCTGCACTGGTTTATGTCCTTGGGCTGTCAGGAATTTCAAACGCTTCGGCTGATCCTGATCGGACGCTCGAGTCCAAAGCGCTTCACCGACGACTCGACCTAAGCGGGTTGGAAGTCCATAATTCCAAGAGTCGAAGTTGGCTGCCCTTCCCTGGGGCCCACGGCAAGGTGCTCATTATTACGCTGTGGGCCCGGAGTTGTCGGCCCTGCATGCAGGAGATGCCTGAGTTGGCCCGCCTTGCGCGACTCTGGCAAGGGAGACGCGAGGTTGAGCAGCTACTTGTGGCCACCGAGGATAATACCCGTGAGTCTGTTGAGGAGCTGTTCCGCACCCGGCTCTATCGCGCCGAGGCCGCCGAGCCTTGCCCGGGGCGACAGCATGCGAGCGTGGGACCGCCCAATTTACCGCACAGCTGCGAGCTCACGTTGCCAGAACTCGACCAAGTGCGGTGCAGCGATGACCGCCTGACTCGTGCGCTTGGCAGCCGGACGTTGCCGATCACGCTGCTGATCGACCGTGGTGGTATTGTCCGCCACGCATTCGTCGGCTCAGTGGCTGCTCGTGGTGGCGAACTGGCCGAAGCCGTCGAGCGGCTGCTTACTGCTATCTCGGCGCAGCGCTAGGCTGGCCGTCCATGTTCCTTGCTATTGAGCAACATGTTGCCCAGCGAAATAGGCCCCATGTGTTGCCCCTGGGGATGACATCCGCCGTCGTTCCGGTTAGCCTAGATACATGACCTCGCTCGAGGTGTCACACGCTTGCCCTCGTCCGATCCCATCCTGGGTAGGTGGCGTGGTGTGGCTTGTGGCGCTCGCAGTGGGAGTTTGGATGGGACTGCCGTCGCCACCACTGCCGAACCCAACACGGCCAGAGCCCTTGATACCTCCCTCTCCACCTTGGGAATGCAGCGATGAGCTAGACCGCTGGCAACGGATGGAACAACTCTGTGAGTCGTTCTTCGCCACGCCCGCCGTCTGCGTCTTTTATCACCGGAAGTCTGTCGTGGCGGCGCGACCCCTGCCGTTGCCACTGCCCCGCACATCCTGTCCGTGCGCGCTCCCCAGAGCACTGGCGGCGAAAAGCGGCCAGGACCAGATCCGGATTGCCAAGTTGAGTCTGCCTCCTGTCACGACCCAACCAGCGGCTCCAAATCCCGGCTATGCGTCGACAATTCGTAGCCCCAAACCTGAAGCGTCTGCCGACACCAACATGGGCCGAATTCCCAAGCCTGACGTGTTTGCCGGCACCAACATGGGCCGAATCCCCAAGCCTGACG
>CAYTGC010000180.1:0-3524 GCA_964437195.1 uncultured Myxococcales bacterium | reverse complement strand
CCCAAGCCTGACGTGTTTGCCGGCACCAACATGGGCCGAATCCCCAAGCCTGACGCGTTTACTGGCACCGACACGGACCGCCTTCCCATACCCGAGCGGCTCACGCTCCCCGTGGATAACCCCGTTCCGGTTCCAGCCTGCGCGTGCGCTCAAGAGCCCTCGTTGAAGGTAGAAGCCCAATTTCAGGTCGCCATACGCGGTTCACAAGCACCGGTCCTGACCCCGGCTGCAGACGATGTGCTGGCCTGCCAGTCCCTGTTGCCCTCTGCTCACCAGTGCCTGGATCGGCCTGATTTTCTGGCGACAACCAAGGAATCGCCTTCCCTTGCGGAATGTACCTTTGCGCCGTTAGACTGCCGTCCACTCTGCTTTGTCTTTGGTACCTAGATGAAAACAGGAAGACTACTAGATTCGCATCGAACCTGGCGTAAAAGGCTTCTGGTTGCGCTACTGTTGCTATCTTTATGCTGGGCGACTCTTGCCCTGGCAGATGAGCCCGTGTCGAGTTCGCCACTAAAGTCCGCTATGATGTCTGCACAGCTCTTGCTGGCGACTGACTGCAGCGACACAGAGAAACTCGGCACGATCACCAGTTTGTATCGTGAGATGTTTTCCTCCGAGTACATTCGCAAGCACCGGCCTCAGGGTCAAGAGACCGTTGAGGCTCTCCTTGCAATGGTACAAATTTGCCCCCGTTTCGCAGCCTGCCTGCGCATGGACTACTATGACGATAGAGCGATTGTGACCCAAACGCGGCCGCTCGATTCAGATCTGCTGCGGGAGGGCGAAGTCTGTGTTGGTGTTCCTCCCAACCTGCCTGCCTGGATGGAGCCTGCTCACTATGGAACCATCGAAAGATCTTTCCGTGATGCTGTCGCCCGGTTGACGATAAAAAAGAAGCTCGCGACGCAGTGGGAGCGCGGATTTCTCGCTGGTACGGCGTTTCTCGTTAGTGCCGGACTGATTGGCGGTGGCGTGGCGATTGCTGATTTGACGGAGCGGCGGCTGAAGTTACCCTATCCAACGAGTTGTACGTCGCCGCTCGGTGTGATGGGCGATCCGTGCATCTACAGCCCGGCGATGCGTGGGGTCTATATACCCATGCTGGTCTTGGGGGCGGCATTGGGGGTCGGTGGCGGGCTGGTGATCCAGTACGGGCATGAATGGTTATATAAGGAGCCAAAGTGAGCACGACACCTGCTACCTGGTTAAGGTTCGTGAAGAGTAGTGTCCTGCTGCTCGCGCTCACTTCAATTGCTTGCAAGGATTTTTACCAGGACGCTCATTGCGACGCCGTCCCCGAGGCGAATGCCAGCTGCGGTACCCTGACCGCTGCCGGAACATTGCCCCCACGGCTAGTTGGCAATGCAGTTGGGCCTCAGTCCGTCTGGCTCGATTTCCTTAATCTTGCTGACAACGCCCGACCTCCAACTGTAACACTGACCAGTAGTAGTGGCCTCGCGACGAAGACCGCCGATGTGGTGAGCCGTTCTCTGGACGAACGCTGGGCGGCGACGTTCAATCCGCCGTCACCGGGCAGTGTCTTGCTGCCTCTCGGTCCGGCTACTCTCACGCTTACCGTTGGGATTCGATCTGCTGCTCCGCCAGGCTCGACGATGGTGTATAGTATGCCGCAGCTCAGACTCCTGGCGACTAAGAGCTATTCGATGCCAGCGGAGCGCGCGCTGGCGGTTAGCCTGCAGACGATGCCTGGTGAATCGCGCAGCTCGATCTTCGTTACAGAGGAGACGGTTGGAGCGCCAACCAGGCAAGCGCTCGAGCGCTACTACTGGCAAGGCGGTGCCCTCGTATCTGACCCAACGTTCGTCGGTAAGACCCAGGTTGGGGTGGCTCCCGCGAACTCACCGTCTCTATTTACCACGAACCGCGACTCCGCCTTCATGTACACCTACTTCGGCACAAGTTGGGTCCTCGGCGCCGTCGATCTGGACACTCCGATGTCGACGACGGACAACATGGTCCGCTTGCAGAGGGCTACCTGTTTCGCCAGTGATCCGAGCAGCCGTTTTCATGTCCTGTGGGGTGGCGACAGCACGAGTTCCAACCTTGAGGTCTTCCAGTTCGGCACCGGTACGGGAATGAAGGCGCAGCACGTCCCGATTTCAAGCACGCCGTTGGTTAACCGCAAGGATGAGGAGCCATATCTCCTAGCCGCACGTACCTTTGTGCTCGACAGTGGCCAGATCGACTTTGTGACTATCAATGCTAAGTATACCGTTGGTATTTATTCAATCAGTGGCCCCAATATCACCCGGTCCGATTCGTTGTCGACAACCGCCACGGCGTTGGTGAAAGCTGCTCGGTCGGATGCTGTCTCCAACGGGATGGCGGCCAAGCTCGATGCCCTGGCAATCGGCGACTTGGATCGTGACGGCTACCCAGACCTTGTGCTTGCCATCGAAGATCTCGGCTGTTCAATCGGGACCGCAAGGGGGAGCGTATGCCAGCTGACAGTGCTTCCCTACCTGCGCGGCGGCACCTTCGGGGAGTCGTTCGCGGTGCAACTTGCTGACCCAATTCGTGACCCAGTTCTCGGGATTGCAGTCGGCGACCTTGATGGCGACAGCATCCCCGATGTGGCGATGGTGACGGCGACCGCCCTTACTGTCTACCGTAACACAGCTCCGTAGGAGATGCTCAGCTGGAGTCGTTTCTGTTAGCGGCTTCGACCATGTCCCTGATCCATCCCTTGCGACATTGGGCGCATTTCTTAGCTGTGGGGCTCTAGGGCTACCACGCTGGATGGTTCGCCAACTGCTTCATCTCATCTGACGTAGCGCGTCTGCCGCTGGCAGCGACGAAGCCCACGGTACAATGGAGTGAGAGAGTGCCAGTCAGCCCAGGCGACAGCATTGGCTAGCCGCTGCGCTTCTCCAGTTGGAAACCGAAACAGTCCCCCAAAGCCTGTACTGATGGCGAAAATGGATCGTCCCAGAACAAGACAACAGCCTCGGCACAGGTGACTACAGGGCGCGGTTCGGCCCACATGCGGGCGGTGGGTTACGTTCGCGTGAGTACGGAGGTTCAGGTTTCGGAAGGGGTCAGTCTGGAGGCGCAAAAAGCGAAGCTCTCTGCGTTTTGTAAACTGCATGATATCGAGCTTATCCGTGTATGCTGCGACGAAGGGCTATCGGCGAATACGCTCAAGCGTCCGGGGCTGGCGGCGGCGCTGCGGCTCCTGGACCGTGGCGAGGCGCAGGCGATCATCGTCGTCAAGCTCGACCGGCTCACGCGGAGCGTGAAAGACTTGGGTTTCCTCTGCGAGCAGTATTTCACTGACGGGAAGCCGTGGTCGCTGCTATCAGTGACGGACTCGATTGACACGCGCTCGGCGAGCGGCAAGCTGATTCTGAACGTGCTGACGTCGGTGGCGCAGTGGGAACGCGAGGCCATCAGCGACCGAACGAGGGAAGCGATGCAGCACCTCAAGCAGCGAGGCGTAGCGCTCGGATCGGCGCCGTTTGGGTATGTGTACTCGACGGAGGTTGACAGCGCTGGGCGTC
>CAYTGC010000179.1:0-10742 GCA_964437195.1 uncultured Myxococcales bacterium | reverse complement strand
GACTTGAAGCCTCACAACGTGATGGTGCTAGGGCGGGCGGACCGGGTGGACTTTGTGAAGGTGGTGGACTTTGGGATTGCGCGGTCCATGGATGCGGCGCCGGGACGGCATACCGCATCGGGAGCAGTGATCGGCACACCAGCCTACATGTCGCCTGAGCAAGCGGCTGGTGATCCGACGATTGATACACGATCCGACATTTTTAGCCTCGCCGTGATGGTGTTCCACATGCTGTCGGGGAAGATTCCGTTCGCGGACAAGGCCAAGACCCCGATCGAGCAGCTTGTGCAGCGTGCGACGATGCGCGAGCCGCTCGGACGAGGGACGCTCCGTGCACAGGGCAACATCACGCCCGAGCTCGAAGCGGTGCTCTTGCGTGCGCTTGACCCGGACCGAAATCGCAGGCCGCAGACGGCCGGTGAGTTCTATCGCGAGCTGGAAAAAGCGGCCGCGTAAGCACCCAAGTGCTCGATCGGCATATTTGTGGTGAGAGCCCTATTTCTCTGGGTTCGCCGTCGCGATAAGATAATACGTCCCATGATCGGCAAAGCCGCACTGTCCGCAACGGAAGGGGGGCGAACAGGGGTGTACCTGCGACGGGATCTTCTGCGAGCGCTCGTTCCCATGTGGTGTGCCATCGCCGGGCTCCTGGTGTGGCAGACGGCGGGATTGCTGCGCTCACAGACCTCCCTACGTATCATGACAGAGCGTCTTGGCTGTTCACGGATCGACGGAACCGGGGCGGTGACTCCTCTATGTCGAGAGCTGTCTGAGCAGCTTTCCCAGCACGGTCTGGGGCAGAGCGTGGGGCTGCTTCTCCTGTCTCTTTTGGCGGTAGGTCTATCGATTCTGCTGATGCAGCGCTTCGCTCGAACATTGGACAGACGAATCGAGCAAGTGCGTGCTCGCGCAGACGGACTGTCCGTCTCCTCTCTGGTGGCTGGCGAAAATCCGGAATCCGCGGACGCTCTCACCAAGCTGGAGTCTGTGTTGCAAACAGCAGAACAGCAGAGGACGGAGCAGATTGCCGATCTTCAGACGGGGCTTTCGACGCTTGGCAGCTTTGATGCGGTGCTCGGGCAGCTCGCGAGCGGAATCGATACCGCGCTCAAACGTGAAACGGGACAGCGTGAAGGGAGTCGCCAGCTTCGCGACAGCGTGGGGAAGCTCCTGGAGGGAGTCGAGCAAGCCCAGCTTCATACGGCCACGACCATTGAACACGCATCAACAGGAGTATCTGCGGTTGCGTCGGTGCATCAGATCATTGGCGATGTCTATACAACGGTGCGTCATGCGACAGAGACCATCGATCTTCTCCAGCAACGATCAACCGGGATTGAAGGGATTGTGAATCTAATTCAGGAGATCGCGGACCAGACGCGGCTCATTGCATTGAATGCAGCGATCGAGGCTGCGCGTGCCGGAAGCCACGGGCGAGGTTTTGCGGTTGTGGCCGATGAAGTACGGCGCCTTGCAGAGCAGACCCAGCGATCAACGCGAGAGGTTCGGAAGCTGATTGGGAGTCTGCAACATGACTCCATTGAAGCCGTTCGACAGATGCGGAATGTGGACGTCAGTGTCGAAAAAGGAGTCGCCAGCTCGCAGCAAGCGGCCGGGGCTCTTCGTACGATCAGCGGCAGCGCAGAAGAGAGCGCCGCCATCATCGACAAAATTGCAGAGATTACGCACGAGCTCCTGACTGGCGGCCGGTTCGCGACGCAGGCAGGGCAGGGGGATGACCTACCGCAGCGCGATCTTGGCGAATTGCTGACCTACGAGCAGCGAGCGCTGGCTTCCCTGCAGCAGCAGCTTTCGGAACTTCGATCCCGCTTTGTCCGTCACGTATCGAGCGAACGCAACTCCTGAACAGAGGACTTAGGTACAGATGGCACAGATCCAAAGTCTCGAGTCCCTCGCTGTCGCACTCAAAGCGGTGCTTCCGCATCCGAGCAACTTCTACGTGGTGAACACTCGGCTCATCTTGCAGACCGGCGTGAACCTAAAGAGAATCAAAGATGAACAGAATCGCGATGTCGATGTGATTCGCAGCGTACTTACCGCACTGGATCGGATGGGAGTCTCGATCGAAGGAGCGCACCTATGAACGCAACACAACGGCCAGTGAGTGCGTGGAGCGGTGAGACAGATTCTGCGAAAGCGAGCGCAGAAATCTTGGCTCAGCTTGGCGACAGCGTACCCAAGCTCATCGTCTTCTTCGCAACGGTAGAACACGACGGTTCACTCATTGGGGACGTGTTTAGTCGTCGCTATCCTGGAGCGCACGTTGCCGGCTGCTCGTCAAACGGTGAGTTCAGTGACCGCGGTTTTGGTACCGGCGGTGTCGTTGCTCTGGCGCTGGGTAGCGATATGCTCGCGGACGTGGCCTCCGCCCTTGCCGATCTGGAATCAGGCGTTGCAGAGGGAATCTCAGCCGCAGCCCAAGCGCTTGGCTCCGAGGTGGGTTGCCCCCTTCGCGAGCTGGATCCGCAGAAGTGGGTCGGGCTTGGACTGCTCGAGGGCGCTACTGGGCGCGAAGAAAAGATCAACGAGGCACTTGGGAATGAGGCACCGCTGCTTCCTTTTGTGGGTGGATCCGCGGGTGACAGAATCCGTTTTGAGCGGACTTGGGTCTATGCAAAAGGCAAGCTGCTCCACAATGCTTGTGCACTGCTCCTGCTCCGCCCAGTTCGTCCGTTCGCCATTCTCAAGACCTGTCACTTCGTCGCGACACCAGTAGAAGTAACGGTCACCAAGAGCGATCCCGACAAGAGACTGATCCATGAACTGGATGGGCGTCCGGCGATGGAGCGATACAGCGAGGTTCTTGGGGTTCCGGTCGAGAGCGTGGCCTTTCCGCACTTCCTATCCAATCCGCTTGGTCTCATGATTGACGGTGAGCCGTGGCTTCGCAGCATCGTCCGGGCCGAAGGTAGTGCTCTGTTCTGTGCGTGCGCAGTATTGGAAGGAATGACCTTGAACATCATGGAAGCGCGGGATATCGTCGAAAACGCAGCGACGGCTTTTCAGAATGCGACCGCTCCTCTTGGGGTTCCACCGCGTGCGGCGATTCTCTTCAACTGCGCATACCGAATGATTGAAGTGCAGATCAAGGGAATTGCGGATGCCTACCACAAGGCACTCTCAACCGTTCCGCATGCAGGCCTGCACAGCAACGGGGAAAGCTATCTCGGGCACATCAACCAGACACTAACCGGAATCGTCTTCTCTTAAGTCATGGCTGACTCTGCTTGGCATTCCCTAGAAGATGCCGTGGCCTCACTGGCGGCTGACGCTGTGCTGATCCAGAAGCTGCTGGATGCCGCCTATTCGCGCCAGCAGGAGCAGTTCCTGCGCATCCTTTCAACGGCTCCTTTCGAGGTTCGGGATATCCTACTGCCACTGTGTCCGCGACCCCAGACGCTTGCCTCACATCAGGTTCGCTGCCAGGTCCGTGTGGGAGTGACCCATTCGGCTGGCGGCGGAATCGTCGTGTCTCCGATCAACCTGGGCTTCAAGGGACTTTACGAGACGACCCGGCAAGAGGAGTGTTCCATTACCGTCCTGGTGACTGCATCCCCGCAGACTCCTGCCGCGCGAAATCGTCGCTGACATTCGGCCTTCTTTGCAGAAAGAATCACGATGGCTACAGACACCACTGAGAAGCAGCTCATCACCAAGCTTCAAGAGCAGCTCGGCTTTCTGGCTGTGCTGGCGAGCAACCCCAGCGATGGACGGTTCGCGAGCAAATTCTCCGATGTCGCGAACTGCTGGGAGAAGCTGCGGGATCAGGTATCGAAGTCAAAGAGTCGGGACATTGGGGATTTCTTTGAAGCCATCGGTAGCGGTGTCATCGAAGCACAGCGAAAGCTGGACGAGCGATCCGAGGCTTACGTTCGGAGTCAGATCTCAGTCGACGATTCGGACGCAGAGACTATTGAACCCAGTCAATCGAGGCTGCCCGCAACTGCATCGCTATATCGAATTCCTCGTGTGACAGCCGAGCTCAAATGTTCACTTGAGACGACGAAAGAGAAGAGTCTGAATCTTGTCTTCTACTCAGATCGCAACGATGTCCGCGAGATGCACCAGCAGACCATTCAGATTGAAGTCGTGGCGGTGCCTGTGCCCCCAGACTATCTGCACCAGATGAAGCGAGCCGACCAAGAAGAAGAGGCTGAGATCGAAACAGCGGAGCCAACCCAGCCTTCGGAAAGCTCACAAACGGGCGCTCAGGGTCAGGCGGACCGTCCGATTCCGTTTTTCCTGCCATCCAGTGAAGATTCTCGGCCCGCTGTTCCAAGGCTTCCCGATGAACCACTTTCCTTCGCTGAACCGGAGGAACCAGCCGCCAAGGTTGCGCGACCCGACGCGCGTTCCGATGTTCTCGCGTCGACACAGGTCAAGACGGAATCAAATCGACAAGCCGTTCATCAAGTGATCTCGGACCTGCTGCGTGGGATGGAAACGAACCCTCAGGAAACGGAGTCCTTCGAATCGGCGCAGCGTTTCCTCTTGCCACATTGGCAGCGAACGCTCTGTTTCTCCGATGGAAACAACGGTCACTTTTTGCTCCTCGCCACCGAGGAAAAAAGACCGCGTCTGCTGCTGTGGCAGTTGGTACTCCGACCGGCTTCGCTGCGACTCCTTTACAAACTACCAAAGCAGAAGGACTCCCAGCGCCAGCTTGCGCGGCTGTGGCGCTTTGTGTCCGGGCTGTGCGACACGCAAGTGGCGCCACAGGAAACCTAGCCAATGTCTGAGATCCTTGCGCCGCTCGAGCAGCTTCCCCAGACCACAAGAGGTCTGATGATAGGAACGCTCAGGGCTGCTTCTGCGACCCTATCGGCAAGTGAACGAGCGGCTGAGACTTTCAGATCGACCTCCTCCTCCATGGTTGCAGTTCGGCGGACAGCGCTCAGACTGAACTTTCTGATCGCGCGTGATGGCGAGGAAGTTCTGTTCTTCTTTGTGAAGCGTCGGCTGCCGACCGTGCGAGCGCTCAGCGCCAAGATTCATGTGGTGATTGACGCCAGTCCACCTCTCTCTCCGCAAGAAAGGAATGCTGCGGAACGCGCCGCGGAATTGCCCAATCAGTCTGCGGAACGGACGAGCTACCGGCTTCGGGTGCCACGGTTTCTGTGGGCACGGCCATCGCCTGCCGAGCTAGGGAGTTATGCGCCCCCGGGAACCACAAGGCAGAGTGGCGTGATGTTTCGCTTGGGTCCGAATGCGACCCAAGTCTTGGCCCTAAACCATCCTCAAGATGCTCGTCGAACGACGGTCAGCTTTCAGAGCATCGGGCAGCATGCCATTCCTGCGCCAAACCGCGCGTCAAAGCCGTTCCTGTTGCTTGCAGCGGCGCTTCGCGATTGGCTCCAGTCTACGTCCGCCCCAGCAACAGAGCTCTCGCTAAGCCTACCGGACAATCCTGCGGTGCAGACCGATGTCCAGGTCACGCTGCACTGGCTTATTGAGTCCTATCTGGAAATGGAACGAGCGGCTCCCAGAGATCGGCTCAGTGACTCCCAGCGCCGGGGCCTTTCCCCTCGCTATCTGGTATCTCGCTATGACGCCGAAATTGCCGTGTGCGTGGATCACAACGGACAGTTTGCCACTGTGAAGAGCAGAGACACGGTAGACATCGGAATGCGGCTGTCCGTTCGTCGGGAGCATGCACGCCTCGTTGCCGCCATCGATCTTCTGCCTCCTGATTTTCTCTGCGCAGGAACACTGCGGAGTTCCTTCTTGCAGTCACTGGAGATGCAGTTTCAGAAGGAACCACCGAAGCTACCGAGCCTTGAATCGGCCAGCGATTGGGCCACCTTTTTCTCGACAGCAAATGCACAGGCCATAGTGTTTCGGACCAACAAGCAAGGGGAGCAAGATCGCGAGATCTTCATCCTGCCGGGAAACATAGATGGCAAAGAGCGGACGCTGATGGTTCGCTGCGCGGCAAGGGTGGATACCAAGAGGACCCCGGAAAAAGTCGAGCTAAGTGAGTGCTCCGTGTGCTACGACTCCTGGGCCATCGAGAGTCCGCTCCTCGACGAAGAAACCGCCCTGTACTTCTTCCGCCTGAGTACCGCGCTGCGCGACTGGCTGCAGCTCTTGTCTTAGACCGCCATCGTTGTCTGACTAGTCCTGCGGTTTCACAAACGTAGACTTGAGAAGCCCTCGGAATCGCAAGATCCACTGTTCCGCCTCGGTCAGATGTTGTCCCTTTGGGAGCATCTGCCGATAGCGCTGCATGATGGCAACTTGGGCGGACTCGGCTTTGCCCGGCTCGCCAAGACTCTGTCCCCAGGATACCAGCGTCGAAAACAAGCCATCGTCGACTTCCCAGTCCTGTAGCACGCACTCTTCTGTGTCTAGTTCGATGGCCCGCGCATAGTCGGCAACCGACTGTTCAAATCGACCGAGCAGCGACAGAGCGCGCGCCCGATCGTGGTAGGGCTCGGGGCTTTTTGGATCCTGCTGGGCGTGCTTGTCTGCAGCTTGGACCGCTGCTTCGTAGTCGCCGCGCTGGATCAGTTTCTGTGCGAATGTGACGCCGTAATTGTCAGCCATGGATTACGCAGCCTAACCAAAACCCAGCGCGTTGGCGAGACTTCATGCATCGTCTTTTTGAGCGATCCACGGGCCCACACGTGCTAAGTCGTCAGTCTGAAGGCGTCGTAGAAGGAACAGGAAGCCCCCCAATGTTGGATGCGATTACGCTGGATCAGCTACGAATCCTGGTTTTGGTGGCCGAAGAGGGGAGCTTTTCCGCTGCTGCGCGCAAGCTTCGACGGGTGCAGTCCGCGGTTAGCCAGTCGATGGCCAATCTGGAAACCCAGTTGCAGGTCACGCTATGGGATCGCGCGACCAAGATCCCGACGTTGACTGCGGAGGGGCGCGCTCTCCTTTGTGCTGCACGTCGCGTCACCGCGGAAGTGCAAGCCCTCAAGCAGCTTGCGGCGCAGCTCGTCGTCGGAGTCGAGCCTGCGGTGTCGCTCTGTCTGGATGCACTCTTTCCCCTGCCTGCAGCCATCGAGCTGTGCAAGGAGTTCGCCGAGCGCTATCCTCATGTTGAGCTGCGCGTCGACACCCAGACCATGTCTGCGGTTTCGGCCAAGGTTCTTAGCGGAGACGCGACCATTGGGGTGGTGAGTCCGATGGGGGTATCGGGAAACCTTGGCATGCAGCTTGTCCGTCGCGTGCTTGCGCCGATTCGGATGGTTCCGGTCTGTGCCAAGATGCATCCTCTGGCCGCTTGGGTCGGCCCACTGCCTATGTCTGTGCTTGCGCAACATGTTCAGATTGTGCTGTCCGAAAGGCAGTTTGACGCCATCGATGGCGTCCCGGATCAAGCGGTCCTGACCGCCCGAACCTGGCGCGTGTCCGATCTGCATACCAAGCATGAGCTGCTGCGCGCAGGTCTGGGGTTTGGCAATCTGCCCGAGCATCTGTGTGGTGAAGATCTTCGCGGCGGTCGATTGGTTCGGCTCTGGCCGGAAGCCTGGGGTGAAGACGAGCACAAGCTGTATTTGTCAACGATACACCGGCCAGAGCTGCGTCTGGGGCCGGCACACTCTTGGGTGATAGAACGGCTTAGCGCCCTTTGCTTGGCGCTTGAGGGGAAGTAAGCGCGGCACCGAATGTATCGTCGGAGATCCTGATCGACTTGACGTTCCTTAAAAATGAACGCATCATTCATTTTATAGGAATGTACCGTGGCACAGATCCTTAAACAGGACCAATATGACCGGTTGCTTGCGGCTGCGGAGTCAGTATTTGCCAAGTCAGGTTATGATGACGCAACCATCGCAAGCATTGCCCGACGCGCGGACATGTCTACCGGCAATGTCTACCGCTATTTTGTGAACAAGGAAGCGCTGTTCGCAGCGGTGATCCCGGAGGAGTTTCGGAAGGCATTCTTCCGGCTGCTTAAGCGTCGGGTCGGCTCTTTGCTGGTGTCTCAATCGCTGACCTCGCTGGACGCGGGAGCGGAACAGTCCGCGAGTGACCTGCTGGCCTTCTGGATTCAAAATCGTCTCAAGGTCGTCATCCTTCTCGACAGATCGAAGGGATCTCGTTACGCAGCGGTCGGGACAGACTTTGTAGACGAGCTTGTCTCTGCTACAGCACGAAAGCTCTGTGCGTCCACTGGGCGTCGTTCCCTGCTCGCAACGGATCAGGTTGTGCTTCACAACATCTTCCAGAATACCCGGCGTACCCTGGTGTCGATTCTTGAGCGGTTCTCGTCAGCGTCAGAGATTCGGGCCGCAATGGAGGCATTCTGGAGCTATCAACTCGCCGGTCTGGCCGGTTTTAGCAAATGGGTGAAATCATGAATGGTGAACTATGGAAACTGGATGCGGTGGCCCAAGCCGAGCTTGTGCGTCGCGGAGAGGTCAGTTCGCTAGAGCTTGTGGAATCTGCGATTGCACGAATCCATGCGGTTGAGCCCAGACTGCACGCACTAGAGAGTCATGACTTTGACGCAGCGCGCGAGCTGGCGAAGCGGAATCCAACCGGGCCGCTCGGTGGTGTTCCATTCCTCATGAAAGATCTGCTCCCTTATCCGGGCCTGCCATGTCGGATGGGCTCGCGCCTCTTCCGCCACAACGTGCCGATGCAAGGATCGCCATTTGTTGACCGGCTCAAGGCGAGCGGCCTGATTCCACTTGGAAAGACCACAACATCGGAATTTGGTCTGCTTGGGAGTACAGAGTCTTTGCTATCTGGGGTCACGCGCAATCCCTGGAATCTCTCCCTCTCTGCGACCGGATCTTCGGGTGGCTCTGCTTGTGCGGTGGCCAGTGGAATGGTTCCTCTGGCCCATGCCAGCGACGGTGGAGGTTCAATTCGGATTCCGGCATCGGCCTGCGGTCTGTTTGGACTAAAACCGAGTCGTGGCCGCTGCGCTTCGACCAGCCAACCCATGCTCTATGACATGCTCAGTGATCACTGCGTCTCGCGCAGCGTCCGTGACAGCGCACTGCTGCTATCCATACTTGAGGTAGAGGGGAGCGGTCTTGGTGACACGCTGGGGTATGTTGTTGAGCCGCAAAGGACATCGCTTCGAATTGGGTACTACCACAAGACACTGATTGGCGAGTCTCCTGATGGGGTGGTTTCTTCAGCCCTCGCGCGAACCGTTGCACTGTGCGAGTCACTCGGTCACACCGTCGAGGAAACCGAACCACCGGCACTTCAGGGAAAGCGTCTGTCCGCTGGATTTTTCACCATCGCTGGCTGCGGAATGAGCCAGCTGCAGACCATGATGACCCAAGCTCTGGGACGTCCTCCTGGCTGCGATGAACTCGAACCGTTCACCCTGGAACTGATTGACTGGTATTCCGGTTTGCCAGCGGATTCACTGCGCCATGCGATGGCTGCGTTTGAGGAATCCTCGGCAGTATTTCGTGCTTTTTTGGCGAAATACGATGTTGTACTGTGTCCGACCATGCCAAGTCCGCCACCTGTGCTGGGGACGCTATCGCCGACGCTCGGGCGTGACCTCCTCATCCAACGGACGGAGCAGCTGGCCGGCTACACTCCGATTGCAAGCATCGCCGGTGTTCCGGCCATGTCGGTGCCGCTTTGCTCTACCGATTCGGGCATTCCCATTGGGAGTCACTTCACTGCCCCGCTTGGCAGGGAAGATCTGTTGCTCCGGCTTGCCTATCAGCTTGAAGAGGCTGCGCCTTGGCGGGATCGCTGGCCGCAGATCTGACGCTATTCCTTGCGACGGCTTGCGCGCTTCATTGTGGTGCGGGTCCAGAACACCAGGTTCAGGATCGTCGCAACGGGAATCATGATCGACGTAATGATCTGGGCATAGTCAGGATACAGCGCCGCCGCCATCGCAGAGCCGAGCGCCAGCGGGACCACACACCACAGCTCCCATAGATAGCAGGCCGCATACATGGCTGTGACGGATGCGAGCGCAATGAGATCGAGCGTCATGAGCTGCGACACGGTGAGACCAATCTGGATTCCCAGGAGCCGAAGGCCGATGGAGTGTCCTGAATACGCGAGTCCATAGACCAGACTTGTGCGGTGAAATAGATTCTTGCGCAGACCGACCTGGAAGCGAATCGTCAGCACCACAAAGACCGCAAAGAACGCAACGGAGTTCAGAAGCGACGCTTTGAGCGCGCCCATCCCGAGCAATTGCAGGACGTTGAGTCCCACCGCAGCCAGGAACACAAATGCGGTCATGGACAAGATCACTCGTCTCCGAGTCCGCGGGCCGATGGTCGTATCGAAGGCGGGATCGAAAGCCAGTGCCGCGAGAAGATCGCGCATGGCAGGGAACCGCTGTTCGGCTGATGCAGACAGACCTCGCAGCAGGGCTTCATGAACCGCCAGCGGAATGTGACTACCATTCGGTCTGGGCAGCACCTTTCCTGACACGGCATTGAACGCGAGTGTCTCGACGGTGTCGCCAGCAAATGGCAGCTGCTTGTAGAGCGCTTCATACAGGGCGACGCAGAAACTGAACTGATCGCTGCGGGTGTCCGCCGATTCTCCCATGTGCTGCTCGGGAGACATGTAAAGGGGCGTCCCCATGATCGATCCGATCTGGGTAAGCGGCGTCATCAGCGAGCTTGGCTTCCCCGGCACCGGGATCGACGCAAACTTCGCACTCTGCATGAAGCCACCGCCACTCTTGGCCGCGATCCGCGCCAGGCCAAAATCGGCAACCCGCGGTCGCCCATCGGTCCCAATCAGGACGTTATCGGGTTTGAAGTCTC
>CAYTGC010000178.1:0-10765 GCA_964437195.1 uncultured Myxococcales bacterium | reverse complement strand
TGCACTCGAAGCGCAGAAGCGCGAGGTGGCCCGCCGGGAGGAGGAGCTAAAAGCGAAGCTCAAAGCCCCCGCCCGCAGTGGACGGAAGAAGAAGTAGCGGCGGGACTAAAGGGCCGGGGTGATGATCAGGCTGTAGGCGGTGTTGGCGGTGTCGCCGGACAGACGCAGGCAGAGGGTGTCATTCGCCTTGGCGTCGATCTCGAAGCCCATCGAGCCGCCGCGGCTGTACTGGGTGCCCTGCACGACGGTCGCGCAGGTCGAGTCCCGCAGACCCACGCCGATGTTCGGGCCCGCGGCGGCGCTGACCTGGACGTAGACCTTGCCAGCAGTCTTGACGGTGAACTTGACGAAGTCGTCTTCATTGGGGGCGTCGATGGTGCCGTCGGTGCCGTAGTAGGCCTTGTCGAGCGACATGATCGTCACGAGCGGCGACATCGTCGAGTCACCCATGGCCGGTTCCTTCAGGCTGCTCATCTGGGTGGCGTTGCCGACCTTGGCGGTCACCGAGTAGGTGTGCGCCATCGAGCCCGACAGGTCCGACGCGAGCACCGCGACATAGGCGTCGCCCTTCTTGGGGACGACTTGCAGCACGTTGCGCGCCGTCGTCGCCATCGAGCCCGTAGCCCACGAGTCGAACGCCTGGCCTTCGCTCCACTTGCCGCTCGCCGGGGCGGTGTAGCCGGTCGGGCGGACCGGATTCCAACCAGAGGCCCAGCCCATGCCAAGGCTGGTGAACTGCATGTGGACGACCTGGCTGTCTGCTGCCGTCGTGAACTTGTACAGGTTGGTCGCCCGCTTCTCGCTTATCGACTCGCCGGTCTTGGCCGTGCCGAGCGTCAGCGCCGTCGCCGTACGGGCCTTCACCTGCGGGGCCGCGGTGTCCGCCGGGTCGGAGACGTAAGGAATGGTCGCGCCAAACGGTCCGACGGTGGTGCCGCCGACCGCAAGCGCCCCAGCCGGGGCCAGCGCATCGACAATGACCGTTCCCGACATCCGCACCGTCGAGGCGTTCACCGTGTTCACCGACGAAGTGGGGCCCGAAAAGCGCGACAGGCTCCAGAACGGATTGTCACGGTAGTCGAGGTTGCGCACCGCCAGATCGACCAGTCCGCCCTGCGAGACCGTCGGTCCCATCGTCGTGCCCGAGGCCAGCTCGACCGAAAGCGAGGGCTGAACCGTCAGGCCGCCCTTGAGCTTCAGATCCTCGGCGCCGGTGTCTGGTCCGGTTGGGGGCGACGAGATCGTCACATCGTGCGGGCCGAGCTTGGCACCTAGGCCCACTTCGACGGTCAGGCGCAGGTTCGAGTTGCCGCCCAGTTCCATCTTGGTGACCTTGATCGCCGGATCGTCAAACGTCACCGAGCTGGTCGCCGAAAAGTGCGTCGCCACGCCCGCAAGCTGCATCGTCAGGGTCCGCCCGGGGAAGGCGGTCGATGGCGTCAGCGAGCCCAGCTCTGCGGGGACTGTGCCCTTGTCGCCTTTGTCGCCCTTGTCGCCCATCGTGCCCTTGTCGCCCATAAGGCCAATCTCGCCTTTTTCACCGGCGGGGCCTTCACAAGCTGCGAGCGCGAAAATCATCAGGAATCCGAGTGTTCTCTTCATGTCTGTCTCCTTGGGGTTCTAGCTGCCGAGTTCTTCTGATGGGCCCGCCACGTCGCTTAGAGCTGGGCGCGGGCCAGATACACCTTGTTGTTGCTGTCGTCGACGACCTCAAGCGTCGGGCGCGCTGCTTCGGGCAAAATGCTGCGCAGCGACTCCAGCCTGTGCCGTTCGATGAGGAAGAACATCCGCCGTCCCGGATGGTTGCGCATGTACTCTTGGAGCTTTTCGGTGTTGCGGTCGCCCAAAAAGACTGTCTTTTCACTCTGCTCGACGCGGTGGTCGTAGATCTGGTTGCAGGTGTAAAAGTTCTCGCCGCGCCAGTACATCATCCAGGCAATGACCGGCTCCTCCGGGCCCTTGCGCAGACGGTAGTAGGTGGCAAAGACGTGCTTTTGGCTCCAGTGCGGAGAGATGTCGACCATGAACCGGTCGAGCACCCAGCAGTTCCAGAAAAAGGCCGCGACCGTCACGATCGCGATTCCGAGGGCGCCGCGCCGAGCGGATGAACCGACGACGAGCCACTTGCGCGACAGTCCAGCAAGGACGATCACAAGCCACAGACTCCCAAGCGCCGCCGGCCAAAGATACGCGAGCTTGAGTCGCTGCGGCAGTTCCGTCGCGGGTGGCAGCTTCGAGCTGGAGAACGCCACCACTTGTTCCGGCGATGGTGCCGCCGCGTTTCCGATTGCACAAAGCACTGCGACAACCGCCGTCAGCCCGAGGAGCGCCGCAGGGCTGTACAGTCGCTCGAACAGCGTTGGCGATGAAGAGCCTGGGCTCGGCTGCCCCTCCGTGGTGGCTTGGATGCACAGCGCCAACAGCAGCACCGCCACCGTCGCAATCACCGTATACAGAAACACCTGGCTGCCGTACTCGTAGCGCTCGCCGTACAGGTTCGAAAGCGGCCAAGGTCGCCCGACGTTCGGAACGTTGACGTAGTCGTAGTTAAACAGCCAGCCGATCCGCGCCGGATAGTTCGACAGGTCGCGCCCCGCCAGATACGTCGTCGGCACGCTGACCAAGACAAGCAAAAGCCGCTGCTGCGCCCGCACAAGCTTGGGGACCACGGTGCACAGATCGTCGAGCAGCAGCCCGGCCAGGATCGCCAGAGCAGGCAGCGCCGGCAGGATGTAGTGGTGGAACTTGGTGTTTACCAGCGTCACGACGCCAAAGTCGATGACAAACCAGGCCAGACACAGAAGGACCAGCTCTCGCCGGGGCGACTCGCGCTCATCGCTGCTGCGCAGCCACCGCGTCGCCCACAACGCCCCCGCCGCTACGATGCCTGACCAGGGAAACATGCCGATGGTGATCTGCTGCAGGTAATACTCGAAAGTGCCGCGATCGCCGTGTCGTCCCTGGGCGCGGTGAACGTAGTTGTCACCGATAAGCTCCATCCAAAACGGCATGCCGTGCCGGGCGAGCATCGCGACAAACCACGGGGCCGCAACACAGAAGAAGATCGCCGCGCCGCGGGACAGCTCCAGCCCACCTTGATAGGCCCAAATCTCGCGAATCGGCTCGGGCAGCTTGAGCAAAAAACCAGTGGGCTCGACGTGTCGCCGCTCGCCGAACAGCTCCGCCAGCCGACCCGACAAAACCAGATACAGCCCCAGCGTCAGCACCGGCATGCCAATGCCTGCCGGACCTTTCGCCAGCGTCGCCAGTCCGCACAGCGCATAGGCCGTCCACAGATACACCGATCGGCGGCTGCGGGCCTGCGAACACCACACAAGCGTCAGCAGAAACAGCAGCACAAACGGCAGCATCGCGAGCGGCCCAGCGACGCGGAAACCGTGGCCGCGAATCGACACCGCAAAGCTCTTGAGCTGGATCAAGTTGACGACGAGCTGCGGCAATACAACCAGCGAAAACAGGGCAAGGAAGCCGTAAAACGCCGGGTCGTGCGGCCAAGACAGCTCCTGACCGAAGAAATGCAGCGATCGCCGTGGCAGATCGGCTTTGTGATCGACAAGTGGTGACGAGGGATCGGTTGGGCTGCGCCGCTGCGGCACAAGCGCCAGCGCGGCAAACACCGTCGCCAGTGTCATCGGTGCGACAAACGCCATGTCGGTCATGGCCTGCCGGGTGATGAGCGCCCACTGCGTTGAAGTCGCCAGCACAAGAGCCGACCACAGCGCCGCTCGCCGCGACACCACCCGCGATACAAGGAGGTAGGTCGCCCACACGCCCAGCATTCCGAGGATCACAAACGGCAGCCGCAGCGCCCACTCGGCCCGCCAGCCCACCGTCATCTCATCGAAAAACACCGGGCTTGCGTGCCCCAGCCGAAAGACTTTCAGCGACAGCGCCATCAGCCAGAACGTCAGCACCGGCTTGGAATAGAAGACACCGCTCGCTGGGTCTTGGGGCGATCCCGGCCACCACAGCGAGATCCAGTCATTGCGCGACGCCATCTGCCGCGCGACCTCGCCGTAGTGCGTTTCCCACGGGTCCCAAAGACCGTACGCACCGCAGAACGGCAGGTACAAAAGACACAAAAGCGACAGCACCGCGAAGTGCAGCACGCGACTTGCACGGGCATCATCACCGCCCAAAAGCGGCCCGCTCGATGCGTCAGGTTGAGCGGTCTGATCGAGAGAAGGTTCCGTCATTGCCAAGACTTGGGCAGCAGCCGACCCGGTCGCGCCCGCGGCGAGACCATGCCAAAACCAAGCCTTCGCAATCAAGAGGGATTGCGAACCGAACCTCCCGAAATCACTGTTTCGTCAGAGCACAAGCTGCTTGCTTGCCAAGTGCGGCTTCCTTCGGTACGGTTTGCGCCGCTTCGCGGGCCCATAGCTCAGTTGGTTAGAGCGGCCGGCTCATAACCGGCTGGTCCCTGGTTCAAGTCCAGGTGGGCCCACTTTTTTCGTTTTTTTCGGAGGATGAGCGTGCGCGATCAACTCAAGCTGCTCGAAGAACTTCAACGCCACGACGCAGAACTATTGGAACTGGAAAACCTCTGCAAGACGCTGCCTGAGCGGGTGCGCAAGGTCGAGTCGGCGATCGCCGAGCTAGACCGACTTCTCGATGAGAAGCGCGATCAGCTCAAAGACACAGAGGCGTTCCGCGGCGAGCAAGAGCAAGAGAAAAAGGATGCTGCCGAGCTGTTGAGCAAAGCCAAAGCCAAGAGCTCGCAGGTCCGAAACCTCAAAGAACAGAACGCAGTCCAGCGCGAGCTGGAGACGACGCGACGGCAGATTGAGCAGCGCGAGGAAGAAATTGGCAAGCTCACTTCGGCGATAAATGAGCAGAAGGCCAAAATCTCCGAGCACGAGTCCCGCGTCGGGGATCAGCGCAAAGAGCTGGCCGCGGAGCAAGAGCGCGTCAGCAAGCGGATCGCCGAGATGCAGACGAAGCTGCAGACATCCAAGGCCGAGCGCGACGAGCTGGCCAAGCGGCTGCGGCCCGATGTGCTGAAGAAATACTCAGCGATTCGGATGAAGCGCGGCCTGGCGATCGTTGCGGTCCACGACGGCACCTGCCGCGGCTGCAACATGCGGATTCCGCCCCAGCTTTACAACATCATTCAGCGTGGAACGTCGCTGGAGATCTGCCCGAACTGCAACCGGATGATTTACTGGGCGAAGCTTATCGAAGAAGTCGCCGAAACCGCGTAGCCAGGGCTTTACGACAGGCAGTGGTTGTCTCTACACTGCCGCAAGCAATTGCGCAAAACCGGCGTTTGCCATGGGAACTTGCGCTCTCAACAGTTCACAACAAGACAGCGCCCCGACAAGGTGGCCAAGCCGTGGCAGAAAGAAGGCCGCGGCCTACGACGAAGGTAAGTGAGGCGATTCATGCAGGGCTCTCCCGTACGGTTCGAGTTTGAAGATGTGTCCCCGGTCGAAAAGCGCCTGAAGGTCGAGATCGACAAGGCGCAAGTCAATAAGAAGCTCGACGACAGCTACCGCCAGCTCGGACGGCAGGTCAACATCAAGGGCTTCCGCCCCGGCAAAGCGCCGCGCTCGCTCCTGGAGAGTATGTTCGGCAAGAAGGTCGCCACTGACGCGGCCCGCGAGCTGGTGAACGAGACGATCGGCGACATCATCGGCAAGCAGACGCTGCGGATCATCAGCGAGCCCATGCTCGAGGAGCTGGCCGACGCCCAGAAGGATCAGAACCTGCGCTACAGCGCGCGCATCGAGCTGATGCCGCAGATTGATATCAAGGACTACGAAGGCATCGCCGTGCAGAAGCGCGAAGGCAAAGTGACCGACGAACAGGTCAACGCCTCGCTGGAGAGCCGTCGCCAGTCCCAGCAAGAGCTGAAGCCGATCGAGGGCCGCGACAAGGCGGAAGCCGGTGACGTGCTGACGATCAGCCTGACCGGCACGCTGTCGCACCTGACCTACAAAGACAAAGAAATGCACGTCGATCTGGGCAAGCCCGATCAGTCGCCGATCCCGGGACTGGCGGCAGCACTCATCGGTGTGTCGCTGTCGGCGACCGCGCATCCAGTCGAGCTAACGATGCCGACCGAGGGTCTGCCCAAGGAACTGGCTGGGAAGACGGGGCACTTCAAGGTCGCGGTCAAGGCGGCCCATGTGAAGTTCCTGCCGGCGCTCGATGACGACTTCGCCAAGGACACCGGCGAGGCCGAGACGCTGGACGCACTGAAGGAAAAGATCCGCGCCAGCATGCTCGAAGAGGACACCGAGGAAGCGCGCCACGAAATGCGGCTCGCGCTCGTCGATGAGCTGCTCAAGCGCAACCCGGTGCCGCTGCCCCAAGGGCTGATTTCGCGGCTGGCCCGCAACTTCCTCGAGAACGAGCGGGGTCGGATGCAGCTGCAGATGAAGCTTCTGCAAGACCAGCGCAAGGAAAACCCCGACGCCAAGTTCGCCATGCCGACGCCAGAGCAGCTTGTCCAAGCCGCCCAGGCCGAAGCCGTGCGCAACCTGTCGATCGAGTTTGTGATGATGGCCCTCGCCGACAAGGAGAAGGTCGAGATCACCGACGCGGACGTCGACACGCACATCGGCGAGATGGCGAAAGAGCGCGACAAGAACGTGGCGCGCGTCAAGGCCGAGCTGCAGCGCGAAGATCCCGGTCTCCAGCAGCTCCGCGCCCAGCTCCGACTCGAAAAAGCCCTCGACGTCCTCGAGTCGAAGGCGACCATCACCCCCAAAGCCTAACCCCACCCGGCTGAGTCGGAATCCCAACCGACGAATCAACCTTGGGGCCGACTGAGGACCTTTTTTCGGAACGAAAGCGGGCCGAAAAAAGAGTCTGAAGGAAGGGGGGCCCCAAGGTGTGCAACTCATCGAGTAAGCCGCCAAACAAGCTGAGCGTTCCGGTACGATGGTTCTATGCCGGACATGCTCGCCATCGTCAGCAAGGCCGTCTACGAGAGCGAAGCCAAGCACAAGAAGCTCGGCAGCGTTCTGCCGCTTGGCGGCTATGCCAGCGCCAACAAACAGCTTCACAAGCTGGGTGAAGATGGTCGGCTGTTCCTGGTCACCGTGCGTCCCCCCAAAGAGTCGCTGTGGCTCGTCGCGGTGCTAGAGCAGCCAGTCTTTGACGGCACGGGCTGGAAAGCCAAGCCGAATCGGATTCGGCTCACCGATATCACCCTCATCAAAGATCAGCTCATGTTCGACAGCGGCAAAGGAATCCAGGCCAAGCCGGGTGCCCTGGGAATGTCGCTGCAGACCCCACGCGTGCTGACGCCTGCCGATGCCAAGCTGATCCTCGATACCGCCACGGCGAAGAAAGTGAAAGTGCCTGCGCCACGGCCCGTAAACCTGGCCGCCCACGACGACAAGAGCGCCCTGCCCTGTCTGTGTAGGCGCTGCTTGCCCGCCGCCCCCGAGCGAGTGCACACCGCCAGCGGTGAGTTTGTCCGCGCCAAAGTAGAAATCCACGATCGCGTGCTGTGGTTTTGGGTGCCAGCCGCGCTGAGCGACGATCTTGAAACGGTCGCAAAAGCCGTCATGGGACGACTGCAAAACCGCATCAGGCCGTTTCCCGACCCAAAGGCCAGCAAAGACACCAGCGGGAGCGATGACGATGAGGACGGCGAGTAGCACCAAAGGTTCAGCCACTGCTATGGTGCGCTGCATGAAAAAGAAAGCCCTATCCGCCGTTTCACGTCGCTGTTTTCTCGTCGCTGCTGGTGCTCTCACGCTCGCATGGTCCAGCGTGGCGAGCGCCACCGCGCCCCCTGCCCCGGCCAAGCGGCTCTTGGTCCTGGGTGGTACAGGCTTCATCGGCCCGCACATCATTGATTCGGCGATCCAGAAGGGCTACCACGTCACGCTGTTTCACCGAGGCAAGACCAACCCAACCCTGTTTGAGGGCAACCCAAAGGTCGAGCGCATCCTGGGTGACAGAAACGTCGGCTTCCAGGCGCTGGCGGGCAAAAAATGGGACGCGGTGGTCGACACGTCGGCGTATTTCCCCCGTCAGGTCGAGGCGAGCGCCAAGGCGCTCAAAGACGCCGTGCGGCAGTACGTGTTCATCTCGTCGATCTCGGTCTACAAGGACACCGACAAGCCGATGGACGAGACCGCCGCCGTCGGAACGATTGCCGATCCGACGATTGAGAAGATCACCGAAGGGTCGTACGGGCCGCTCAAAGCGCTGTGTGAGCAGGCGGCAACGCGGGTGATGGAAGGCCGGGCGCTCAACATCAGGCCGGGCTTTATCGTCGGGCCGCGCGATTCCTCGGATCGCTTCACCTACTGGCTTCTGCGCACGCAAAAGGGTGGCGACATGGTCGTTCCCGGCGATCCGAGCGATCCGATCCAAGTCATCGATGCGCGCGATCTGGCCGACTGGATCATCACGCTCGTCGATAAGAACGTGGTCGGAACCTTCAATGCGGTCGGGCCGCAGAAGCCGCACACGATGGCGGACGTTTTGGCGACGAGCAAGAAAGTCACCGGAGCCGACGTGCGCCACACGTTCATCCCGGTCGACTACCTGCGCAAAAACAAGCTCCATGAGGAGTTCCCCATCTGGGCGGCGCCCAGCGGGGACAGCGCCTACTTCCATCGGGTGTCGAACGCCAAAGCGGTGGCGCAGGGGCTTACATTCCGGCCACTGCTCACGACGCTGACGGACACGCTGGCGTGGTGGAAGACGCTGCCGCCCGAGAGACAGGCCAAGCCGCGCGCGGGCATCACGGCGGAAAAGGAAGCCGAGATCCTGCGCGCTTACCGAGCGAGCTTAACCAAACCATGACGAACACAGCCAACGGGACCGAGGCCCGCCTCTCGCTGCGCGACCGACTGCTGCTCATTCAGAAGGAAGAGATTCCGCCGCTTCTCGGGTCGTTTTTCTACTTCTTCTTCCTGTTGTGCAGCTACTACGTCTTGCGGCCCGTGCGCGACGAGATGGGAATCCGCGCTGGCGTCGGCAACCTGCGCTGGCTGTTTACCGCCGTGTTTGTGGTGATGCTGCTCATCACGCCGATTTTCGGTCTGCTGTTTTCGCGTTTTTCTCGTCGCAAGCTGCTGCCGATTGTCTATCTGTTCTTCGCGTCGAACCTCGGTCTGTTCTGGCTGTTGTTTTCGTCCGGTCGCTACATTCACCAGGCGACCATCGCGTTCTTCATCTGGGTCAGCGTCTTCAACCTGTTCACCGTCTCGGTCTTCTGGAGCTTTATGGCCGATCTGTGGACGAGCGACGAAGCCAAGCGTCTGTACGGCTTCATTGCCGCGGGTGGCACGGCGGGAGCGATCGTCGGACCGGCGGTGACGGCGCTGTTTTCGAAGCGACTTGGGCCGGTGAACCTGCTGCTCATCTCGCTCGGCTGCCTGCTCGTCTGTATCGCTTGCATCTACGAGCTGCGAAGCTGGGTGTCCCGCCGCGTCGCTAGCGATACGCCCAAAGAGAGCGAGCGGCCCGGCATTTTGGCAGGCGTTCGGCTGGCGCTGTCGTCGCCGTATCTGCTCGGAATCGGCGGCTACGTGGTGCTGTACAGCACGACCTCGACGTTTCTTTACATCCAGCAAGCCGAGATCATCGACAAAGCGATTCACTCATCGGTGGAACGCACGGCGCTGTTTGCCCAGATTGATCTGGCAGTAAACGTACTGACGCTGGTGATACAGATTGTGGTGCTCCAGCCGCTGCTCGCGCGGCTCGGTCTCGTCGTGGCACTGACGGTACTGCCGATCTTGAGCATGGTGGGATTTTTGGGACTCGGACTTCATCCGACGCTGCAGATGCTAATAGCGGTGGTGGTGCTGCGTCGCGCCGGTGAGTTTGCGATCGCCAAGCCCTCGCGTGAGACGCTGTTTAACGTCCTGGGTCCGGTCGAAAAGTACCAGGCCAAAAACTTCATGGACACCGTCGTCTACCGAGGCGGCGACACGGCGAGCAGCTGGCTTTTGGCGTGGCTCAAGTCGGTCGGGTTCGGGATTGTCGGTGTGTCACTCCTCGCGGTACCGCTGGCTGGTCTTTGGGCCGCGGTGGGGGCGATGCTCGGACGCGCACACAAGCGCTTGATCGAAAAACAGAGCGAGCGCGCGACAAGCTAGCCAAGCTGCGCTGCGGCCTCGGAAAGAGGCACCATCGCGGCGTGATCCTGCAAAAACCGCAAAATTTCGCACAGCGCGGCCTGTTTCTGCCACAGCGGCAGCTGCAAGTCGGGCTGCTTGGCGACAAGCTCAGGCGGAATTCCATCGAGCTTGGCGTCGATCAGGTCAATGCCGTGTAGCTCGAGGTTAAAGAACGGCTGCCGCATCATTCCAGACAAAAGCAGCTTGCGGAGCGGCTTCGACAGCAGCAAAAACGTCCCGATCGCTGGCAAGCGCAGCGACGGAGTCACCGCCACCGGAAGCTCGATAAGCGGTGCATCGCCTCGACGATTCGGACTGTGGCGCGACGGACGGTAGGGCTGGGTCGGGGCAAGCTGCTGCCACGGTGAGCCGACGATCGATGCCGATGTCTGGCCGCGCAGTGCCAGAAGCCCCAGCACCGACAGCTTGAGCAGATAGTACGGCGGACACGGAAACACCGACGAGTCGTAGCGATATCCCTTGTCGATGAGCACATCGAGGAGCGGCTGCGACAGCTCGTATCCGGGCGCACGGAATCCACACGGGCCCGTCGGCACAGGCCGCAGCTCGTCGAGGATTTGCTCGCACGCCGACAGCTCGTACTCGATCTCCAGACGCGACAGCCGACTCAGCTCGTAGGGATGCGAAAA
>CAYTGC010000177.1:0-10765 GCA_964437195.1 uncultured Myxococcales bacterium | reverse complement strand
TCAGCGACATCTCGGTGAGCAACGTCACTGTCACTGGGGGTTCCTGCCTGGTCCTCTTGACGCTGGGTGGTGTGCAGATTGAAGGCAACACCAACACCCGCGCTTTCTTCCAGATTCTGTATCAGCAGTCAGGCGCTTCCAGCTGGAACAGTGTCGCGATCAGCGTCCACGAGTTTTCCGTCAGCGGCTACTCGCTGCGCGATGTGCAGATGCACGCGATTTTGGCCCCGTCGGCAGGCACGTACAACTTCAAGGTCCAGGCCTATACCAACACCACATCTTCGACGCTAAAGGTCGGGTACTACAGCTCCAACCGCACGCTCACGGTCATCGAGCTGGCGTAGTCGCACATCCATTCCCGCCAAAACCGACTACTCTGCCGACCCGCGCTAGGACAGCTTCGGCAGGATCACGTCTTCGAGCTGTGGCAGAGAAGGGGGCAGCCGGAGCGGCGGATTGCGTCGCGTTTGCGTCTGCGGGCTCGCCTCGGGTCCAGTTTTTTCACCCAGGTGAAACGCCCGCTTCAGGGTTCCAAACTTTAGACCGTGCGCGGTGCTGACGACGACGACTCGCTCGTGCGGCAAGATCCGACCAGCGGCGACCTGCTTGGCCACCGCGGCGAGTGCGACCCCGGTGTGCGGATCGGTCTGCAGTCCGTGCCGATCCCCGAGCGTCCAGGCGGCCGTGATCTCATCTTCGCTGGCCGCTTCGACCGCACCGTTTGTGCGCACAAGCTCGGCAATGGCTTTGTGGACGTTGACCGGATTGCCGATGGCAATCGCCGTCGCTTGGGTCGGCCCCGCCGTGTCCCGTTTGTAGCGCCAACCATCGACAAAAGCCCGGTAAAGCGGCGAAGCCAGTGCGGCCTGGGCAACGAGAAATCGAGGCTCCCGTTCTGTCAGTCCCAAGGTCTTCGCCAGCGCAAAGCCGCGCGCAATCGCCGTGACATGCCCGAGGTTGCCGCCCGGCACCACCACCCAGTCGGGCACCTGCCAGCCAAGCTGCTGGGCGATTTCCACCGAGAGTGTCTTCTGTCCCTCAATGCGCAGCGGGTTCATCGAGTTGGCCAGATACACCCCGTGCGCGGAGCAGAACGCCGCCACAAGCTCCATGCAGCGGTCAAAGTCGGCTTCGATGGCCACGGTGAGGGAATAGCTACAGAGCGGCTGCGTGAGCTGCTCGTCGGAAAGCTTCCCAGCGGGCAGAAACACCAGCGAAGGCAGCCCGGCCCGCGCGCAGTACGCCGCGAGCGCCGCTGAGGTGTCGCCGGTCGAAGCGCACGCCACCGCGGGAATCTTGTGTCCGAGCCTGCGCAGCCGCTGCACTTGGGACACAAGTCCCGTCATCCCGAGGTCCTTGAACGAACCGGTCGGGTTGTGGCCACACTGCTTGATCCACAGGTCGCGTGCTCCGAGTGCAAGACCCAGCGTCGGCATGGGAACGAGCGGCGTATAGCCTTCGCCAAGCGACACGATGTCCTCATCGGAAAGATCGGGATTGACCCACTCGCGCTTGCTCCACACGCCGCTTGGCATCGGCCACTCGGCAGACAGCCGACGTGAGTCAAAGCGGGCCCGCCAGTCGGCCCCACTGGTCTGCGCAAGCGGATCGATTTCGTGCACGACATCGAGCAGTCCGTGACAGGTCGGACAGCGCGTATCCAGCAGCGTCAGCGGCCACTGCCCGGGACAGCCCGAAAAACAGCGAAAATGGGCCTTTGGCTGGGACATGTTGCCGTTACTTTGCCGCATCCACGTTTTTGATGAGCTGCGCGTAAAAGCGAATCATGCGCAGGTAGTCGGTCACCCGGATGCGTTCGTTTTTGCCGTGGAGCCGCGCTAGATCGTCGGGTTCGAGGACAAACGGGACGAAGCGATACACACTGTCGGACACCTTCACAAAGTGTCGTCCGTCGGAAGCGCCGAGCATCAGGCTGGGGGCGACCACTGCGTCAGGGAAGATGGCGCGAATCGTCTGTCCCACCGTGGCAAAAATCGGCGCGCGCGAATCTGAAACCGGGGACGGCTCGACTGCAGATCCAGACTGAATGTCGATGCGCAGGCTGCTGTCGCCGACCACCTTGCGGACGTGCTCAAGCACAGCGTCCGACGTGTCACCGGGGCGAATGCGGTAGTTGATGGTCGCTTTGACCGACTGCGGCAGCACGTTCGACTTGGGACTGCCTTGCAGCATCGTCGGGGCTTGCGTGGTCTGGAGCAACGCCCGGGTCGAGTTGCTCTGTCCAAGCTGCCAGCGCAGCATCGGATCAAACAGCCAGCGGTTGGTGAGCACCGCTTTGAGCGGCCAGGACATCTCGGGCGCGACGTACTCGAACATGTCGCTGGCGGGCGGACGCAGCTCGACAGGCATCTGCTCGGCTTCGAGCCGGGTGAGCGCCTGGGCCATCTTGCCGACCAGCGTCTCCTTGGGCGGTATCGACGAGTGACCACCAGCTCCCGCAGCCTCGATCCCGATGTTGACGAAGCCCTTTTCCCCCATTCCGATGAGCGCGACAGGTCGCGACACGCCCGGCATCAGTCCTCTGATGACCGACAGTCCTTCGTCGAGCGTCAGCTCGAGCTGTACACCACGCGACTTGAGCAGATCGGCTATCTGCATCGCGCCGCCACTTGCGACGGCTTCTTCGTCGTGACCGAATGCCAGATAGATCGTTCGGGTGGGGCGATAGCCTTGGCTGAGCAGCCACTCGACGGACTCGAAGATGCTCATTACCGAGCACTTGTCGTCGAGCGTGCCGCGGCCCCAGATGAAACCACCGTCCACGTCCCCCGAAAAAGGAGGCCTTTCCCAGCTTCCTTCGGTGCCGGGTTCAGTCGGCACAACGTCTTGGTGCGCGAGCAGAAGGATGGGTCGCGTCGTTGGGTCTTGACCTTCCCATTTGTAGAGCAGGCTAAGCTCGGCCACGTTTTCGTGCTGGAGCGTCGAGTGAACAAGCGGGAAGCTCTGGCGCAGAAACTCGTGCAGACGGGCAAACTCGGCGCTGGCGGGCGGCTGCGACTCACGCGACACCGTGGCAAAGCGCACCGCCTGCCCGAGCCGAACTGCGGCCTCTGGCGCCGTCATCTCGGGGACTGTGGGCGGCGCACTCTGTGGCTGCTTGGACTTCGTGAGCGCGGCGCGAACCCCGACGATTCCCAAAAGGACGGTCGCGCCGAGAAATGTGAGCCCCAAGGCTCGACGGACGGAAGACAGGATCGGCATGTGATTGCCTAGCAGAGTACACCGCGGGACCCGCTGTATCCACGAGAGAAAGCTGAGATGGCCCGACATGACTTCTGGTAGAGTCCGAACATGGCGAAGCAGCTTGGTCGTCGAATGTTGCAAGGTGTATCGCTCAGGGCGAAGGTGCTCGGTGTATCTGGCTTGCTCTTTTCGCTGCTTGGTTGTTCGCAGCAAGCGCCCGATGCTGGGTCGGTTCGATTTTTGGTGCGCGCAACGCCATCGCCAGACGACACGGTGCTGTCACCGCTGCGGGATGTGCGGGTGACTGCGCTAGAGGTTCGAGATGCACGCACCGACGATTTGCTCGCGCGCAGCCGGTTTGATCCACCAGCGAGCGGAGTGATGGGCTCGCCGATGCTGCCTCAGCTCGACCTTGGGTCGCTTCAGGTCTCGGACTCGCGAGATCTGCGCATGCTGGCGCAGGGCGCTGCCGGTCAGCAGCTCTTGGGGATGGCGCTGACGAGGGATGTCTCCTGGAAGTTTGGCGAAACCAAAGACATCACGTTAGAGCTGCGCAGGCCGCTGTTTTTCTTTGGGGGCAGTCCCAAGCTCGTCGCGCCGTTTTCACCGACGGACCCGATCTTTGCTCCATCGCGGCGGATTTATGAACCACTGCGCGATGAGAGCAAGCTGCGGGTCGTGGACCCGAACTCTGTGCAGCCGCTTCTGTCGATTTATGACCGCTGGATCGATCCGTATAACCCGAGCCCAGGCGTCACGAGTGCCCAGCCGGTGAGCGCGGCCGCCGGAACGTACGACGGACAGTCGCTGATAGTCGCCAACTTGGGCGGCAAGGTTCACATCGTCGATACGCTGCGACTCGAAGACCAGGGGAGCTTTGATCTGCCTGAGTACATGTCGCAGCCAGCGCAGGCCCTCGTCGTCGATCCGCTCGACCGAAATGCAGTGATCTTGCAGTACGCAAAGAACGCACCGGCAGTCGGTCGCGTCGGAATGATTGGTTTTGTGCGCAACTTGCCGGGGCTGCGCAGCCGTGTCAGCAAAGACGGCGAGCTTATGATGCTGAGCATTGACTCGACGGCAACTGCCCCAGTCGCTCAGCCGCTGGCCGCCGCCTACACGCCCGATGGCAGCGTCGAAGTGGTGTTTGGCAAGCCGCCGCTTCAGCCCGGCGAGCCCGACTGCCTGAGCCTGGGCAGTGGGGATCTGTCGATCCTGCGTCGATACAATCCGGCGACGGGTGCCCAGGTAAGCGAACGTAGCTTGCCGTACACGACGAGCATCGCCTACACCCTGACGGGAGAGCAGGTTTTGGTGCAGCCGTGCTCGGCAGCGAGTGGCGCGACCAGGCTTGGCCGTGTGGTGGTGGCGCGTGCCGGAGGCGACAAGATCCTATCGGCACCGGGCGTGCTCGCTGTCAGCGCCATTCGATCGACAGTGGTTGGTGTCGGACGTGACGACAATGCCGACGCTCCAACGCTGTCCGCCCAGGCACGGATCTACATGTTGGAAAGCGGTGCGGACAAGTGGTCGTCGTCGGGGTTCGATATGCCGGCCTGGCAGGTTCCGTATCGGATCACGCTGTCGAGTGACGGCAAGCCCTATGTCAGCTCGATTGACATCTCGTTTGCGCCGACGGACGTGAGCGGCTACCAACTTGCGGTGACCCCGGACCGGGCGCGGGCGCTGTCGTTTCTGCGCGTGCAGCACAAAGTGCGCGGCCTGTTTTTGACCTATCTAGGATCCTCGAATCAGTACCGCTGCTACATTGACTGGTCGGGGTACTCGTACCACGTTGCGCTGCTCAACTTGCAGTCGGGGGCGCGCGAGCAAGACTACATCGTCGGATTCCAAAATCAGGACTGCGCATCGCGAGTCTACGACAGCACGAACACGTATGTCGGGACCTGTCTGCCGGCGTGTGATCCAACCGATGCGAGGCCTTATCTGCGTGGATTCCAGGACGGGTATGTTCCCGCAGCAGCCAGCGTTCTGTTTGGACGGTAGCGAGGATCTAGGCGCATGAACAAGCTTCTCTCTGTCTCGCTTCCGCTCCTGCTTTTGGCCTCGCCTGCGCTGTGCCGAACTCGGACTCCCAAAGGGCAGGTTCAGCTTGCTGCTGCGCCGCCCGTTTTTTCCGAATCTGGTGCTGTCAAGGCGGCCATGCCTGCGGACAAGTCGGATGCTTCT
The DNA here is from genome assembly GCA_964437195.1 of uncultured Myxococcales bacterium. Classification (GTDB taxonomy): domain Bacteria; phylum Myxococcota_A; class Polyangia; order Palsa-1104; family JAEUJZ01; genus JAEUKA01. The sequence continues at coordinate 5,371 of CAYTGC010000177.1, read as the reverse complement.
GGCGTGGTGGTGTTCGAGTACCGCAACGACGTCAAAGCGCTCGCCGATCTGCCGGATCGACTGACGCAGACCCTTTTGCAAAACACTTCGCTGCGGGTCATGAACCTGACCGAAGCGCGACGGCGACTTGGCCCAGGGATTGATGCCGAAGTCGCCCGCTGTGATGGTGAGACGCGCTGTCTTTCTCACGTCGGTCAGCGGCTGGGTGCAAAGGAAGTGCTGCTGCTGGCGGTGAGTCAGCTTGGCGATGTGGTGCTGGCGCTCCAGCGAATCGAAGTGTCAGAGCAAAAGGTCTCGGCGCGGTACGCTGATTCCTTGGTGACCGGACAGGCCATCGACGAGTCACGCATCCTAGGCTGGCTACAGCAGCTCTATCCGCCCGATACGTTCAAACGGTACGGCAACATCCAGATTGCCGCCAACGTCGAAGGCGCGCAGGTCTACGTGAACTCGAAGGCGAGTGGAATGACGCCACTGCCAGAATCGCTTCACGTTCTGGCGCCCGGAAATTATCGAATCCTTGTCGAGAAACCGAAACATCTGCCGTTTCAGGCCGCGATTACAGTCATGCCAGACACCACGGTGGAAGTGTCGGCAACTCTCATGCGGGAGCAGAAACAGACGCCGTGGTATAGGCGGTGGTATCTTTGGACCGGCATTGTGCTTGGGGCGGGTGCAGTGGCGGCAACCGCCGTCGCGGTCAAGCTTGCGACGGACGTACCGCCTCCCGACACCACGCACCTACCGGGCAGCATCGTATTCAAATAAGGACCACATATGAGTACACAGCGCGAAGTGAAGACGATTGGATTGATTGGTGCGGGCAACATTGGCGGCACGGTGGCCAAGCTTGCCGTCGCAGCAGGATATGACGTGGTGCTCAGCAACTCACGCGGGCCGGACTCGCTGGCGGACCTGGTTTCTGAACTGGGACCACGCGCGCGGGCAGGTACTGTCGATGAGGCAGCGGCAGCGGGCGACTTGGTGGTGGTGACGGTTCCTTTGCGCGCGTATGCGAGCGTGCCCGTCGCACCGCTTGACGGCAAGGTCGTGATTGATACGAACAACTATTATCCCGCCCGCGACGGCCAGTTCCCAAGCTTGGACAGTGGATCAGAGACGGTCAGTGGGCTCTTGCAAAAACACCTGCCGGGCTCGCGGGTGATCAAGGCGTTCAACAACATCTATTTCAAGCATCTGGCTGCGCTGGCGCGGAAAGCGGGATCTGCGGAACGCACGGCGCTGCCCATTGCCGGCGATGATCCAGGTGCCAAAGCGACGGTCAGGGCATTCCTTGATGCCATCGGCTATGACACGGTGGATGCAGGCGGACTCGCGGAGAGCTGGCGCTTCGAGCGAGACATGCCAGCGTACGGCGTGATCTACTTTGCCAAGATGCCCGCTGCGGGAGAGCCATGGCCCGACGGTGCACCGACTCCTGCGAGCAAAGTAGAGAGTGCGCTGGTTGCTGCCAAACGGTCGGCTTCCTAACCTGGACTTGGGGTGCGCTGCGCAGTCCTACTTCTTGGGCTTGGTCTGCTGAAGTGCTTTGAGGATATCTGGATCTTTGCGGGTCTTGGCGAGGCTGAGCGGGGTTTCACCCGCGCGGTTTTTGACGTTGGTCTTGGCGCCGCGCAAAAGAAGCGCTTCGATCGCGCGCACCGATCCGATTCGCACAGCTTCATGCAGCGGTGTGTCCCCTGCATTGTCCGTGCTGCCAATCTTTGCACCAGCGTCGAGCAGTAGGTTGATTCCTATCGCTTCCCCAGGATCGACGAACGTCGTGTCGTGCGGTTTTCCCAGCGATTCATAGACGTGTTTTTCCAGTTTCCGATAACCAAACGGACCCCACGCAAGCGGCGTCTTTCCGTTGTGATCACGCGCTTCCAGATCGGCCCCAGCTTCGATCAGGATCTTGATGGCTTCGATGCGGCGTTCCTGCACGGCAAGATGAAGCGGGGTAAACCCATCATTTTGTGCCGGTTCATTGGCGCTGGCTCCCAGTGACAGAAGGAGTCGCAGCGTACTTGCATGACCGTACTTTGCCGCTGCGTGCATGGCGTGATCTCGATCGACTTCACGCGCACCGCGCGCGATGAGAAGCGGAATCAGCTCATCCATTCCGCCTCGCGCTGCGAGGGTCACGACGCCATCAGGAATCGCAATTCCAGCCCGCAGGAGCGCCAGCGCCGCTTCCTTTTTTTCAAACTCCAGAGCCCACATGAGAGCCGTTCCATACGGGCGTGCGCTGGCCGTCAGGAGTGCTTTGTGCTCTGCGATGAAGCGGTTGTACTGGGCTGGGGGCGTGTCTTTGGGAAGCGTGTCAAACTCGCGCAGCAGCGCTTCACTTTGCGCATCGTTTCGTGCGCTCGCTTCCACCTTGGCAACCGGTGGTGGGGTCGCCATCGCCATAGGACTGACAGACAGCAGCAGGAGCAGTGGCCCACCAATGCGCAAGCGTGCGTGCATCTTGGCATCATACCGCGCCTTGTGGGCCTGCGCTTGCGGGATCTGCTAGCTGGCGGTTCCCGTCGGGCCCATGGCTCGGGCAAGCGTGCGCTGGATGAGAAGCTGAATCGACTTCCGCCACAGCGGCGCAAGTACCATGGTGACCGCTCCACTCCCGACCAGGCGGTACGCAATGCCCCGCCAGGTTAGGTTGTGCACTTGTTCGGTGAGCAGCGTTCCCATCGTTGTTCCCGCGAGCGAGATTCCCCCGACGAAAAAATACCGATGCTCGACCACTCCGAGGAGCCGTCCTATCCACAGAAGTACATTCTGGATCGGCGCGAGGGTCTGCTGAACCTGTCGATTGTGCCGGTCCAGCAGCTTGGGGGTTACGTGCTGTGGATCGATCTTGGTGACCAGATCTCCGTCGAGAGTTAACGCTGTGCGCAGCGCCAACATGGTTCCGTCCGCGCGGTAGGTATCGATGTGAATCGATCCATCACGGATCAGCTTGCGCAGACTGTCTTTTCTTTGGACCTGCATTGGCTACAGCTTGAGCTTTTCGAACAGCGTCTTGAACATTCCCACCACGATGTCGGACAGCTTGCCCCAGAAGTCGACCGCCATCGAGACACCTCGGTTGTGAATCCCAAGCAGCGTCGTGCTGTCCGGGCCCCCGTCCGCAACCTGGCGACTGATCCGTGTGAAGACATCACCGTTTAGGTGAATCACGGTCTGCATCATCACGCGCTCGGTTCCTACTTCCCAGATCTTGCGGAGCTGGAGCCGCTCGTTTGTGGTGAGTGCAATGTCGCGCATGGTCGCGTTCTGGCGACTGACACCTCGCAGCGATGCTTTTCCGTCGCTGCTGCGCTGGGCGAGTGAGTCAAACAGACCGCGGATGGTGTCGCAGTTGTCGCGAATCCGGTTAAGAACATACAGCTCTGTCTCTGCTTCCAGAGACTCCGCTGCACTGGCGGGAGGTTGTTTCCAGCGCTTGATCGCCTTGCGTGCGCGATCCGACAGACTCTCGATCTCAGCGTCGAGATCGTGGAGCGGTGGGGACAGTTTCTTGCCCTCGGCTGGCGGCTGGCTCTTTGGGTCTGGCTGGGTGTCTGTGCTCGCCTTTGCGCTTGCGATTTCGTTTGCAGGAGAAGGCGATCCTGCGTCATCCCGTTTCGCGGTCGGTTCATGCAAAAGGATCGTCGCGTCGTACTCACTGATGATGTCCAGCAGTGTATGGGCGACGTTGCGCATCCGTGTCGCCGTCATGTTCGGCTTGACGATGGTGTTGACCTCAATGGCCAGAAGGTCGTGCGCAACCTCGATGATCTGACCCTGTACATCCGACATCAGCGCTCTCCCATCAATATGAAGTATGGAACATGCTTCATTTCTTGATCTGTGTCAGCAGCTCGAACAGGCTCTTCAGCGTCTTGATGTTCGCCTGAATGATCTCGTTGCCCTGCTTTTCGCGTGCGGCATGGTACTCACGGAGCGCCTGGTACTTTCCGGTCGCAAACTCTTCGTCCATCTGCGTCACCAGGTCGCCTTGCAGTAGATCGATCCGCGTATGCATCACTTTGGTCGGGGCTGCGCCGTCGGGGACATATCGACCTTTGCCCTCCTTGCCACTTGGATCCGGTTGGTACTTGAGCGGCCCGACGGCGGTCACGATGTCCAGCTTGATCAGCTCGTCGGCAGCTTCCGAAATCTTGGCCCAAAGGTCCTGCGCGTTCATGGTCGTTTCTCTCCCGTGGGGCTGTATCGTCGTTTCACATCGGCCCACTGTCAAACAGTCGTGTCAAACCGTCCTTTTGTCACCGCCCCACATCCGCAGTCGCTTGACAGTGGAAAGGTAGGTGCGCTCTAGTAGTAAAACCAAAAAGAGCCTGCTTTGTGCGCACCTGGGGGTCCAGGGGGGCGTGCGCACAGCACTCTCGGTGATGAGGCCCAGGCTCTGTAGCCCGATTCACACGCATTCTAGGGGGGTTCCGATGGCCGATTACGCAATCGAGGTGGTGTTCAGCTTTGACACCACTGGAAGCATGTATCCGTGTCTTACGCAGGTCCGCCGCAAGATCAAAGAGACGGTGACGCGCCTCATGAAGGACGTCCCGAATATGCGGATCGGAATCATCGCGCACGGTGACTACTGCGACAAAGGCAGCACGTATGTCACCAAGGCGTTTGATCTGTCGGACAATACTGGTGCGATCTGTTCCTTTGTGCAGAACGTCGAGGCAACCGGCGGCGGCGATCTCCCCGAGTGCTACGAACTGGTGCTGCACGAGGCGCAGAGCCTGTCGTGGCTGCCGCACACCCGCAAGTGTCTGGTGCTGATTGGCGACGACGTTCCACACGGTCCGGCGGACAATCCCAAGAAGCTCAACTGGCGCACTGAAATCGAGAAGCTCGCCGGAATGAAGATTCCCGTCTATGGCGTGCAGTGCCTGGGCCGCAAGCACGCAACCAAGTTCTACGAGGAGCTGGCGCACAAGTCGGGCGGCTTCCACGTCGCGCTCGATCAATTTTCGTACATCACCGACCTGGTGATGGCGGTCTGTTACCAGCAGTCGAGCCCCGAGCAGCTTCACAGCTACGAGCAGGAAGTCATCAAGGAAGGCCGCATGAACCGCGGTCTGAACAAGATGTTTGACCAGATGATGAAGCGGAAGCCGTCGGCGACCTTCACACCTGCCGACCTGCGCGCCGTGCCGCCCGGACGCTTCCAAATCCTCGATGTCGACCGCGACTGCTCGATCCGCGACTTTGTGACGGAAAATGGACTCAACTTCAAGAAGGGGCGGGGCTTCTACGAGTTCACCAAGACCGAGACGATTCAGGGCTACAAAGAGATCATCCTCGCGGACCGAAAGTCCGGCGACATGTTTGCTGGCGCCGCCGCTCGCGAGCTGCTGGG
>CAYTGC010000176.1:0-10831 GCA_964437195.1 uncultured Myxococcales bacterium | reverse complement strand
TCATTTGCCCAAGGACGATCGCCATGCAGCCTCCACCAACGGCACACGGATCGGAAGCAGTCCCGTCGGAACAAGCGACCGATGGGAACCCGCTCTCGCCCACAGGCACTGATGCGACAGCAGAAGCTGTGCCAACCGATCCGCAGACGGCCACGGCTCCCCACGATGAGCACGCAGCTGCTCATCCCGACTCGCACCACACCGACCCACATCACGATGATCACAGTCACGATCATCCGCCTCCAATCATGCGCCTGCGGAAGCTCCTCAAGCAGGAATCCAGCGCACTGTGGGTGGTACTTATCTATGCAATCTTCATCGGTCTGTTGACGCTTGCGACGCCTGTTGCAGTGCAAGCGCTGGTCAACCAAGTCACGTTTGGTCAGCTCCGTCAGCCGCTCTTGATGCTGACCCTGCTTTTGTTTCTGGTGTTGCTCTTTTCCGGGGCGCTGCGCCTGCTAGAAGCGACGGCAGTAGAGAAGCTACAGCAGCGACTCTTTGTCCGGTTAGGAAGCGAGCTGGCCGCACTCCTTCCGCGTGTCCTTACCGCGCACTTTCGCAAGCCACCAGGCGCTCGGTTGGTCAGTCGTTTCTTTGAAATCATCACCGTCCAAAAGTCGCTCTCCAAGCTTCTTCTCGACGGACTGGCCCTGGTACTTCAGAGTCTTATCGGACTCCTTGTGCTCGGGTTTTATCACCCACTTTTGCTCGGCTTTGATGTGATTTTGCTGCTGTCGATTTCTGTGATCGTGCTGGGACTCGGTCGCGGTGCAGTGAAGACCGCAGTCCTGGAGTCACGGGCAAAATACGATGTCGCCGACTGGCTCATGGAGCTAGGTTCACACTCGCTGACGCTGCGCGGTGCACACGGACTCAAGTGGGCTGTCGAGCGTGCCGACGACTTGCTCGTTCACTACGTTCACGCGCGAAGACAGAATTTTGCAATTCTGCGCAGGCAGATCATTGGAGCACTCCTTCTGCAAGCGATTGCCAGCGCAACACTGCTCGGCTTAGGTGGCACGCTCGTGATCATGGGGCAGCTAACGCTCGGTCAACTCGTCGCCGCAGAGCTGATTGTCAGCACCGTTGTGAGCGGTGTTCTCAAGTTCACCAAGCACATGGAGAGCTACTACGATCTGCTGGCTGGACTCGACAAGCTTGGCTACTTCGATGATCTGAAGAGCGAGCGCGAAGACGGCGAAGCGCAGTCACTTCCTGCGCGCCCCACGATCCTCTTTCAGGATGTTCAGATTGAGGACGCAGACAATCACCTGCGCCTGTCGATCCAAGAACTTCTGGTTCCTGAAGGAGCCCGTGCAGCCGTGGTCGGAGCGCGAAGCAAGAAGCTCCTGGCCGAAGTGCTGTACGGCCTGCGGAATGCGAGCCAAGGCCGGATCGAGATTGCAGGATTCCCCGTTCGTGCAATCTCCATGTCGTCGCTGCGTGACCAGGTTGCACTCCTTCAAGATACCCATGAGAGCATCGTGGCGGGAACCATCGCAGACAACCTGCGGATCGGAAAACACGACGCCAGCTTGTCTGAGCTGCGCGAGGCACTTGCGGCGGCAGCGCTGTGGAATGAAGTGTCTGCGCTTCCTCTTGGGCTTGAGACCCACTTGCTGAGTGGAGCCCCGGGATACTCCGCAACCTGGCGCTGGCGGCTTGCACTGGCGCGCGTGATCTTGCAAAAGCCCAAGCTGGTCATCGTGGATGGGCTGGCCGAGACCTCTTGGGAGCTTTCTCCGCTGTTTGTCAGTGACGCGCCCTGGACCCTTTTGTGGATCGGAGAAGCCGGGCATCCGCTCCTGCGCAAGTGCAGCCACGTCTTCACGGTCGAAGGAAACACCATCCAGACACAGAATGGGAACGCCAGTGCAGCGGAGGGAGAGCGATGACCAGTCGACGCACACTCCAAGCCATGCGCATGGTGGCAACTGAGCAGTCCGCTCGGCTTGTCGCGATGATTTTGACCAGTCTGTTGGTTCTGTTTGCCATCCTGTTGCTGCTGGTTCCTTGGCAACAGAATGTCTCTGGCTCGGGTCGCGTGGTGGCGTACTCTCCGACACAGAGACCGCAAAACATCGAAGCCCCGATTGAGGGCCGAGTGGTGCACTTCTTTGTCCATGAGGGCTCGCATGTCGAACCCGGCGATCCGATTGCAGAGATATCGGACAACGATCCAGCGCTGCTGCTTCGACTTCGCGAAGAACGCGATGCGGTGCGCGAGCGGCAAGAAGCGGCGCGAGCGCGGCTTGGTTCGCTCGACGACCGGATCGCGTCCCTCTCAGGATCTCGGCGTGCGGCAATGTCGGCGGCATCTTCGCGAACCAGAATGGCCAAGGAACGACTATCGGCAGCCGAGCAGTCCCTGCAAGCCGCCGATGCCACGCAGAAGACAGCACAGCTCAATCTGGTACGTCAGCAGGGGCTGTTTGAAAAAGGACTCAGCTCCTCGCGCGCGCTCGAGCTGTCGGATCTGGAGGCCGTGCGAACGCGAACAGAGTCTGATCGTGCACGCGCCACGTATGCCGCCGCACGCAGCGAGCTTCTGGCCCTGCGGCAAGATGAGCTGCGGGTGGGAACCGACGCCTCCGCACTCCTTGAGGATGTCAAAGCCGCACGCGCCGCAGCACTGGCGGAGATTGCCAATGCAACCGCAGAGCTGGCACGAATCGAAGTGCGGCTCGCCCGCCAAGCCTCCCAAGCGGTAAAGGCACCTGCGCGTGGAACCATCTTGCGTCTTCTCCAAGGACTCGGTGGCGACATGGTGAAAGCCGGCGATCCGCTGGCGACCCTGGTCCCAGACACCGATGTGCGCGCTGCCGAGCTTTGGCTCGACGGAAATGACGTTCCTCTGCTTGCAGCAGGCCAGCCTGTTCGCCTTCAGTTTGAAGGCTGGCCCGCCGTGCAGTTTGTCGGCTGGCCTTCGGTAGCGATTGGTACTTTTCCTGGAAAAGTTGCCGTGATCGATGCCACCGACAATGGCAAGGGAAAGTTCCGCGTGTTGGTGGTCCCCGACGAAACAGCCGATCCCAAACAGCACTGGCCAAGCAAAACGTATCTGCGCCAAGGCGTGCGCGTAAATGGCTGGGTGCTCTTGCAGAGAGTCCGCATTGGCTACGAACTGTGGCGTCAGTTCAACGGATTCCCACCCGTGATCTCTCCAAGCGAACCGGGCGCGAGCGGTGACAAAGGAGGCAAGTGATGTCTGTCACCAGATGGGCGCTGTCGATCATTGCCTTTGTATTGCTTCTTCCCATCGCTGTGCGTGCCCAGAGCCAGCCGGAGTCAGGCAATCCGCTCCTGCTCCCAGAAGTGATGGATTCAATCCGCCGTGCCTATCCGCTGATCATGGCGGCGCTCGCTGACAAGCGGATGGCCGAAGGCGAGCTTATGGCCGCACGCGGTGGCTTTGACCCAGTCTTGCGCACGCGTGGAGACATCACCCCCATCGGCGCCTATCCCAACGGACGATTCGATCTGTCGGTCGAGCAGCCGACCCCGCTGTGGGGCGCGACACTGTTTGCGGGATACCGAGTGTCCGTTGGTGATTTTCCCGACTACGATGGGAAGCTGGTTACCAATCAGTATGGCGAAGCCCGCGCGGGACTTGCGATTCCCCTTTTGCGCAATGGTCCTCTCGATAGAAGGAGAGCCACGCTTGGCCGCGCAGAAGCGTCGGTAGGAATCGCGGATGCCTCGCTTGCAGAGACGCGGCTATTGGCCCTGCGCCTAGGTGGCAGTCGCTACATCGAATGGGTCGGAGCAGGTCAGCGCAGGCAGATCGCCAAAGCACTCCTGGCGCTTGCAAAGACACGGGATGAGGGACTGAAAGTTCGGGTGGAGCGAGGAGACATTCCTGTCATCGAGCGAATCGACAACCAGCGAGCGCTCCAGCAGCGGCTTGGTCTTGTCGTAAGCGCAGATCGCAACATCGTGCTAAATGCGCTGGAGCTGTCTCTGTATCTACGCAACGGGGAAGGTGCCCCGCTTGTCGTTGATGACACGCGACTCCCTATTGCTCTCCCACCGCCTGACAGAATCGACTTCGGCGATCCACAGCAGATACTGGCCGACCAAAAACGCGCGCAGGAGCTGCGGCCCGAGCTGACCCGTCTGCGCGAACAGAAGCGCCAGCTAGAGCTCGAACGGAATCTGGCCAAAAATCAGCTCTGGCCGAGCGCCGATCTGTCTGCGTCCGTTTCCCAGGACTTTGGTCCCCCCGGATACCCACGCGACAAGACGCAGCTTGACCTGTCCCTGAGCATTGACATTCCGACGCTCAATCGGGCGGCGCGTGGACGACTGCAGCAAGCAGAAGCCGCACTCTCCAAGTTCCTTGCGCAGCAGCGGCTTGTGCAAGATCGAATCAACTTGGAAGTCAGCGACATTCATTCCTTGCTCGCGCAGTCTGTCCGCAGAGTCGAGCTGGCCGAACAGGAATACAAGCTCGCCAAACAGGTCGAAGATGCCGAGCGCAGCAAGTTCGAGCTGGGCGATTCCACACTCCTAAACGTCAACCTCCGCGAGCAAGCGACGTTTGATGCAGCGCTGCGGCGGGTCGACGCATTGGTCGAATACCATCGCGCCAAGATCGCCTACCAAGCCATCCTCGGCAGCGAAGGCTAGCATCCAACTCTTATCGGGTGTCGCGCGTCCACTTGATGCGGGTGTAGGCAATCCGAAACCCATTGCGCTCTGCGTTTCGCTGCGAACGACTTCCCGGTCGTGCGGCCATCACCGCCAGCTCACAGCCAAGCGCCCGGGCGGTCTGAAGGCGTGCAGCCAGGAGCATCTGCTGTGCGCCACGACCGCGTGCAGAGGGAATCGTACTGGCCCCAGCAAGATGCGCCACCCTGTCCCCTACACTGAGAGCCGCCGTGGCAATCGGGACCCCTTCTTGCTCGGCAAAAAACAGCATCGCTCCTTCGGAATGAGCCCAGACCAACCCAATTTGAAGCAAGAACTCCCGAAGCGCTGGATATTCTGCCCAACCGGCGGCGGAGACCTCGGCCCAGCGCTGCTGTTCTCCGTGACGGATGCGCCGCACTGTGAGGGATGAGCCATCAAGTTGAGCCGAGTCCGGTTTGGGGGAATGCAGCTCCTGAAACAGAATGCTGCTAAGCTCGCACGGCTTGTATCGTCGCGCATTCAGCGTCACAAGTGCCGAGTCATCTGCGAGCGGGCTCACCTCGTGTGATACGCCCGCGCCGCGCTCTTCAAAGAACTGCTCGATCTCGGTCAGCATCGACTCGGTGACCTTGGCAAACAAGCCGAGTCCGAACGTCTGCGTCACCGGAGACGCCGCACCATCAAACATGGCGTACGTCCCATCAAACTCGCGGTAGCAGGCCCCCAGGTCCGGTTCCAAGCGATTGCGGGCCACCACAAATCGCGCATTGGCCGTCGCTTCTGCGCGCTCTATCCGACGTGACAGTGCTTCATCCACAAACAGCATGTGGACCCATTCCTTTCGGTTCGCAGCCAGCCAAGCCAAAGGCTTTGCACACCACGGGAGGAGCGCCGCATGATACGCTGAGTGTTTTTGATCTAGCTGCCATGCCTGATTCTATGACTCGGTCCGCAGGGGTCGGGAGTCGAATTCCAGCCGTCCATGTCGAAAATCCGCTGCCGGCGCTCTGGATCGGCTTCGTGGTGTTCATCCTCTGGACCATGCTCGTCTTGGCGCTGTCTTCTGCCCCGACTCGTGCCCCGGTCAGTGCAAGCGCCATCGAAGTCGACCACATCGTCGAAAGGACTGCCATCGCCTGGACCGACTGGTCCCCCCGACTCCCACTCCGCCCCGCAAAGCTCGCGACACAGCTTCTGCTCGGAGCGAGTCTGCTGCTCGGCTGGCTGTGGCTCCTGACTGCTGGACTTGCGTTTGTGGTCAAGCCCGATGGTGTCGCCGCCCGGGCATTTTCAAGATGGGCCGCGCTCTGCTCTCTGCTTCTTATCACCACGTACGAACTACATACCACACACCTTCTGTGGGCTGCCTACTTCGTGGGGTACGCGCTGACGCAGTCCGCGCTGCTAGAGTTTGTCCTGTTCTTTCCGCAGCGGCTTCCCTTGCTTGTCCGCTTCCCCTGGTTGCAGCTGGCGGTACGTCTTCTTGACCTGTTGTTCATCGGCATCTTTCTTGTCGCGTTTGTTCTCGAAGGAGAGTGGATCGGGCTCTTCATCCAAAAACTGCGAGAGGCCGCGATCATCACAACGGTGTTGGCAGCTGCAGCCATGGTCTTTCGGATCGTCCATCACAAAAGACGCAGGCGAGTGCAGTCCATCATCATCGCGCTCGCGATGTTGCCCCTTCACTTGCTGTTTGTGCTCTCCCTGAGCGCTCCAGAGCTGTGCCAGCTGCGCCTGGTCCTGGCTGCCATTCCAGCCGGATTCCTCGGCGCGCTCGGACTGCTCTATGCCATGGTTCGGCACGATCTCTGGGACAGTGACCTGGTCGTTCCCGGAGCCGGTCTGCATCGTGTATTGGTGGCCATCCTAAGCTTCATGGGAGGCCTCTTTGCACTCGTGGTTCTGCGTTCATTGGCCAGCGTTCCCGCCCAAGCCCTGGTGCTAATCACGCTTGCGATCATCAGCATCGCAGGTCCCACGCACAGCTATGTTGGAACCTGGCTTGTCGCTCGGCTCTTTCCTGCTCAAGCTCTCTACCGTCCCACTGTGGATGAGCTGATTGTCCGATTCACGGATCTTCGAACACGCCAAGCGGTCATTGAAACCGTTGAGCACACCGTTGTGTCTGTCTGCGCATGCGAACGAGCGAAGCTGGTATCCGTAAGTTCACCGCGCCGCGTGCAACGACCCCCAGAGGCGCTCCATCGGAGCAGCGAAGGATTGCTCCCAGCGCCAGATCCGGGCCAGAGCTCCAATGTTCCGCTGCTTGCGCATCCTGAAATTGGGGGAGAATCAGGAAAGACGCTCTTCCGCTTGACGCAGCGTGCCATTCGCCGAGCCTTGCGCAGCGCTGGCGTCGACAGTCTGCGACCGGAACAGATAGACGCGCTGTGCAGCGGCGAGCTGGTCTACATTGATTCCGAGCTGGCAATGCGCCGCACCAGTCCCGGTTTGTGGGCATGGCTCCTGGTTCCGGTTCGCTTCCGCGAGCAGGTGATCGGCGTGCTCGTGGTCAGTCCGAAACAGCGGGGTCAGTTGTTTAGCAGCCTTGATCAGGAGCTTCTGCGCACCATTGCCTATCAAGCAGCGCTGGCGCTCGCCAATGCAATCGCACTGGAAGAACTGGACGAGCTTCGGCGCGCGGAACACAGTGCGCACCGAGAGAGACTGGACCGTGCGATCTCTACCATCGCAGCAGAGATCGCTCACGAGATCCGCTTCCCCATCAACTTCTTCCGCATGCTGGTCGAAAGGCAAGAGCGGGCGCTGCATCAAGGAAAACCCCTGTCAGAGACCGACTGGGCCGAAGATCTCGACATTGGCAGAGAGGAAGTAGAACGGCTCGAGCGAATGGCAGACCGGCTGCGCAAGATGGCGCTGTCAAGAACGGTCCAGCCTCGCCCACTGTCCCTGCGATCGATCACGGATCACGTAAGGCTTCTGCTGGCGGACCGGCTGGCCGCTCACTCCTTCAAGCTAGAGCTAAAAGACGGAATCGAGCTGCTTGCGGATCCCGATGCGCTCGTTCAGGTCCTGCTCAACCTGCTCGTCAATGCCATTGATGCGAGCGGTGAAAACGGGACCATTGGACTGACTTCTGTGGGCGACCCGGATGGCAAGCTACGGATTGTCGTGTGGGATGATGGCCCCGGCTTCGCCGCACCGGTTGCGCGTCTGTTTGAGCCGTGGTTTACCACCAAGGAAAAAGGAACCGGTCTTGGACTTGCCATCACGCATCGTCTGATTCGCGCGCATGGCTGGGAAATCGTTGCAGAGCGCCGCGGCGCAAGAACCTGCTTCGATGTCGTGATCCCGATCGGGGAGTGGCGCTTCTGTTCCACCGGAGAGATCTCTCTTTTGGAATCCGTCAGCTCAGATGAAAAGCAGAAGAGCGCGATGGACGCTGCCAACTCAGACGAAAATCGCAAGCCATAGGAGCGGGCTTGTGACCGTGTCTTCCCATCGCGATGCGGACAGGCACGTCCTTGGCGAGACCTGTCACGATGCCTTGTGCAAGATGGTTCCAAGCGCCCCCGCAATGAAGAGCTGGCCACGCACAGAGGCAATGGCCTGCAGACTCGGCAGCTCCTCTCGGCTTACCACGCCAAAGCGCTGTCCATCGTAACGAAGGATGCTTCCCTGAACGGTCACCGCCCAGACATCTGTACCCGACGTTCCCGCGATGCCACTGATCGTTTCATTTGATCCGGTCGGAATCACCGCCCAAGAAGTGCCATTGTGGTGCGCGACAAGTCCACTGCTGCCCCCAACCCATACGTCGCTCGCAGAGCTTCCCCACACTGTCAGAAGATTCTGCTTTCCAGTTGGCGCAGCCGAGTCTTGCAGCCAGCCCATCGATCCCCGCTGCATCACCAGCCCCTGTTCCCCGACCGCGTAGACAGAAGGTGAGCCACCGCTGCTGCCTGCCATGGCAAAGACAGAGTTTAAGGAAGCGCCTTTGGGAAGATTGGCGGTTTCGTCTACCAGGGTGCCGGTCTTTGTGGACCACATCTTCAGCACGCCCGCTTTTCCAACCACCCAGTAGTTGTCGGCATCGATTCCGTGAATCGACGTAAAATCGACGCCTACGGCCCCCTTGTCGATGATCGAGCAGCCTTTGCTGGAACAGCGCGACAGGGAACTTCCGGCAGAGTCGAAGCCGATCACAAACGCAACGTCTGCGGACGGACTGTAGACACCGTAAAGCGGGGTCGTTGCTTCGCTGCGAATCGGTTCCCAAGTCGTCCCCGTCCGACGCAGCACAGTGCCCGCAAAGCCGGTCGCCCACACCGTGTCAGGGGTCGCCCCTGAGATGGCGTACAGCGTTTCCTGCGGCCTGGCATTGATGCGCGAAGGAAGGTTGCCCTGTATGCGGTATAAGTCGGTACCGCCCAGCCAGATCTCTCCCGATGGAAGAGCAATCAGACCGCGTGCCACTTCCATCGTGTTGAGTTCCAGCTGCGACCACACCGCTCCGTCGAGCTTGTAGAGTGTTCCTGGGCGTCCACTGACAAAAATACTGCTCCCCGAAGAACCCACCACAGAGAAGTATCCAGACTTGTCCGCAGGAGGCGTGGAAATGATCGGCAGCGCACTCCATGTGCCGGATCTGCGCCGCGTCATGCAGTAGCCTTCTCCCACGCTCAGCAGATCCGCCCCGGCCTGTGCAATCCCCAGCAGCGCCCCAGTACAGGAGGATGTCTCCGCTGCCAGTGCGCTTCCGTCCCAGCGCAGCACCGTCCCACTTCCGCCCGCAACAAACACACCTTCCGTGGTTCCGATCACCCCTGACAGAGTGGCGGTGGTCGGCGTTGTCACCTTCTGCCAGGTTGTTCCATCCTTGCGCAGAAGCGTACCACCGTCACCCGCGACCCAGATGTTGTCCGGCGCGTCTCCCCAGCCGCCAAGCAGATTCGCGCTGACCCCGGACTCCTCCTGCACCAGCCGCAGTCCATTCCATCTCAGTATGGTTCCGCCATCACCAAGGAACAGGATGTGATCAGAGCCAGTTCCTACGATGGCGTTCAGTCGATTCGGTAGCTCTGTGATGACAGGGGAGACCGTTGTCCCACTGGCACGGTAGATCTCGCGTGTACCAACCATCCAGATCTCCGTTGCGCTTTTGCCATAGATGGCGCGCGGCTGGAAAAGCTGAGGACGCGGACTCTCCCAACACAGACCCGTTTGCCGACAGTTCTGCGGCTGACACTGCCTGGTTTGGTAACTGCATACTTTGCCGCTGCCACAATCGAGCGGACGGTTGGTACAGGCATCTTGGTTTTCGACTCGGAAAGCATCCCACGTCGTCGAACAGCTAGCAGCCGCGATAGATAAGAGTACGGCAAATAGGCGCATCACAGTCCCCCCACCCCACCATCGTACCCAGATGTCACGATGAATCGGAAGCGCGGTGCGACATCAACCTGGTTTTCCGTCGAGGATCTTTGAGAAAGTGGGAGGCGGTGCTACGGTGAGACGACCTGTGATTCGGCTGCGCACTTGAACGACACGACTTTGTCCGAAGGCGTCTGGTGGGGATTGTCCTTCATCCACACCCCGGCCAGGGCCGTCTGCGGACAAACTGGACTTTCGACGGCGCAGAAGCAGTCAGGGTCTGTGCCACAAGCCGCAACGATCGTCGCATCTGTGGGAATGGCCTTCGCGGCTGGAGCCTTCGGTCCACCGGCATTTGACCACGCTGCGCAGCAGGTTGCACTGCAGCTTGGCAGCCGCACATTTGGCACGGCATGCGGCGTGGATGCATCGACCAAGCCAGCAATGCAGAGTGCCTGTCCACTCTGGTCACGCTTCGGTACAGCAGTCAGACACAGCTTTTCGGCAGCGTTCTCGATCTTCCCTGCCACTGCATCAAGGACCGTGCCGTACTTCTCTGGCTCGCAGACGCTCTGTTCAACGCTCGCATTGCGGTCAAAGGAACGCACGAACTTCGAGAGGCGGAGCTGCGCTTGGCCAAAGAACCGTGCATCCGTCTTGTTCTGACATGCAGCTTTGTCCCCACGACCGCGATTCAGTGCATCGCTTGAACAACTCACGCCACTGCCAGGCACACAGCGGGAACTATCATACTGAAGCTCCAGTCGTCCGTCGCGAAGCGGATCGCCGTTTGGATTGTCGAGCATCGAGGGGCTCCAGATGCCGGCCAGCACCAGCGAGCTGCTATCGCGCTTGGCAAAGAACC
>CAYTGC010000175.1:0-10832 GCA_964437195.1 uncultured Myxococcales bacterium | reverse complement strand
GGTTCCGTCGCTAGGCTTGCGCTTTCACGCTGCGGAGTCTATCTCCTGCGGAGTCTGTCGCCGTGGTGACGAATCACGCACGCAAGAAGAAACGTGCGGCGCTTACCAGCGAAGAAAAAACCATTCCTTGCCTTCGATCGGGGCAGCGCGAGCGTGAGCTTGGCCGCCGAGAAGCTGAACTCTATCGCGTTACAGAAGCAGTGGTTTTAGCGCGCAGGTCGGGAGTGACAGATGGTGGCAGAGTGCGACGGCGCTGTCACCAAGCAGGCTCCGATCGGAATCAGGGAGCGCAGCCAGCGCGCGCGGCAGCAGCTCTGCTTGCGATGTACCTTTTGCGACACAATTGAGCAGCAGGGAAAGGAGCCCGGTCACGCGCTCTTTTTCCTCTGTCGAATCGCAGAGAAGATCGATTCCCAAAAAATGGATGCGACGTCCGTGCTCCGTAACAAGCCAGTGTAGCCAATTGCCAAGCAGTTCTTCTGCATCTTGTGAAAAGGACTCACCAATGAGTGACAGAATTCCCGATCGATGCGGAACATTTAACAGCAGCGCGAGAAAATAGCGCAGATCCGGATCACAAATGGTTGCGCGACTGTTGGTGAGCACATCCTGCCGACGCTGCTCTGCAAGCACAGGCAGCAGCTGGTCTACCAGGTTCCCATGCCGTGCGCGCGCAAGTTCGACCAGCTGCGGAACAGAATCCCAGCCGGCTTGGGTCTGTGCAGTCGACAGCAAGATGTAGAAAAGAGACTCAAAATCGCTTTCCTGTGCGGCCACAATGAGCCGATGTTTCCACTCGGTCGGATCGATGATTGCAAGCGATCGCAACAGGCGAAGTCGACGCTGCCTGACATGGTCGTCAGTGAATGGATCCAGCGCAATACTCGGTGGTCGATAGGAATACTGAGGCAATTCCTCTCTTTCATAGTCGGTGCGCACAACCAGCGACACAGATGGCATGTCCAAGTGAAACAGCGCATGGACAAACGCGGGCCCCGCCACGATCGGATGAATGTCTCCACGCTTTAGCTGCGACAGGCTCTGAAGTCGCAGGTCTCCAAGAAGAAAGCTGCTGTTGATGCGCGTGCGAACGTCAAAGACGTACTGCGAGTGAATGCTGGAACCGGACAGCACCTGGAACGCGCCGGAAAAACCGTGTTGATGAATCGTTGTCGTCGAATCCAGCCAAAACAGCACATCGATCTGGAATCCCCGCGAGCGAAAGACCGTGAGAGATGGCTGGCCAAACGTGGAGGCATCTTGGTAGGGCAGGGCGTGTTCGCTAAGATACCAGCGGACAAGTTCCAAAATGGACAGATGCTGATCGATCCGCTGCTGCGCAAGCGTCTCTGCCGCGATGGATGGGAATGCTTTCTCATCGAAGTTTGCGCGTGCCCATCGTTCACTGATGACTGTTCCCAAACTGGCAAACGTCAACATCGTCTTACCCTATCCGTCTGGCGAAACGCCCGACTCTGCTCCGGCTGTTTCCATTCGTTTTAGCTCATGCAACAGCAGTGGATCGAGCCTGCGGACCATTTGGAGCACAGACACCGCTTGTTCCCTTTCGCGACGCTGCACCGATTCGTCCTTATCCGATGCGGCACGCAGTCTTAGCAGCATGGCTTGCGTCAAAAGACCGAGCGGATATTTCGGGTTGAAACCGGATAGTTTGTGGAGCGCCGAAAGACCCGCATCGATGAATTTCCGTGCGTCCTTAGACCCCGGTTTCGCAGCTTGTGCCAGCTGCAGATAGGTCTCTGCAAGTGTCTGGAAAGACTCTGCTTGGGGGTCGGTTCCTTTTGCCGCTTGCTCTGCAATTTTCGCTGCGCGGCTTAGGATTCCGATGCGTTTCTTGGCGGACTCTGCCGACTCTGCGACCAGCCACTCTTTCCGTGCAGAATAGGAAAGGCACAGGGGATCTTGGGCTGTCACGCGCAAACACTGCGCGATCGCGTCGTCAACCGCTGCAAGCGCCGACTCTGCGTCTTCACTTTTGCGGACTTTGTACACAGCGTCGACAAGTCGGGCTAGCACAATGCTCTGTTCTGTTTCCGAGTAATCAATCTTGAGCTTGCGCAGCACGGCAGTGCTTTCCGCTGTTTTCTTGAGCAAGGGGCTCGGATCTTCCCCCGCAAGCTGTGTCCGCCAGGCCGCCCGCGCGTAGAGTACCAAGCGGTTGCCGTCGCAGGTGATGTGCTCACCGATCAGTTTGACACACTGTGCATAGGCCTCATCCGCTTGGGACAGCAGCGCCTTTTGTTCGGCCAGAGACTCAGTGAGCAAGACCAGCTTGGATTGAACATCGAGCGCCCATCCATATGCCGGAGCATAGCTTTTGTCGACGTCGGCAGTCTTCAGAAAATAAGACAGCGAGGAATTCAGCGCCGTCTTGGCTTCACTGCTACCGTGTGCATGCAGCCACAAACCGAGATCGCGATAGGACAGACCGATGTCTTGTAGCCCCCAAAGAAAATGGGGGTGCGTTTGGAGCACTGGCTCCATCATCGAAATCGCACGACGCAGTTGCTGCGATGGGTCTTTTCCGTGACTGCGGGCATCGCTTGCAGACATGGCAAGACAGTTGGCCGCCAGATCCGATGCATACGGATTTCCTGGCTCCCTTTGCAGGACGGTGGTCGCATCCGCCAGACACTGCTGGTGGTATTCTCCCGGGGGTTCGCCGCTAGGTAGCGCGCTAAGCGCCGTCACTGCGGCGAACGCTTTCTTCAGTGGTGCCACGATGCTTCCGGGGTCCGTAATCAGCAGCTTTTGACTAGCGGCCATCGCCTGTCGGTAGGACGTTTCCGTTGTCTTTCCACTGTCGAAAAGCGTGTAGCCGAGCCGGATTCCTATTTCAGCCAGTCCCTCATACAGCGCCGTGTCACTTGGTCCAATCTCGATCGCGGCGTCGTAGTATTTGGCTGCGAGGGAAAATTCCCGAATCGACTCCTCAGGTTGCTTGCGATCATAGGCGCGCAGTGCGCGCTGCAAGTGAACATCCCCCACCAGCTTGTGGGCTTCATAGAGCCAGGGGGCATCTTTGAGGGCCGCGTTCGCATACTCGATCGCCGCATCATAATCGCCGCGATAAAACGCAATCAGACCATCGAGAAATGCAGAAGATTCCAGATTCCTTTCGCGGCTTTGCGTAAGTGCACTGATGGCGGGTGTCAGATACTTGGGCTCAATTTCCTTGAGCCGATTTTGTGCAAAGTCTCCGCCGCCTGCAATCCGTGCTTCGTAGATGGCCTGTTCGTAGTGTTTCCCAAGCACAAATCCCAGTGCATAGTACACTTCTGGTCGGCGATTCCCTGCGTCGATAGCCAGTTCCAACTGGGCAAGCGCTTCCTTGTACTCATGCAGCGCCATGTGGCCACGACCCAGCGCATAGTGCCCAAGTCCTTTGGCCAGCGCGCCGTAGCTTCGCAGCTCGGTCTGAAGCTGTGACATCCGCTTGCGGACGATCACTTTTTCACGCCCCAAATCATGGATCGGAAGCTGTCGCGCGCTGCGCAGCATCCATTCCAGGTCTTTGATTTCTTGTCCCAGACGTTGTGCCAGCTCTGCCTGTTGTCGCGCCTGGCGTTCCTTTTGGAGCGTTTGAAGTCGTGCCCGGATTCCGAACACAATGACCGCGATCACCGTTAGAAAAAGACCTGCTCCCACTACAAACAGAGGCTTGTTCCGCTGGGCTCGGTAGCGGATGCGATAGGACAGACTGAGCCGCCTGCCAACAATTCGGCGATTGCCTAGGAATCGTTCCAGATCATCCGCGAGTTCCTTGGTGGTTGCGTAGCGCTGATTCGATTCCTTGTTGATGCATTTTCCGACGATGATATCGAGAGCTTCCGGGACCCCCGATACAAACTCCCGCAGCGCGGGCGGATCATCGAGCATCACTTTGAGCAAGGTGTCCGCCATCGTCATCGCCACAAATGGCGGTCTTCCTGCGAGCAGATCAAACAGCGTCGCCCCAAGGCTGTAGACATCGGTGCGCCGATCCAGACTTTTCATCTGTCCTCGCGCCTGTTCTGGCGACATAAATGCGGCGGTTCCCATCACCGCGCCGGACTCTGTCATGCCTGACGATTCATTTGTATCGCGCGCCAGACCAAAGTCCATGATCACCGGGTGATACTGACCATCACTCCGTTTTTCGACCATGATGTTGGCTGGCTTGATATCCCGGTGGATGATGCCAAGCTCGTGTGCGGCGTGGAGTGCATCTGCGGCCTCTTTTACGATCGTCACTTTTTCGATCATCGACAATTGCTGTTTCATCTCGGACAGTGGTTGTCCGTCGATGAACTGCATCGCGATATAGGTCTTCCCTTCGACCTCGCCTACTTCCAACACTTTGCAGATGCCAGGATGATCGATGCGAGACTGGGCCCGCGCCTCCTGCATGAATCGTTCGGTCAGTCGCTCATCGCCGCCCCGAATGAACTTCAGCGCGACCACACGTCGGATGCGTTTGTCGCGGGCTTTGTAGACGGCTCCCATCCCTCCCTGCCCGAGCAGCTTGACAAACTCATAGCGATCCCACTCAAGAACTGGAAACGCTTGGTGTACGCCCGACGCGCTGAGAGTTCCCCCTTTCGAATGACTCTGTCCGCTGGCACCGCTTACGCCACCGCTGACTGCATATACCGGTCGAACCGGACGAGGAGGCGTCGCGCCAGCCGCAGAATCGAGCTGCGCACTGTCAGACCACTTGACCGAGG
The DNA here is from genome assembly GCA_964437195.1 of uncultured Myxococcales bacterium. Lineage (GTDB taxonomy): Bacteria > Myxococcota_A > Polyangia > Palsa-1104 > JAEUJZ01 > JAEUKA01. Next base: position 6,105 of record CAYTGC010000175.1, on the reverse strand, counting down.
CTTTGCGTCCGCCCCCTGGCATGTCGACAGTCGGGAATTCCTGGCTGTCTTCGGCCCCCACCGCGTCTGGACGCTGGACATCCTCGGTATCGGAACGGGACGAACTGGGATGCGTACCGTCGCTCGACGATTTGTCTGCGCCAGAGTTCCCCATGTTCTTTCAGTATCACCGAACCTCGGGCCAAAAACAAAACCTTAGCACAATCGAGCCCACCGCGGAGTCCGCGGATGCTACCGGGCGGAAATCAACAGACGCCAGTTTGCCTGGTTGGACGCGCCACCCTGTGAAGTGATAACCTGACTTGTTTGGGGGCTCCTGTCGATTCCGCGACCACACTTTGGGAGCGGATGTAGGTGGGCGTTCTTCCAATTTCGCATGACGACGCTGGCAGCCATACGTGACAAGCGGAAGTTCTTCGTCCCAGAGATCATCCAGACATCGAGCATGGACTGTGGGCCTGCCGCGCTCGCTGCTCTGTTAAATGGACTTGGACTTTCGGTCAGCTACGGACGGCTGCGCGAAGCCTGTCAGACCGACGTGGACGGAACATCCATAGATACGCTGGAAGACATCGCGAATCAGTTAGGGGTTCTGGCCGAGCAGCAGCTACTCCCAACCGATCATGTCTTGCTGGACGTAGAGCAGAATCTGCCGGCGATTGCCGTAGTCCGCCATCCCACAGGTGTTCCGCATTTCGTGGTGTGCTGGCGCCGCCATGGCGATCTGGTCCAGGTGATGGATCCCGCGATGGGACGACGCTGGCAGCCAGTGGGCAGTTTCCTTAGCGAGCTGTTTGTCCATTCCCAAGTCGTTCCAATTAAGAGTCTGCGCGGCTGGCTCAGTGGCAGCGGTTTTCAACGACCCCTGCGCACCCGGATGGCAGCGCTGGGAATGTCGGATTCAACCATTTCGCGACTCCTAGATAGCGCCAAATCTGAAAAAGCCTGGATGCGATGGGCCCAGTTGGATGCCGCGGTACGTATGGCGGCGTCACTGCAAACCTCGTCGGCAATCAGCGCTGGAGAAGAAGCGACACGACTTGTCGAAACCCTGGCGTTTCATAGCGAGCCGAGCGAAATTCCGGAATCTTATTTTACGATCCGCCCTTTCCGAAGCGACCCGCCGCAAGCGACAGATGCCAAGCAAGCGATCATCCGCGGCGCTGTACTTATCGCCATCCGGGGCCGCAAACAGGAAGACAGCGCTGAAGTGCAGAAGCGAATGTCTGCACTTCCAGCGGACCTAAAGGCAGCGCTTACGGCCCCTCCGGTGCAGCCCATTCGCACGATCTTGGGATTCCTTCCCCGACCGCAGCTTGGACTGTTGGTTCTGTCAGGAATCGCTGCGCTGATTGTGGCGCTTTTGCAGGTGGAACTGGACGCACTATTCCGCAGTACGCTGCACCTGATTACGTATCTACGACCGGTTCTTCAGCGGCTGGCTGTTCCGACAGTAGGTGGGCTGTTTCTGTTGGGAATATTCCTGCTTACCTTGATCAACCAGTGGAACACCACACGGATCGGAAGATACTTGGAAATCAGACTCCGTGCAGCGCTTGCGGCCAAGCTGCCAACGCTCAATGATCACTATTTCCACAGCCGTCCGATCTCGGACATGACAGAGCGCGCGCACAGCTTGTCTCGGGTCAGACAACTTCCGCAGCTATTTGTCGATGGACTGCGTTCGCTGGCCATGACCGCAGTGACGGCAACCGCTCTTTTGTGGATCGTCCCGAGCGAGCGGATGATCATCGTACTTCTGCTGCTCGCTACGCTGGGGCTGCCATTCCTGATCCAGCCGTTGTTCTTGGGACTCGACATGCGAGTTCGTACCTACGCAGGCTCTCTCATTCGATCGTATCTGGATGCGCTTATCGGACTTTCACCGACGAGAACACATGCAGCAGAGCGGGCACTTACGCGCGATCAGGAACAGCTTTTGACAAGCTGGGTCAACGTCCGTTTGCAGTGGCTGCGCTACCAAGTGGGGGTGCAGGGGCTTCAGATTTTCTTGGGGATCGGCTTCATTGTCTCGCTCGTAGCGCGCTATCTTGGTCACGGCGGAGACGCAGCAGGACTTCTGCTGTTGTTCTATTGGGCGATGGCGCTTCCGGCAAACGCGGGCGAGTTTGCCGGTTCCCTTCAGCAGTATCCAGATTTGCGCAATGTCACGCTGCGACTTTTGGAACCGCTGGGTGCGCCGTCGGAACGAACCGAGGATTTGCTCTCTGTCATCACCATGCATGACAGCCGCACTGTTTCTATTCAGTTGGATCAGGTCAGTGTGGTCCTGGCTGGCAGACCCGTGCTGCAAAACGTCAGCATCGACATTGCTGCGGGTACGCATGTCGCAGTGGTCGGAACATCGGGGGCAGGAAAATCGACACTGGTGGGACTTCTGCTCGGGTTTCATCGGGCTGCGACCGGACAGATTCTGGTAGATGGACAGCCTGTCACCGATGAACAGCTTGTGCAGCTCCGCGCCAGCGTAGCGTGGGTCGATCCGGACATCCGGATCTGGAATCGATCGCTGTTCGACAATCTGCACTACAGTCAAGCAGGGGATCGCACTCATGCACTGCGCGAAGCGATTGCGATCGCGGACTTGGCGCGGGTGATGGCAAGACTCCCGCAAGGAATGGCAACGCCGCTTGGGGAAGGAGGCCGACTGGTTTCGGGAGGAGAAGGGCAGCGTGTTCGTTTGGGGCGGACCCTGCTTCAGACAACTCCGCAACTTGTGCTGCTAGACGAACCTTTTCGTGGTCTGGATCGTGGGCAGCGCGAGCAGTTGCTAGAACGCGCGCGAACGGTCTGGGACAAAATCACAATGATTTATGTGTCCCACGACATTGCGACCACCCTGAGCTTTCCTAAAGTTTTGGTGATCGAAAATGGTCAGCTTATCGAAACGGGTGAGCCCAACGTGTTGGCCGAAAAACCAGACAGTCGCTTTGCTGCGCTGCTGCGTGCCGAGCGGATGGTGCAGCGTGATCTGTGGGCATCGCCAGAGTGGCAGCGCACCGAAATGGTGGAAGGACAGCTGCGCATCGTTGAACCGGAACCGCCGACGCAAACCAAGGAGAACGGATAATGTCCGCGCCACTGCCGCTTTGGCCGCTGCGCAGAACCGCAGATGCGGTTGCAGTCCTGGCTCGAGCGGTGGGCTGGTCGTTACCAACAGCGGTCTTTGCGCCCCCCCAGCCGGCAGGGTTGTCCGCCGCTGCTCGCGAGGGAACCCCTGGGAGTCTTGCCGATTATCTTGATGCCGTCGCGGGAGCTTTCTCTTTGGAAAGCGAACCGGTCTCTGTTCGCATTGCCGAAGCGAAGGAGTTCCTGTCCCAGTCGGCTCCGGCATTGATTCTGATCCGTGAGAGAACGGAAGGGATGTTGGTGGTTCACTCTGTCTCCGGTGACAGCATGCGCGTCGTCACACCAGACGGTATGATCACCAAAATCTCGCTCGATCAGGTGGAACGTGTACTGCTTGCCCCAAGCTTCGCTCCGCTGCTTCCAGAGATCGAACGACTGCTGACTGCAACCGGCGTGACAGACGCAGACAGACGAGCCCATGCGATACGTGTCATCCTGGAAAAGCGACTTGCGGATGAACGAATTGATGCCGGCTTCATCCTCCGCCTAAGCGCCGGACGACCGATTCCCCAGCAGCTCAAAGATGCTGGACTATATCGCTTGCTCAGCCAGTATGCGGGGGCACACCTTGCGCAGTATGTACTGGGAGTCCTGCTCTACACCGTGATCGGCGAAGGCGCTCTCAGTGGTCGGATCGATAAGGGGTGGTTGTTTGCAGGGCTCCTTCTGATGTTCTGCGGCCCCCCTTTCCAGCTTATCGAAAGCTGGATATTGGGTCGAATCGCCATCGCAATGGGAGTCCTTTTGCGCAGACGTCTCCTGTTTGGCGCGATGAATCTTCCACTCGATGCGGCCCGGCAGAGCGGTTACGGCGACTTCATCTGCCAGATCATTGAATCGGAAGTGGTCGAGATGGGTCTGCGTCAGGGCGGTCTGTCAGCGGGAGCAGCGCTTCTGGACTTGCTTGGCACCCTTCTGGTCTTGGCTGCGGTGTCACGCGCAGCGCTAAGCGTTCTGCTTCTCTGGCTGCTGCTTGTTGTCGGTGTGTCTGCACTGTACTATCGGTCGCGTGGACGCTGGACAGAATCACGATTCCGTGTGGTCAGTGAACTTTTGGAACAGATGCTTGGACACCGAACACGTCTGGTTCAAGAGCCCAGAAGCGTTCGACACCGGGCCGAAGATCACCAGCTTGTAGAATATCATCAGCTTGGCCGCGGGCTCGACGGGTGGTCTGCGATTCTGTTTGGCGCTCTGCCGTTTGGTTGGCTGTTAACAGGGGTGGTTTCACTGACCCCTCTGTGGATGGAAAGTAGCAGTTCGTCTTCTCGGCTTGCGATTGGGTTTGGCGGGGTGATGCTCGGCTTTCGGGCACTTAGCAAGCTGGCGAGTGGGCTGTCTCAACTTGGCGGTGTTGCGATTGCACTGCGGCGCTGTCGGCACCTTCTGTCCACCGCCGATCCGCGTGATGCCTCACCGCTGACTGCGGTGACTCCCAACATTCCGATGGGAGCGGTAGTGCTTGATGCGCGGCGAATTACGGTACGGCATGGGAATGCGGTCAGTCCGACGCTGCGTGAGCTGTCTTTTCAGCTCCGAGCCGGTCAGCGCGTGCTTTTGCAGGGGGCTTCCGGTAGTGGCAAAAGCACCATGGCATCGACGCTGACCGGACTGATTCCGATCGAAAGCGGACAACTTTTGCTTGGCGGTTTGGACATGTCTGCACTGGGTGGTCGGAAGTGGCGAAAGATCGTCGCCACTGCGCCACAGTTTCACGAAAATCATCTGTTCAGCCAGCCACTTGCGTTTAACCTGCTGCTCGGGCGCGCGTGGCCGCCCTCTGCGGAGGATCTGCGCGAAGCAGAACAGCTCTGCGTAGAGCTTGGGCTTGGACCCCTATTGCAGCGCATGCCAAGTGGAATGTATACCCACGTCGGTGAAACAGGATGGCAGCTTTCCCACGGTGAGAGAAGCCGTGTCTTCATTGCGCGGGCGCTTTTGCAACGGGCCCAGGTCGTCCTTCTGGATGAAAGTTTTGCGGCACTTGATCCGGAAACTTTGGCGACGACACTTCAGTGTGTGTTCCGGCGTGTTCCAACGCTGCTCGTGATTGCTCATCCATAGGTTTGAAGATGGCGCAACCATTTGCATACACACTCCGGTCACTGGAAAAAGACAACGGACGTGTTGCCGCGACCGCGCTTGGGGTCCTGCTCCTGCTTGCTGTGGGATGGCTCGTGTGGATGCTCAAGGCCAGGATCACCGTCTACGAAGTGAGTACAAAGACGCGACTTGAAGTACATGGTTCCGCGTATTCCATCCATTCAGCAGTCGCCGGAAAGATTGCGGCGATTGAAGTCAAGCTGGGTCAAAAAGTTGAAAAGGGACAGCTGCTGGTGCGCTTGGATAGCGCTGTGGAAGAACAGCGCTTGGCAACGAGCCGTGCGCGCCTTGAGGCTCTCGATCCACAGATCGCGGTCACTGCAAGTGAGCTCAAAGCAACGCGCGGTGCAGTCATCGCAGAGGTGGCTGCGGGCTCTGCGGCGATGCGTCAGGCCAAGGCGCGCAGCAAGGAAGCTGACATCAAGACGCAGCTTGCAGAGCGCGAGTCGAGTCGTTACAAAAAGTTGGGAGATGCGGTTTCCGTTCAGGAATCGGATCGCGTTGTCGCATCTGCGCAAATGAGCAAAGCCGCACACGATGCAATGCTGCTTGATGTGCGCCGCTTGCGAAGCGAACAGAGACTGCGGCAGCGCAGCGGAGAAGCCAAGGTCGCAACCCTGCGGCGGGAACTTGCGACGTTGCAAGGGGAACGGCAAGCCCTGCTCGCCACAGTCGCTGAACTACATCAGATCATCGAACGTCACGCCGTGCGGGCCCCAGGCGATGGCGTGGTCGGTGAGCTTCAGCCGCTGCAAATTGGTGCGTATGTGACAGAAGGTGCCAAGCTCGCTTCTGTCCTGCCAAATGGAGAGCTTGTGCTCATCGCTGAGTTTGAACCGTCCAGTGCCCTTG
>CAYTGC010000174.1:0-10888 GCA_964437195.1 uncultured Myxococcales bacterium | reverse complement strand
CCAAACGGCGCATCGGTGACGCGCTGGCCTGGCTGACGATTGGCCGCAACGCCAAACTTGCCAGAGTCGGGATACTGAAAGACGTCCGTTGCTTCCATGGTGCTCACCGCCAGGTAGCGCAGCTCGCTGGTCCCGGTGTTGATGATCTGGTGCGCAACTTCGGGACCACCGGGAGGACAGCACACGAAGTCACCTTGCCGCAGCGGATGCTCTTCCTTCCCGATTCGTAACGTTCCTTCGCCCGCGAGGATGAAGAACAGCTCCTCATTGACGTGGTGGTTGTGGAACGGAAACGCTCTTTTCCCCGGTGGAACGACCGTCACGTTGTAGCCCAGCTTCTTGGCTCCGATCAGCGGACTCACAGGGGCAAACCGAGCCGCGAACCTTTCGCCGTGCTGCACTTCGCGCGGAAACTGAAGCTCGGATAGGTTGACGATGGGACGCTGCATGGGACGCTGACTCCTTTTGGCGACTGAGCCGCACGACGGCTTCATACCATGTCCCGGCGTGGGGACCTAGACGGCAGCTTCTCGCTTCCTGGCCGCGGCGGCTTTGACCGTTACTTCTGGTTTGGAAGCGCAGCCGCTCGCTGTTCCAACTGCGTGGCCCGACGCTGAAGCTGCTCTGCAAGCGAACGAAGTTCCGCTTCTGCTCGCTGAAGCGCTGCTGCCTGCTGGCTTGCATCGCCGCTGCCATCGCTGCGCAGAAGGGCATCCAGGGTTGCCGGATCGAGGGACGTCCGAAGCGCTGCGGTGCTGGCTGGTGGCGTCGTATCCGCGACCGGGCCCGGAATCGGCGGTCCACTGGGCGCTGTGGCGGCGGCATCGGCGAGCTTCGTCTCTCGGCCGCCAAAGCTTGCGCCGGTGCGTCGGGCCGTCGCTTGCTCGGCGAACAGATCTTCATCGACGGTGGCTGCCCGCTGTCGCACCCTCTGACGGGAAACAAGCGCCTGCCTACGGTCTTTCAGCTTGGCCATTTCCCGCAGCAGCTTGTCCGCGGAGTCGCGCAGCAAATCAGCTCGATCTCGCAGTCCCTGCGGGTCATCGACTTGCGGCGTTTTTTGTTCGAGTGCTGCACTGGCTTGGGTAAGAACGCGCAAGCGCTCGGGGGCATCGGCATACAGCCTCTCGCTGAGCTGCGCCCGCAAGCGAAGAAGGAGCACCCGCTTTCCCGAATCGACCGGTCCGTCCTCTCCTGCAAGGATTCGCTCATCGAGGCGAAGAAGCTTCTGCTGCTGGAGCGTGACAAACTCGCTCTGCTTCTGAAGTGCCTGCGCCTGCCGGGTCAGCGCATCGGCGCGATCTTTGGCCTGAGCCAAAAGCGATTCCAGCCGTAGATCTCGGACAGGTCCGTTCGGTTGGGCTTTCAGATTCTCAATCTGCTCGACGAGCTTTTTCTGCTCGGCTTCACGCAAAAGGAGTTCGCGCTGCGATTGCTCTCGCTGACTTTCCACCGCGGTCAGTTCGCGCTGCCCCTGTTCATGCTGCGACCAAAGCGATGGCTGCTTGTCGGTTTGACCGCTGGCTCGCCGCGGCACAAACCCCACTAGAAGCAGCGACGCCAAAAGCGCTGCTGCCACCCACTTGGGGGAGTCAGGACCGCGAGCGTGCTTGTGGGTCTTCGTCTTCATCAGGAAACCGCGCCTATCCCGACAGTTTGCAAACAATGTGCCCGAAGGGCGGCGCTGCATTTCGTGTCGCGCAAGCCTTCCCATGAGAAGAGATCGCCTCAGTTTTTTGATGCGTGTTATAAACCGCCGCACATGGCTGACACACTCGACCGAGGCGCGATTGAGAGAATGGTCCGCGAGGCGCTGCGCAAGCATGGCGATCCTCGGGCCACCGTCGAGCATGTTGCGGCGGCGACGCTGACTCAAGGTGGAGAAGTTCTGCTTCGGCCGAGCACGCTGCAAAGCCCTGCGGCTCCGGCACAGCTCAAGGCCCTCGTCGGGTCCACACCGGCCCGCATTGCCGTCGGGCGGTCGGGAACTCGCTACACCACGTCGACGCTTCTCAAGTTCCGCGCAGACCATGCAGCCGCCAAAGAAGCCGTGATGTCGGAAGTGAAGCGCGAGACGCTCGAGCGTATGGGTTGCGTCGAGGTACGCAGCCAAGCGAGGGACAAAAAGCACTTCCTTCAGCGTCCTGACGCGGGTCGGGCTCTGTCCGATGAAGCCAAGCAGACCATCGCGGCCAAGCTTCCCAAAGGAGCCCAGCTCCAGATCATCTTTGGCGACGGACTTTCCGCTGAGGCGATCAACGTCAGCGCGGAGCCACTTCAAACGGCACTTGTGGCCGAGCTTTCGGCACGCGGAATTCGAGTCAATCCGCCGCTGTTCATCCACCTTTCGCGTGTGAAGATCATGGACGAAGTCGCTCGGCTCATCGAGTGTGAATCAGCCATTTTCATCTGCGGAGAGCGTCCTGGTCTTGGCTTCGCCGACAGTCTTTCGGCGTACTACATTTACCGGCCAGCGACGGGCGCAACCGATGCGGACCGCGAGGTGATCTCGAACATCAATCCGCGCGGCTTTCCCCCGGCCCAAGCCGCGGTCCAGATTGCCGACAGCATCGTGCGCATCCTGCGCGACAAAAAGTCGGGCGTCATCCTCGGGTAAGGGGCGAAGGACATGGCGCGTTTTTCCCTGGTTCCCGTAAAGCCGCAGGTCCTGTCGGTTCGCACGATTGCTGAAGTCGCCGAGCCGCTGGCTGCGCAGCTTGGCCTTCCCGACGGAGTGCGCTCCGTTGGTTTCATCACCTGTACGAGTGATGACGCGCTGTACGTCGCACTGGATGAAGGGACGAAGGCTGCGGACGCAGAGGTCGTCTATGCCAAGTCGTTTTATGCCGGTGCAGCCCATGCGTCGGGACCGCTTTCGGGGGAAGTGATCGGCTGCTACGCCAGTCACGATATCGACGAGGTCCATCACGCGCTCGAAGCCTGCCAGCGCTGTCTGCGTGATGAAGCGTGGTTTTATTCTGCGGATGGCCACGGTCGGCTCTGTTTCTTTCCGCATGTTGTACGCGCGACGGGACGTTATCTTTCCAAGCTTGCGTCGGTTTCTGTTGGAGAACCGCTCGCGTATCTGATTGCTCCGCCGCTGGAGGCGATGATTGCAGTCGATGCGGCGCTCAAGGTGGGCGGCGTGGAGCTGGCCAAGTTTTTTGGTCCTCCGACCGAAACCAACTTCGCGGGTGCCTATCTGTCCGGTGCGCTGCCCTCATGTGAAGCTGCCGCGGAGGCATTTGCTGCTGCGGTGATTGATGTCGCAAAGTCTCCGCTCGCGCAGCGTCAGTCGGCCCGTGGTGGTGGTGAGTCACTGTCAGGGCGCCCGCCTGGACCTGGCGAAGGTCGATTCAAGGTTTTGTCGACGGGACAGCGGCTTCAGAAAAAGCCGGAACACCTGACTCATCTGCGCGATGACGAAACGCTGGTCGAAAAGAGCCATCCGCGGATGCGACTGCGCGGAAAGCTCGATCTGCTGCAAGGGTTGGTGCTGGATGCACAGCGAAGCGCAGACACCGAAGGGGCATCGGGACTCGTGGGTGATCTGGAAGAGGTGATGCAGCTTCTGCGATCGATGCTGGGCTGCGAAGTCATGGACACGCCACTGCCGGAAGTGAAGCTGCTTGGCATGAGCGCGGCAGAGATTCGGAATGCATCCCACAACACCCACAAGCTGTATGGGGTTCCGTTTATGTATCCGTCCATCCATCAGGGGGAAGTGGTGGCGCGACTGTATCAGTGTCGTGCGACGGTGCGCGAGGCGGAGTTGGCTTGCTACGAGGCCTTCCCAAGTCCGGTGCCGCCGGACCCGAACAACTCCGGTGAGCGAGCTGATCTGAAGTCGGCGCTGAACATTTTGTCATCTGCGCTGTACGTCATGCAGTGCAAGTTTGTCGGTGGACACTACGGAGTTCGTCGCAAACCGGGCCCGCTCAAGGGCTGGCGTCCGGCAGCAAAAAGCTAACGCAACTGTGTGACCTCACGGCGGTCGCGCTTTGGGAGCTTGCCTTCCCAAGGTTTGGTGTACGTTGCCGCATGTGAAGACACTTGCTCCTCCGTATTCGCGTTTTTTCAGTCTTCCGCGCGGCGTTGCGGGAGCTGTTCATTGGGCAGCGTGTGGGCTGTCTGTGCTGCTCGCTCTGTCTGGCTGTACGGACACGTCGGTCGATGAAGATCCGCTCGCTCGCGACCCGGATGCAATCGCCAAAGGCGCGGCGCTCTACGTCGAGATGTGTTCTGTTTGCCACGGAGCCAAAGGGCAGGGCGTCTCTGCTCCTGCGCTGCTCCCAACAAAACACAGCACGGCGGAGCTGCGCCAGATCATCAGTGAGCGGATGCCGCCGGGAACGCCGGGCCGCTGCGGCGGAAACTGCGCGGGCTATGTGACGGCGTATGTGCAGGCCAACATGCAAGCGACAGAGCCGGTTTGTGCGGAACGGAGTCTGGGCGCGCGGCGACTGCGGCTTCTGACCCGCAAGGAATATCAAAACACGCTGTCCGATCTGCTTCCGAAGAGTGGGTCCGCTTGTCCGCTTCCTGCGTTTTCCTACGATCCGATGGGGAAAACGCTGCGCTCTGTTCACGTCGCTGGGAGCTTTAACAACTGGTCTGGAACAATCGCGGGCGGTGGCTGGCCGATGGCGTTTTCGGTTGCCGACAAGCGCTGGAAAATCGAGCGTGCGATCGACCCCGGAACGTACTCCTACAAGTTTGTTCTGGATGAAAAGGACTGGCTTGCCGATCCGAACAATCCGCGGACGATGCCCGATGGGTTTGGGGGACAGAACTCTGTTCTCACGGTGACTTGCAAGCCGGGGGCCGCGCCGGTTGATCTGTCGGCGGATATTCCTCCTGATGCACGGCCGGAGGGTTACGGATTTGACAACAACTCCGACGCGCGGGTGGTTTCGGAGCAGCATCTGGAAGCCTATCGAAAAGGGGCTGAAATCGCGGCCAAACAGGTGACAGACAACCTGGCTACGGTGCTGCCGTGTGACCCAAGTGGTGGGCGCGAAAAAGTCTGTGCAGAACAATTCCTAAAGACCTTCGGACTGCGCGCATTCCGTCGTCCCCTTACTGATTCAGAGCTGGCTCGCTACCGTGATCTGATCACGACGCAGAAGAGCTTTTCGGATGGCATCAGTGCAGCGGTGCAGGCGCTCCTGACCAGTCCGCACTTTCTGTATCGTTCCGAAGTCGGTGAACCTGCGGGCGACGGATCCTTTCGGCTGACTCCGTACGAAGTGGCCAGCGCGCTGTCCTATCTGTTCTGGGGGAGCATGCCGGACCAGGAACTCCTCGACGCAGCCGGGCGCGGGGATCTGGTGGTTTCAGAAAAGATTCGGGAGCAAGCGACGCGACTGTTGTCCAGTGGGAAGAGCCGAGAAGTGATCGGCTCCTTTGGCCTGTCCTATCTAGGTGCGGAAGACATCTTGTCGAGCACCAAGAGCTCCGTTCTGTATCCTGATTTTAGCGATGCGATTCGGAGTGCGATGGCCGAAGAGACGCGGCGCCTGTTTGCACACGTAGCGTTCGAGGGAAGTGGGCGCTTTGAAGAGCTGTTCACTGCCGACTATTCCTTCCTGAATGCGGATCTTGCCAAGGTGTATGGTGCTTCCGGTGTGTCGGGAACAGGTCTTGCCAAAGTTTCCTACGGCTCGCTTCCGCGATCGGGAGTCCTTGGTCACGGGAGTGTGCTTGGATCATATGCTCACTCCGACCAGAGCTCGCCGATTCGTCGCGGTCTGTTCGTCCGTCGCCAGCTTCTGTGTGAAGAGCTTCCGCCGCCTCCTCCCAATGCGGGCGGGGTTCCGCAAGTCGATCCCAAAGCGACGACGCGCGAGCGATTCCGTCAGCACACCAGTGTCGCTTTCTGCAAGAGCTGCCACCAGTACATTGATGATGTCGGCTTTGGCTTCGAGCGCTTCGATGCGATCGGTCGCTGGCGAGACAGTGAAAACGGTCAGTCGATAGATGGTCTCGGTGATCTCAATGATCGGGAAGCGCTGGGGTCGCTGACCCACGCTCCGTACAGCAGCCTGCGTGAGCTGTCCGCGCTGATTGCCGAATCAGATCGTGCGCGTTCGTGCTTTGTGCGCAAGACGGTTCGTTACGCACGCGGTGCACAAGAACACGTCGGCGATGACTTCTGCACGCTGTGGAAGCTCGGTCGCCGCTTCCGTGACAGTGGCGGCAGCATTCGTGAGCTGCTCCTTTCCTACACAGAGAGCGATGCATTCCTTTCGCGGAGTGCAGAGAGCCCGTTGAAATAAGAGGCATCTAATGAGCGTATTTTCACGACGTTCGCTGCTTCGCGCTGCCGCCGCATCCGCCCTTGCGCTGCCACTCGGTGGACTATTTCCCTCGTCGCGGCGTGCCTTGGCCGCCCCTTCCGGTGGGGCCCGTCGCGTGATCTTCTTCTACTTTCCGGATGGCGTTGCCGGACCTGCTGCGGATGGGAGTCCCAGCTTGTGGCATCTGCAAGGACCAGAGCGCGGCTTCTCCGTAAACGATCAGCTCCAAGCGCTGGGGACTTTTAAGGAGGACTGCGTCTTTCTAAACGGACTGTCGTCAGGTCCAACCGACAGCGGCAGCCATCCTGGCGGGGCGAAGAAAATCCTGACCGCTGTCGACGGAGGCAATGGCGAATCGATCGATCAGTACCTTGCTCGCACCGCAGGATCAGGGACGCTGTTTCGTCACGTCTATCTGGGCGCGATGGCCAACTACAACAACGCGTCGGGCGACAAACATGTCTCGTACCCAAGTGCGGGCGTGAGCGCGACACCGGAAGACAATCCGATGAAGGCGTTCGAGCGCCTGTTCGGCAAACAGAATCCGTCCGGTGGTGGTGGCGGCGGAACGGGCAGTCCCGATCCACTTGCGGTGAGCGTGCTGGATGCCACCGCAAAAGATCTGCAAGAGCTTCAGCTACGGCTCGGCAGCGTCGAAAAAAAGAAGCTGGATCTGCACCTTGAAGCGCTTCGCCAGGTCGAACGTCGGGTGAAGGGAATCCCCGGAATGACTCCGCCACCGAAGGCAACTTGCTCGGATCCTCGCATCGACACGAGCGGACTTTCGGACACCAGCTTGTATGATCCGGGACTGTTCCCGAAGATCTTGCGAGCGCAGCTGGATCTGATGGTTCAGGCGATGGCGTGCGGACTGACCAAAGTCGGTGTCGTGCAAGCGTCGCATCACACCAGCGAGCTGATCATGAGCCGCTTTCCAGCGACGGAAATGTACGATCCGAAGTTCGATATGCGGAGCCATCAGGCGTCGCACTACGGACCCAGTCACGACCGCGGCAAGCGAGAGTTTCGCGATTACTTTTCGCAGCGACGTTGGTGGGTGCAGCAGTTTGCGTATCTTGTCGATCAGCTCAAGCAGCGCCCCGAAGGCGATGGCACGATGCTCGATTACTCCCTGGTGGTGCTGTGTTCGGAAGTCTGTGATGGCAACACGCACAGTCACGACAATCTGCCGTTTATCGTCGGTGGACGTGGGGGCGGCGCGGTCTCTAGCGGCAGACTCCTAAACTACAGCTACAAGCGTCACGGGGATCTGCTGGTGTCGCTCGCGCGCGCGATGAAGCAAGACATTTGGCGGTTTGGGGATTCGAGCAGCGGGCCGCTTTCGGGATTCCTGTCTTCAGGTTTTTGATGCCCGCCGCTGCCGAGGTTGGCTGTTAGCCAATCGGTGGTTGGAGGCAGTTTGTCAGATCAAACAGCATGAAGATGAGCGCTTTTTCCTGCGCGGACAGCGTCGCTGCGTTGCATCCGTTCGGGAATGGGATGCCAGCCTGAGAGGAATCGCCACCCACTCCCGAGCTGACGTGCAGGTCGGTAAACACCATCTGTCCGCACAGATCCGCCGGTTTTGCACCAATCGGCGCCTCGAAGGAAAAGTACTGTGCCGCTCCATTGGGCGCATCGACCCATCGCTGCGCCAGCGACATGCTCAGATTGGAAACGGTGTTCCGCGCTCCCATCACTGGGAGCAGTCCACGCGGCGGTGGCGTGGCTCCCGAAACGGCCGGCAGAGTCAGCCAGTCTGCGAGCGCTGCCCCCTTTTCGGTCGTGGTGTTGATCGTTGCCGTGATCGTTCCCAAGCTGAGGTTGCTGGTGAAAGCCGCCACCGTTTGAATGAGCTGCGGTGACTGCGCATTCGCCATCCAGCCGTTGTGCCAGTGCGAAGCAAAGACGCGCCCACCGCTGCCGATGTACTTTTCCAGATTGGCGAGCGCTGCCTGGCTTTTGTACGTCATGTACTGCTGACCTTCGCACGACAAAACCACGATGTCGTACTTGGTCCAGTTGTCATAGTTGTCCCACCAGCTGGGATTCGGCTGTGGCATCGCCGCAGTGAACCGCACGCCGCCATTCATCGTCGATACGTACTGGGCCGCTCCATTGGCTCCGGCGTATAGGTTCACCCGACCCGATCCGGACTCAGGCGTAAACTCGGTGTCATCGAGACCCAGCTTTTTGCTGCGGAGCAGACACTCGATGGCATCAGCGCTCCCGGTGGATAGCGCAATCTTGGGAATGTTCCCTTCCACGCGACTGCGCGGCAATCTGGTCTCCGCGGGATCGAGCAGGTTGGCCGAGCATTCCGAGACTTCGGAAATCGACAGCACGCGACGCCATTTCCCAACTTGGATGATGAGCGGTACGTTGCGACCCGCCGGAATGTTGCGCAGCGTGAACTTGCCGTTTATGTCGGTCGTCGTCGAAAAAAACCTCGGACTGTTGTCGCAGCGATCGCAGTATGCGCCGCTCGGTGGCGGAGGCGGAATTTCTTCCCCGGTGGGAATGAAGACACGCGCGTTGTAGACCGGAAGTAGGCCGGAAGGAATCGTGACGGTGCCGCTCAGCGTCGTTGGTCCCTTGTCAGCGGGACACTTGGCGTTCACGACGCAGTCACCCACGCAGCCAGGAATCTTGGGCGGTTGGTAGGACCTCGCCAGATCTTCGAGTTCTTCCGGCGGCCCGGCATCGACAAGCCCTGGCGCGTCGTCACCGCCTAGGCTGACCATCTGCGGCTTGCAGCCGACAAGGGCCAGCGCAGCCAGCGGAAAGGAGAGCGTGAATCGCAACCGGACTCGATTTGCTCGCATCGAAGACCTCGCAGAGCGGGCCGCCCAGAAGCGGACTCGGCGGCGTTTGAGGAGTTGGGCTTATTTGGGAGATCGATCGTCTCGGTACTTTTTAGTACCAGACCGGACAAATGGGAAGAAAAGCTCTACATGTCGGGGGCGTAGCAGGCGGGGCCGGTCAAGCTGCAGAGCGCTGGGATTCCATGTTGCGCGGCAAGATGATTCGCAGGCTGGTGCCGCCGAGGCGCGGGGCCAAGAGTGTAAGCTCGCCGCCCAGAGTCCACAGTGACTGCTGCAGCCGCTGAATGCTCGGAACTTCGCCCTCGGGGTCACTGGGCTCGGCGACCTCTTCATCGGAAAGCTCGAACATACTGGGAAGCGTCGGCAAAGGTGGCCCGATTCCGTTGTCGTGAACAAACAGCACAACGTGATCATCTTGCGGCGCCAACTCGACGGTAACCAGCGCCAGGCTATGCGAGCCGTGTTGTGCACTGGCGGCGGCTCCGCGCAGGATCTCACGCAGCGTTTGCACGAGCATCCTTCGTTCGCCGAACACCTCGGTCGTTGGTCCAAGCAAGGAAAAATGGACGCGCCGTTCTTGCAAGTCACCCCAGGCGCGACGAATCAGTGGGCCGAGATCGATCTGTTGTGGCCCACGATCTCCACCAGATCCTGGCCGCACCGCCTCGACCGCTGGCTCGGTTGCGTCATCGGACAGCGGTTCCTCATCGCGATCCGGGGACAGACGCAGCGCTGATTCCGCCAGATCTGTGACACGCAAGAGCTGACCGGAATCGCTCGAGGGAGTCGTGTCTTCAAACGAAGGCAGCATCGAATCGGGCACAAACGTCGGCGGATCGTGTGTCGCGATCATCGGCTGCTGATCGTCCAGCGCGCGATGACGGAGCCGATACGGCATCATCATGTCGTCCGTCCGCTCTTGCAAAAGCGTCTGGGCAAGCCGGACGACCTCGTGATGTGGCGTGCGCAGTACGCGCTCTGCTGCGTGGGAGGCGGCGCTCGTCAATCGGAACAGAAACTCACTGCGAGATGGATCGGCGGCGGACAGAAGGGGACTCGGCACCGGTTCGACGAGCCCAAGTCGCTGGAGCCTGCGCACTCGCTGCCACGGAAACAGTCGCGCGTTGTCATCTCCGTCGAAGTCCGCAGTGCGCACGACGAAGGTGCCGCGCCCGTGCATTTCCCCAAGAGATTCCAAGGGAACCCGCCAGCGATCGTATGGATCAAGGGCTTGCTGGGTTTCAAACGACAAAAGCAGCGGCCACGTATAGGTGCGGGGAAGCTCGAGCACGGCGTCACCAAGACAGGTCCGCTGCCAAGTGCCGGACTGCTTCGACAAAAGTCCCAGCTGAATGGCGTAACGCCGGGCGAGAAGCCGCGCACCCAGTCGAGGAACATGCTCTCCGGTCACTGCGTTTGTCGTGGTGCGCAAGAGCTGGTGATCCGCCTGGGTCAACAGCGGCGCTTCTTCGTCAGCCATGCTCAGCGTGCGCTGTCCGTCGCCCAGAATTTGTTCCGTCGCTCGGCAGAGCAGGGCATCCAGGTGATCGGCATCGCGGATGGCCAACAGCTCGAGCAGCGCATCACGGATGTCGGACAGATGTTCATCGACCCAGCCGTCGGCGATGCAGCGGAATACCCACTCGACCGTTGACTCATTCAGTTCGCCACGCTGGCCTCGTCGCCACGTTTCCGCCGAGAGCAGCGCCCGATAGCGATCGGCATCAAACGGCAGTTCGTCGTCGAGCTGAAAGAGCTGACTGT
>CAYTGC010000173.1:0-10954 GCA_964437195.1 uncultured Myxococcales bacterium | reverse complement strand
TTGCGCAGCCGGTTGGAAAACATCTCCACCTTGGGATTCATCGCGCCTTTGATAGCACTGTCCGGCAGATGCGACGGAAACTTTCACGGGGAGCGCGGAATCAGTCCCAGTCCGGGTCGATTCGGCAGGATGAGCTTTCCGCGCTTCACCGTCGTCGATTCCAGCGGATCGCCTGCAATCAGCAAGAAGCCATCGAGATCGGCATAGTCGACGAGCGGTGTCAGATGCGCCGACGCGGCAATCGATACGGAGCTTGAGATCATGCAGCCAATCATCACCTTGAGCCCGTGGGCGCGGGCGATGGCAATCATCTTGTGGGCCTCGAAGATGCCGCCGCATTTGTCGAGCTTGATGTTGACCCCGTGACAGGTCTCGGCAACGCGTGGAATGTCGCTGGGGCGCAGGCAGGACTCGTCGGCAAAGATCGGCATCGGCGAGCGCGCCTTGAGCCACTTGGCCTCCGCAACCTGTGCGGCAGGAAGCGGCTGTTCGACTAGCTCCACTCCTTGTTTCGCCAGCCACTCAAGCTTTCGCAGCGCGACCTCTTTGGTCTTCCAGCCTTCGTTGGCGTCTACCCTCAGCGGTTTCGAGGTCACTTGACGCACTGCAGCAATCGTCGCTTCGTCGCTGTCCAGACCGACCTTCACCTTGAGAATCGGAAAATCTGCCGCCTCTTGGACTTTTTGTCGCGTCATCTCCGGCGTGTCGATCCCAATCGACATCGTCGTGAGTGGCGCCGCGTTGCCATCGAGACCCAGATAGCGGAAGACCGGCAACCCCAGTCGCTGGCCAATCCAATCGGCAATCGCGCCCGACAGCGCCGCTTTCGCCGCCCACTCGCCCGGTAGCCGCTTTCCGACCTCAGCCAGCAGCGGCACATGCGCAAGCAGATCGGCCTGCTCCACCAGCCCTCGCACGGTCTCTAGCGCGCGCAGCGCCGACGTGGCCGACTCGTGATAGCGCGGAATTGGCGCACCCTCCCCAATTCCCGTCAGCCCGTCGCGAGTAATTCGAACCTGCACGACATCGCGGAATGTACTGCTCGACATCACCGTCGTCCAGGTGTGCCGAAGCTGCAAGCGTACTGCGGATGTCTCCATCGTGGCCGGGCGTGACGGGGTTGGCGGCGACGGCGGCGATCCAGCCAGGGCCTGCTTCGGCATGGCCACTGCTGCGCAGGCCAGTCCCAGCACCGTCCGGCGGTTCACTTCTCGCTCCCAGCCGCTTTCGGGGTTCCACTTGGAATCGGACTCGGTGCGTTCGCTGGCGTTGTCGCAGGAGGCGCCTGCGTCACGGGCTTAATCGCCATGCCCGGCAGCAGCGGCAGAAACTCTTTGTACTCCGGCATTAGAGCAATCTTTTGCTCGTACTCGGGGTACTTGCGCTTCACCACCTGCTTTTGGATGGACGTGATGGTGCTGTGCGGAATCTTCTTCGACACCAGGTTGATGATGCTCGTCGGCAGTGAACCGCCCGGGTCGGCATGGACTTGATACTCGACGCGTGTCCACTTTCCACCGTTGCTGGGCCACAGAAACCAGTGACCGCACAGGTGAGGCATCCGCACGACGCCTTTTTGGGGCGGCCAGGCCGGACTTTCCGTCGAGTTCATCTCGATTTTGACCATTTTGGCCTTGGCGTCGACCGACGTGACGGCGCGAATCACGACATCGCGGTCAGAGACCGGCCACGGTGCGCCGGTTCGCGAGTAAAAGGTCTGGTCGCGATCGCCGTTGCGGCTGATGAGCGTCTGGGCCACTGCCTCGGCCATCCACTCCAGCCGATGATCCACGTCGTCTAGGACGGCCAGCAGCGAGGCAATTGGCGCCTCGACCATGCCGGTTCCCTGGAACTCGTGGAGAGGCGAGTTTCCAACCGTGCGACGGTAAACCTCGACGCCTCCGTCATTGCGCACAAGCTCCCATGGGCCCACAGGGCCGTGCTCAATCGCGCCTGCGGCCGAGAGCCACCCGACGGTAACTGATGCGAGTGCGAAGTGACTCGCCGCGCGACGTGAAAAACCAAAAAACACAGGCAGTGTTCGACAGTGCATTTCGGGGTCTCCGGTTGAGCCTTGCTCTAACTTAGACAAACAGTGTGACGCCGGTTCCAACCAGCTTGAGTACATCGTCGGGGCGCTTCGGCAAGTCGGCAGTCAAGACTTCGTGTCCGGTCGTGGTGATGAGGATGTCGTCCTCGATGCGAATGCCAATGCCACGCCACTCTGGGCCCAGCGGGTCGTCGGGCTGCACATAAAGTCCTGGTTCGATGGTAAACACCGTTCCCGGCGCAAGCTGTCGGGCCGTGCCGTCGGGAAAGTAGCTACCGACATCGTGAACATCCATCCCCAAAAAATGACTCGATCGATGGGGATAAAAGCGCTTGAGTGCTCCGGTTTCGACGGCACTGGCAGGATCGCCACTGAGCAGACCCAAGGCGCAGAGCCCCGACGCCAGTCGGTGACAGATGAGCGTGTGTAGCTCTTCGATGGTGACACCGGGGCGAACGGACGCAATCGCCGCAAGCTGCGCATCGAGTACGATGTCATAGAGTTGCCGCTGTTCCCGCGTAAAGCTGGGCCTTGAGCCAGCTACCGCTATCGGATACGTCCGCGTCACGTCGCCCGTAAAACCATCCAGCTCGCACCCAGCATCAACGAGAAGCAGCTGCCCAGCTTCAAGCTCATCTTGGCAATCGACGTAGTGCAACACCGTCGCATTCTTTCCTGCGGCAATGATGCTCTGATATCCCGGCAGGCCGTTGCGGCGGCGGAAACCGTAATCAACCAGCGCTTCTAGCTCAAACTCGCGCTTGCCGGCGGTGCAGGCGCGCATCGCCAGGAGGTGCGCTTCGACCGTCACGGCGCAAGAGCGACGCATGCTCAAGATCGCCGCCTCGTCTTTGATGAGACGAAGCTCGTGCAGCGTGCACTTGAGGTCGACGACGCGGCTCGGGGCTCGACTGCCGTTGCGCTCGTTGCGGCGCAAGCGGGCAATGGTTCGGCCAATCAGCTGATCGTGCTCAGTTCGGTCGCCGATGAGATAGTGGACTTCGTCGAAGCCATCGACCAGATCGCACAGCTTGCGTTCCAGGTCGTGGATGTCAAACGACTGGTCGGCCCCATACAGCTCCGTCGCGCCTTCCAGCCCCGAGCGGTGCCCGTACCACAGCTCGGCAAACTTGTCGCGCGGGCGGCACAGCAGCGTAAACTGTCGCTCTTTGCCGGGTGTGAATACTGCCACTGCCTCGGGCTCGGACATTCCGGTCAGATAGAGAAAGTCCGACGCCTGTCGATAGCGGTGTGTGTTGTCGGCGTTGCGGCGTTCCTCCCGACCCGAAAACAGCACAGCACAGGCGTTGCTCGGAAGTCGCTCCAGCAGGGATGCGCGTCGAGAGGCACAAGCTGCAAGCATGATGTTGTTAGGCTACCAAAAGTCGGCGTGTTTGCGACCGCCAAACCCGGGCTACTGCGGGGCCAGCACGAGCCCACTGCGCGCAGGTACGGTGACCGACAGCCGACCGCCAGACGCAGGTACCGTGAACGTCTGGCTGCTGAGCTGATCTTTCAACACGGTACCCGGTGCAAAGCCGAGCTCGGACGGCACGGGCACTTGCGCCGTCGTTGAATAAGGCAGTCGACTTAACACCACCAGCGCGCTCTGTTTGGCATCGGCATCGGGGCGTCCATAGGCATAGACGTCCTCGGTCAGCAGCGCGGTAATGAGACGTTCTCTCCGCAGTCCCCGCAGTGCTCGGCGGGCCTGCAAAAGTCGGCTCATTCGGTCGAGCTGATTTTTTTCGCGTGAAGACAGCTCGGCTGAAAACCGCATCAGGTGGCGGTTGTCAGGATCGCCGCCGCCGAACTCGCCGTACTCATCGCCGTAGTAGAGCAGCGGCAGCCCCGGCATGGTGAAGACCGCGAGCGAGCCGAGCCACTGGCGATCGTACGGTTCGTCATCGATCGGCGCTTGCGGCAGCTTGTCCCACTTGTTGTTCGCAATGTTGCGATCCCACGGCGAGCCCGGTGCTGGATCGCGATAGGTGCACATCGTCGCAAAGCGGCTGGTGTCGTGGCTGCCGAGGTAATTTACCATCGTGCTGCCCTTGAACTGATCGAGGCTGGCGTGGGTCCAGTAGTCGAGGTGAAGGAACCGCTTCTCGTCGTATGCAAACGTTCGATATGCGCTTGAGTGATACCACACGAAGTCGAACTGTCCGTCGAGACCGTTTGGGCCCATGTAGCGCTTGATGGTGTCGTACTCGCTCTGGTTGGCCGCTACGTCGCCCTCGCGCCAACCCATCGCCGTTTCACCGAGCAGGTAGTAGCGCGTGCCTGCTTGTTCGAAGCGCTCGCGGACACGGGCCGTCAGATTGAAAATTGCAGAGTCTTCGACGTGCTTGACTGCGTCGACGCGTAGCCCGTCGAGGTCGAAGGTCTCGAGCCACCACAGCGTGTCGGAAAGAAACTGCTCGGACGCATCGTGGACCGTCCAGTCGATGTCCGGCATGTAGGACGCAAACAGGCACGAGAGTCGCTTTTCCGTCCAGTCGCAGCCGGGCGATCCGCAGATGCAGCCGGTGCGAAACCAGGCCCGCTTCTGCGGATCTTGAAAGTACTCATGCTGCTCGTGAACGTGATTGAGAACCGCGTCCATCAGCACGCGAATTCCATGACGGTGAGCAGCCTGCACCAGCTTTTGAAGCGCGGCGTCGCCACCAAGTCGGTCATCCACCTTGCGCGCTTGCACCGGCCAGTAGCCGTGGTACGCGGTGACCAAATACTTGCCGCTCTGGTCGAGGTGCGCAGTCGCGGGCTGGCTGGCAAACGGACTGAGCCACAGCGCTTTGACCCCGAGCTTGTCGAAGTAGCCGCTCTCGATCTGCTGGGTCACACCCATGAGGTCGCCACCACGGAAGTTGGCTTCACTGCGCACGCCGCCGACCAATCCGGGGTTCTGTCCGTCGCCGTTTGCGAAACGATCGATCATCGCCATGTAGAGCGGCGTGTCCGACCAGCGGAAGGGCTCGGGCTCGACCCAAAATGGCAAGAGCAGCGGTTCGCCTTCTTTGCCGCCTGCGACAGGTGTCAGTGACACAGCGTACTTGCCGTCATCGAGGTTGCGCAGGTGCAGCTGGGCACTTTGGCGGTCTGGCGCCATCTTGAGTTCGATCGACGACAGTGACGGCAGCGTTCCGGGCACGATCGAGTCCGGCTTGCGTATCGTCGAGCGAAGCTGGCAAAGTCCGTCGGTCAGCGCTTGTTTGGGGGAACGCACCCGAATGGTGGCCACAACTTCGCCTTGCCCTTGGCTTCGGCGCGTGACCTGGAGTGATCCGGGCTCGACGAACAGACTCGGCTTGTAGCAGTCGGCGACGCGCAACCCAGAGTTTTCCGTTCCGCCGACATACTTGCGATACGCGTTCTGCGGATCGAGAAGCCAGTTTGTTCCATCCTCTACCACTTTGTAGCCGTGTACGCCGGGCGGCAGGTTCAGCGTGAGTGTGTATGCGCCCGATCCGTCGGGCCCGCTTAGCGGCTGCGCCGTCGTGCTCCAGCCGTTCCACTCACCTGCGATGGCAACGGACCGGACCGATTTGTTGGCGACATAGCGAACGGTGACTGGACACGTCGCGTCTGTGGCAGGTGGAGCGAGTGCTGCGCACGGTCCCTGCGGGTTGTCGATTGGGTCGGGTCCGTCGCTGCCCAGATCCGGGGCATCCGCTGTTGGCGCGCCACACGCGAGCACAGTCGTGGTCAAAAAGAGCAGGGTCCAGCGACGATACCGGCGAGTCATGGGCAAGCTCCTTGGGACATGGCGAGACATGGCGGCCTCCGTGCTATTTGGGCGACGGACCGGGCGGAGTCGTTCCGACAGGCGTGGGTCGATTCGGGGCAGGGTTTGGCGGCGGAGGATTGGGCTGGGGCGTCGCAGGCTGGTTCTTTTCCGGCTGCGCATAGCCCCAATCGCGCATGACGGTGGCTACTTCGCTCTGGGTCGAGCCGCCCCCGCGCGAAAGACTGGTCGCGATGGCTCCTGGACTGGGCTGATCGCGCCACAGCAGCACGTCACCACGCTCACCGATCACAGGTGGATACGCAGCGAAGAGCCGTCCGAGGATTGGACCTTGGAGTGCCAGCGTCAGTGGCTCCGTGTTGTCCGCTGGACGAGCATCGGGCGTGCCGTCGTTTGGACCAGTACCGACGTTCGTCGTCGTGCCTTGGTTTAGCAGTGGCAGGCTGTACGGCCCGAGCAAAAGCTGCTCTTTCATGAGCGGGAGCCCATCGAGGGTCAGCTGTAGTTCCAATTTGGCATCCGGGTCCATGTGCACGTCGAGCTGGCCGCCGGGTTGCAGCAGTACTTCTAGCTGTCCCGGACGGAGCGGCGTCACCTCGCCATCGCGAACCCCCGCGACCGCGAGCTGAAGATCACTGCTCATGATCAAGCCGTGAAGCTGTCGACTCGTTGGACCCGGTGCCAGAGCGAGGTGAGTCACCGGCATCTTTGCATCTGGCAGCCTCGGTGCATGGCGAGAAAAGAGGTCGCGCATCGTCCGTAGCGTCTGTTCGACGAGCGCCGTTCTTTGGCCCTGCAACAGGTTGCGATGCTGCTGCGGATCGTCCTGCAGGTTGTAAAGCTCCTCGGGAACCTGAAAAAGGGCACTCGCAGCTTCGAGCGGCTTGAGCCGTGGATCGCTCCGTCGCAGATAGAGATAACCCGACGAGCGAAGCGCCCTTACGTTTTGTCCCTCGACGAACGCCGCTCGTTCGCTGGCTTCGGTTTCCCCGGCCAGCAGTGGAACCAGACTTTGTCCTTGCTGAAGGTGGCCGCTCGGCAGCGCCGTTCGCTTGTCCCACAGGCCGAGCGTCTCGAGCACCGTCGGTGCCACATCGAAAAGCCGGACTTGGTTTTTGACGACAACGCCCGCAGGTAGACGGCCCGGCATGGCCAGGATCATCGGAACCCGCAGAATCTCGTCGTACGCAGACCAGCCGTGGTGGTACAGCGTCGGCTGTTTTAGCGCGAGCACAAAGTGGTTGTGGTTGATGTCGAAGACTTCACCGTGATCGCCGACGATGACGACCATGGTTCTCGACGTCAGACCCAGCCGTTCGACTTCGCCCAGAACTTGCGCAATCTGCGCGTCAGCGTAGGCCGCTTCGGCAAGGTAGGAACGAGCCGACGGTTCCGATGATACAGGCTGGAGCCCGATGCCTCGCCCTGCCATGTGCGCGGCTTGCTCAAGCGACGCCTTGGGAAGGTACTGCGGCGGCGGTGAGTAGGGCCAGTGCGGTGCGTCGTAGTGAAGCTGAAGGAAGAACGACCGCTCGCGGTTTTCCTGCAAGTAACGCAGTGCCGCTCGTGTGATGGCCGGCGAGTCTTGCACCGGATGGCGCACGTCGGCTACTTCATCGAAACCGAGTGATAGACCGATCTGCGGATAGCCGAGCAGAAAGAAGTTGTTGCCGATGGCCGTAACCTTCATTCCCGATTCGCGCAGCACTCGCGGCAAGAGCTTGCGGTCAAGCGCGTAGAAACGCTGACGGTCGCGCTCTTTGGGGATCATGTCCTCGGCGTTTTGGCCCACCGCCGAGGGCAAGTCTCCACCCAGAAGCGAGAGCAGCGCAGGCCGTGTCCACGTCGCTGATGTAATGGCTTGCTCGAAGCGTGCGCCCTTCTGCGCAAACTTCTGGACCTCTGGCATCGATGAAAGCGCATCGGCTCGAAGCGTATCCACGATGATCAGCAGCACGTTGGGAGCCGCCGCGCCCAAACCATGCGCCCACAACTCGGGGTTTCCAATCACTGGAATTCCAAGCGGTGACCCATCGCTACGCCCGCACAGCTTCAGATCGTGCGACGCATTGGCGGGTTCCTCCGCCTGCGTTCCTAGCGCAATTTCATGTCGCTGCCAGCGGTTCGCCGTCGCCTGCTTCTCTGTCCATAGCACTCGGTCGTCGACGCTGAGCGACAGCTCGACCGGCGCCTTTCCGTTGTCGTTCTTCTTGGGCAGCAGGGCCGAATGGAAGACCAGCGAACCTTTGGTCGGCAGCGGAAGCCGGAATCGGTAGCAGTTTGTCGTTGGCAACAGCAGTGAGAGCTTTGATTCATACACGCCACGGTAGCGATTCCACACCGGATCGAACCGCGGCGGCGCCGTCGTCTCCTTGGCGGGCTCGGGATAGGTTTCGACATTTGGAATGCCGATCGCCACCTCGAGAACGCGCAGTGCGGTGTCCCCGCGAAGGCCGCTATACGGACTGACCAGCTTGTACGGCGTTTCGAGGCTGGCCAAAACGGCCCCAAAGCTTGGCTGCGGGCCCGTCGGAATGATCTCGGCCAGGCCCGCCATGTCGGTCAGTCGCGCCCACAGCTTGTCTCCCGGTGGTGGACTGACGGGAGGCAGACGCGGCGCTTCCTGCTTGGGTCGGGGTTTGGCTTCCCGCCCTGGTTCAGGACCAGTCAGCGTCGATGGCGCGGGTGTATTTGGGGTGCAGGCCGAAAAACATACACACACCCACAGCAGTCGAGTCAGCGCAGACCGCTTCCCAACTTCTGTCCCGCCCAGGCAATAAACCGACGAACTCACGACGGCAGATTGAACCACAGAATTGGGAAGCTAGCACCACTACATCTTCGCAAGGCCGCTGGAGAATGAGAACTCAGCGGGACTGACTCCGCCGCCCGTGCCGTGGCGATAAATCAGCTTGTAGGAGAACGTCGAAAAGCTACCCGGCAGATCGAGGTCGACTTGCCAGCGCTCGAAGTCCTGATCGACGTCGCTCTTCCATGAAAGGATGTTCTTGCTGCCAGCCGGTCCCATCGGTAGCTCGCGGCTGGTCGCCCACCCGTCGGTTGAGTACACGAACTTGAGGACCTTGTCGAAGTCGAGATCCTGCACGATGAATCCGATTGGGCCACGGACACCAGTCGAGTCAAACCGAGCAGTCGTCACTGAATAATCTTGCGACAGCGTCTGCCAATCACTCGACTGCCACTGGATCGCGTAACGCTGGCTGCTGTTGTCATCGAAGAACGTGCCGCCGACGCCATCCTCGTACCAAGCGGTGAACAGGAACGTGCCACGGAACGTGTCGCTCTTGACGGGAACGTGCCATTCTTCATACCCGTCCCCGTGCGTCGTGAAGTAGTTTCCGACGGTGGTTACTGGGTCGGCGCGACCGGCTTCGCGATACACGACGCCAATTTTCTTCTTCGACAGGTCTGCGCTCGCGTTGGGCTTGACGCGCAGCTTGATGAAGACGGTCATGGATCGGCAGCCAAAACGGCTGTTGCATCCAGACGTGTCGCGCCAAAACTCCTTGTAGAAGTGAACCTGCGAAGTGTCACGGCGGCCTTTGAGCTGGACCCAGTCGGCTTGACCGTAGGCGATGACTCCTTGCTCCAGCGAATCGACGTTCGGGTTTTCAGCCGTGGCCGAAGTCGCAGGGTCACAGCCGGGAAGCAGGCCCGAGACCGTGGCGAGAATCGATCCAAAGGCAAACGTCCGATTGGCCGTGGATGCCGAAGAACCAAGCAAGGAAGCGAGAGACTGAGAAAACGTGCGGTGGGGAGCGTGCGTCATGGCGTGACCTCAAGTGCGGGCGGCCAGAGATGCAGCCCGCGTGCGCCGCGTTCTATAGCAGCATTTCCGATACAATTCCAAACTGCATGCGCTTGCGAATCGCGGTCATCGAAGAGGCCGTATCTCCGCTCCTTGAGGCGTCCGATGCGGTGGCGCGCCAAGCCATCTTGCCCAGTGAGCAGGCACAGGCGCTCGACGAGCTGACTGGTGGCTGGGATTTGGTCGGCGAACAAGACGGGATGCGGATTTTGGTCGCCCGCAAAGCCCGGCTAGAGCTTCGCCTGGGGCAACTGCTGGTGCGTCCACCCACGCTTGAAGATGCGCAGCTAAAGTCACTATTGTCGACGGGACTGACCAGTTCGCAGTCTATCCACCTTGTTGCAGATGAGCGTGGCAGCAGCTTGGCTGGTTGGCCAATCCGGGTCCTGCACGGTCGTGTTCTCACGCGGTCGGTGTGGGCAGGTGGGGACACCGAGCATCGCCTGGTGGCAGGCTACCGATTCTTTGGACACTGCGGAGATGCGCTCCTCCGCGTTGGATCGGAGTCACTGCTTCAGGCTGCACGCGGTGAACTTTTCGACCTGCTGCGCAGCGGCTGGCCTCAGTTCACGCCGCCCATGGGTGTAGCTGCGCTTTCTGAGCTGTGGCAGTAGGTTTGGCCTCTGGTTTTGCCTTTGGCTCGTCCGTCTGCTGCTTCCTCTTACGCCCACCGGTGGTTTTTCTTTATGATTGTGAAATGTTTTCTGGAAAACATTTTTTAACAATCTCGTTCCTTCTTCTTGCGCCGGGATGCGTTCTTCGCGCCAACACCGTGATCGATCGCTTTGCGGGCGAATTCAAGTGCAGTCGCGATCGCGTCACTGTCGACAGACCGGACAAGAATCGGCCAGATTTCTTCAAGGCCACCGGCTGTAACCGTCGCGCAAGCTACCAGTGCACGGGCGACTACGGTGAGTTTTGCGAGCGCATCGGTCAGCCCGAGACCATCAACCCGGAAGGCGGCGCCTTGCCAGCGATACCGTCACCTGACGCTCCTGCTTCGCCGACTCCGCCGAAAGACAAACCAGAAGCGGCTCCTGCGGCTCCGTAAGTTTGCGATATCGCTTCCTGATGTTTGTGGCTTCTTTTCGGGAGCCATGGGATCAGATCGGGACGCGGATCAGCAGGCAGACTTCTTCTTCGCTCTGCGTCAGGGCAAGCTCTGCCGCGGCCTCGTGACGTAGGCGGCAGAGTCCCGCGACGGAAATTCCCGAAATTTCGTTCTGACTCAAGCTGCGGGCATAGGCGTCTTGCGCTTCCCCCTGGCTCACTTCCGAGACGACCTGCTGGAGCGTTTCGCGCTGCTTTCTGGTGGCCGCGCTGGTGACGC